>CAZZHO010000010.1:19706-43971 GCA_964653795.1 uncultured Roseivirgaceae bacterium | reverse complement strand
CTTTTTTTATTTCTACCTAAACAAATGTTTGATCAAACTTTTAACCCCAATCATTTGTAATAATTTTAAATCAAATATCGGTTTACGCCATGGACGATCAATTCAAGACCTTAACTACTAAGGAAAAAGCACTACAGCTCAACCTTGATCAAAGAGTCTACGGGACTATTGCCGAAATTGGAGGCGGCCAGGAAGTTGCATCCCACTTTTTCAAAGCGGGAGCTGCATCAGGCTCTATAGCTAAGACCATGTCAGCTTATGACATGACGTTCAGTGATGCCATCTATGGCAAAACCAGCAGGTATGTATGCGAGGAAAAGCTGGACAAGATGCTGGAGAAAGAATATACCCTCCTCTCCCAAAGACTTACCGGTAGAGCGAAAAGGACAAATTTCTTTGCTTTCGCCAATACGGTGGAAACACTCAATTATGCCAAGACGAATGTTGGACATGGGTGGATAGGTATCCGATTTCAGCTGCATCCAGGGGCGGACTATAATGAGTGCATCGTCCATGTTAACCTGAAGGATAATGATGCTATTTGGCAACAACAGGTCTTGGGGATCATCGGCGTGAATATGATACATGCCTGTTATAAGAATGCAGATCCTGAGGATATCATGAATAGCCTGGCTGACAATATCTCAAGAGATCGCTTTGAGATTGACATGTTCAAAATTGAAGGGCCCGATTTTCACCATGTCGATAACCGATTGATGACACTCAAACTGGTAAAGAATGGATTGACTCATGCCGCTATGTTTGGCCCTAAGGGAAATGTAATGCAGGCCTCGCAGGCACTTTACAAAAAGAACGTAGTAGTCATAAGAGGGAGATTTAGGCCGGTTACTATGGTAAATGTGGACATGATGATCAATGGCCTCAGAGCCTTCCACAAAGAAGAGGATGTTGAGAAGGAAAAAATTATCACGCTCGCTGAGCTTACAATCAATGATCTGACGACTGCTGGCGATATCGATGAAGCGGACTTCCTTGATAGAGTGGACTGCTTGTGTTCTCTTGGGCAAAATGTCTTGATCTCCAATTATCAGGAACATTACAAACTGGCATCATACCTTTCCCAGTTCACCCGAAAAAGAAAGCTTGGTATCATCTTAGGTCTTAACAATCTGATACGAATCTTTGACGAGAAATATTACACCAATCTTGATGGAGGTATACTAGAGTCATTTAGCAGACTATTTGGTAGCAATGTGAAGCTGTATGTCTACCCTATGCAAGAAAAAGATGGCGAAATCACCACCAGTGAAGATTTTGAACCCGCTAAGCATCTAAGTAATCTGCTACAGTACCTTCGGGATAATCACAAAATTCAGGATCTCGAAAATGCCAATACGGATAATCTGCATATTATCTCAGATGAAATCCTGGAATTGATTGGAAAAAACGAAAGTGGATGGGAAGAGACCGTACCACAAAAGGTGGCGCAATTGATCAAAGCCAAACACATGTTTGGATTCCCCTACGATGTTCCGACAGATATAGAAGAAGACTTTTTAGCTGAATAGCCATTTAGTTTAAATCTTCACAGTATACCGATTGAAAGCTTTCGAATCTTATAAATCTCCTCGTTTAATCGGTCCAAATGCTAAGTAATTTCTAATTTCCCGTTATGGAAATGTTAGGCATAGACATTGGAGGCACAGGTATAAAAGGTGCCATAGTCAATGTGGAAAGCGGAACACTTGTAACAGATCGACACAAAATAGCAACACCTCAACCCGCTACTCCTGAATCAGTTATAGCCACTGTAAAAGAGCTTGTGGATCGACTGGAGTGGAAAGGTAAAATTGGCTGTGGCTTCCCAGCGGCTGTGAAGCATGAGATTGTCAAGACCGCCTCAAATATCGATGATTCCTGGATCGGTGTAAATGCTGCTACTGAAATAGAGAAGGTAACCGGTTGTAAAGCTCATGTTATCAATGATGTAGATGCTGCAGGTCAGGGAGAAGTGGCATTTGGTGCAGGCAAAGACATGATCGGAACCATCATGATGGTAGCACTAGGAACAGGGATTGGCACGGCTATTTTTTCAGAGGGACAGCTTCTTCCTAACACAGAATTGGGTCACCTGAAACTTCATGGCAAAATCGCAGAGCATTACGCTGCTAACTCCATAAGAGAAAAAGAAGATCTCGGATGGAAAGAATTTGGCAAGCGAGTCAACGAATATTTGCAACTAGTCGAGTTCCTGTTCTGGCCAGACATGATCATCATCGGAGGAGGTGTCTCCAAGAAATATGAAAATTTCAGTAAACACTTCGACGTAGAATGTGAAGTTGCTCCAGCAACACTTAGAAACAACGCTGGTATCATAGGTGCGGCTTTAGCCGCTCATAGAGACCTATAGTCTACCATTCGGTATGAAAAATACCTTCCTTGTCTACTCGCTCGTAAGTATGAGAACCGAAATGATCTCTTTGAGCCTGGATAAGATTTAATGGCAACCTGCCTGATGTGAAAGCTTGCAAATAGTTTAAGCCAGCACTCAATCCCATAACCGGAATGTTATTTGAAATGGCAAATCCCACCGTTTGCTTCAGGTCTTCTAAACCACCTTTCACTCCAGACGCAAAGTCCTCATCCAATAGAAGGTTTGTCAACTTAGGATTTGCCTTATAGGCATTTCTCATATCTTCCAGGATAGCGGACCTGATAATGCATCCGCCTCTCCAAATCTTGGAGACTGTTTCAAGATCCAATCCATAATCGTATTCTTCCGATGCATATGCCAGTTGGGTCATACCCTGCGCGTAGGAAACAATGAATGAAACGTAAAGGGCTGTTTCAATCTGATCTACAGTCAGGAGGCCACCACCTGTGGCTTTAGTACCGTAGATGTTTTCAGCCTTTACTCTATCATCTTTTAAAGCTGAAATCTCTCTCATACTCACAGCAGCATCGATGGTGGGTATTGCAGTACCAAGATCCATTGCATTTTGAGAAGTCCATTTGCCTGTACCTTTTTGCTTGGCCTTATCCAAAATCTTGTCGACCAGGTCTCCCCCATCCTCATCCGCATGGGTGAAGATATCAGCTGTAATTTCCACCAGGAACGACTGCAATCGTCCTTCATTCCATTCAGCAAATGTCTCCTGCATCTGAGCATTTGACTTACCAAGGCCACTCCTCATGACATCATACACTTCTGAGATAAGCTGCATCATACCATACTCAATGCCATTATGGACCATTTTCACATAGTTGCCAGCCGATCCATTACCAAGGAAAGCCACACATGGATCACTTCCTACTTTAGCAGAGGCAGCCTCAAATACCGGCTTGACTATTTCATAGGATGCTTCAGAACCACCAGGCATCATGCTGGGCCCAAAACGAGCTCCTTTTGCACCGCCTGACACACCACATCCCATAAAGTGAATGCCTTTTTCCTTCAGCATTTCAAAACGTCTGTCCGTGTCCGTAAAGAACGAATTACCTCCATCGATTATCAAATCACCTTGGTCAAGATGAGGCAAAAGATCATTGATGACACTATCAACGGGGCCGCCTGCCGGAACCAGCAGCATAATTTTCCTGGGTGTAGAAAGCTCTTTAATAAACACTTCCTTGTCAGTTGTACCATCAACCGTCTTACCAGTGCCTTCCTTTCGTAAGGCCTCAACCTTTTCCGGGTCTGTATCCAAGCCGTAGGCAGAAAAGTTGTTATCTGCTACGTTCAAAATAAAATTGCGTCCCATGACGCCAAGACCAACCAATCCAAAATCGTAAGACATAAATATGATGTTAAGTAAGTGCTTGCGGCAAGTTATATATTCGACAGTTTACTAAGAACTGAAAACGACGAAATCAAATCCATTAAATTCTGGTTTATATTCGAGACATTCTCACCCGAACACATCCATGAGCACACCAAAGATTGACAATCAGATCCTAACTATTTTCGGCGCGTCCGGGGATCTAACCGCGAGAAAATTGATACCTGCGGTCTTTAACCTATTCAAAGGCGACCTGCTTCCAGAGAACTTCGTGGTATTAGGTGTAGGCCGTACCAACTTAAGCGATGACGATTTCAGGGAGAAAACCGTTTTTGAAAGCACTTTTCTGGATAAAGAAGGCATTTCCGAATCACAATTAAAAGAGTTTGCATCCAAGCTACAGTACCAGCCTGTTGACACTGCGGCAGATGGTGCATTCGAAACACTGAAGGAGCGTCTCGATAAGATTGAAAGCGAACAAGGTACCGAAGGCAATTGCATCTTCTATCTATCTACCCCTCCCTCGCTCTACGGCCCGATATCCAAAGGCCTCGCCAGTGTCAAGCTGAATAAAGAGAAAAATGGATGGAAACACCTGATCATTGAAAAACCCTTTGGCTATAGCCTAAAAACGGCTCAGGCACTGAATGCAGAATTAAAGGAATGCTTTAAAGAGAAACAGATCTATAGAATTGACCATTACCTTGGCAAAGAGACTGTACAAAACCTGTTCGTGACCAGGTTTGCCAATAGCATTTTTGAACCCCTTTGGAATCGCAACTACATAGATCGTGTGGAAATCACCTCTGCTGAAAGTGTAGGTGTCGAAAAAAGAGGTGGGTATTACGATGGCTCCGGAGCTCTAAGGGACATGATCCAGAACCATTTGCTTCAATTAGTCTCTTTGGTAGCCATGGAGCCTCCATCGAAGGTGGATGCCGACAGCATTAGAAATGAAAAAGTAAAACTCTTCCAGTCGCTGAGACCTTACACTTCTGAAACCATAAAAACCAATGTAATCCGAGGACAATACATTGCCTCGAATGTGGGCGGGGAAAAAATGACAGGGTACCGTGAGGAAGAGGGTGTAAATCCTGATTCCAAGACCGAGACTTTCGTTGCCATGAAGTTCTATATAGACAACTGGAGATGGTCTGGAGTGCCTTTCCTAATTAGAACTGGAAAAAGACTCCCGACAAGAGTATCCGAGGTGGTCATTCATTTCAAACCGAATCATCATAATCTATTCCCGAAATCAGAAGTCAGCAACTCTCAAAACATGCTGATCCTGCGAATACAACCTAATGAAGGAATGCTGATGAAAGTGGGCTTTAAGATACCTGGAGCAGGTTTTAATGTTAAAAACGTGAATCTGGACTTCTTATATGAAGACTTAGCAGATGCCTATGTTCCGGAAGCATACGAAAGGTTGATCCTGGACGCGATGCAATCTGATGCTACCCTATATGCCCGTGGAGATAGTGTTGAAGCAGCATGGAAATTTGTTGATCCTATCCTGGATGCCTGGCAAAATGACGATTCGATACCAGTGTTCGGCTACCCGGCTGGGACATGGGGTCCAGAACATGTAGACGATCTGATAGACGGGGACAACATGCATTGGAGGTACCCGTGTAAGAACCTAACCGATGACGGAGAATATTGCGAGCTATGAACCCAGAAATAAGAGTATATGATACAGCACAGGAAGTAGCAGAAGCTTTTGCGCACTTTCTGGAAAAAAGAGTGAATCACAGCAGACGCACCACTATCTCTCTTTCCGGTGGCTCCACTCCCAAACTTCTCTTCAAACATCTAGCTGAACAACACCAATCTTCAACCGAGTGGCAAAAGGCGTTTTTCTTTTGGGGAGATGAAAGATGCGTCCCCCCAGAAGATGATGAGAGTAACTTCAAAATGACCAAGGAGTACTTATTTGATCCTATTGGAATTGAAGAGGATAATATCTTCAGAATCCTGGGAGAAAATGATCCGGATGAAGAAGCGGAAAGGTACAGCCAGGTGATGGTAGAAAACTGCAATAATGCGGATGGACTTCCAAGTATTGATCTGATGATATTGGGTATGGGAGATGATGGCCACACAGCTTCTATTTTTCCTCACAACATCGAGTTGATGAACAGTGAGAAAGTCTGTGACGTAGCCACTCATCCGACCTCAGGACAAAAAAGAGTCTCAATGACAGGTCCTGTGATCAACAATTCCGATACGATTGTATTCCTGGTAACCGGGGCCAAGAAGGCTGAAAAAGTAAAGGCTATTCTGGAGAATGCAGATGACGCGACACAATATCCAGCCTATTATATCAAAGGTCAAAAATTGATCTGGTTCCTGGACAAGGAGGCCGCGAGCCTTACGAATCTGTAAAGATCATCTCCGCCGCCTTCTCTGCTATTACATAGCAAGCTGCATTGGTATTGCCTGTAACTATTTTGGGCATGATGGAAGCATCTGCGACCCTTAGGTTTTCCAAACCACGAACCTTTAACTCAGGATCCACTACGGACTCTGGATCGTTGCCCATTCGGCAGGTGCCAACAGGGTGATAGATGGTCTCTACAGCCTTACGAATATGTTCTGCCCATTCTTCATCGGACCCATCCTTCGTTGGTGCGGCCATTTCTTTCAAGTATGGCTCAAAAGCCTTACTCTGTAGCATCTCGAAAGCCAACTTCCCTCCTTTTATGAGCTGTTGCATATCCTCATCTACCGAAAGGAAGTTCGGCTGTATGGCAGGAGCTTCTTTCGGGTTGCCAGATTTCAATGCCACATAACCTCTACTCTTTGGGTGCAGTAAAGACGGGAGGATCGTAAAGCCATCGTTCCGTGGAAAAGTCGATAAGTCGTAGACATCATAGTCGTATCCTTTCCCAACATGAATTGGAGCAAATTGGAACTGAAAATTGCAATCTGGGCTACTGTAATTATCCAGATTCATAAAGGCCACTGCCTCGAGAGGTCCTATCGTAAGCGCTCCACTTTTGTTGATCGCAAACTTGATTAACTCCACTGCCTGGTGATGAGGACTGATAACGTGATTAAGCCCTTTGTTTTGTTTGGCTATACCAGAAACGGAATAGAACAGGTGATCCTGAAGGTTCTTTCCTACAGAAGGAAGGTCTACTTTACTTTCGATATTATGAGCAGCTAACTCCTCCTTATCCCCAATACCGGAAAGCATCATAATTTGAGGTGAATTAATGGCTCCCGCGGACAGAATTACTTCTTTCTCCACCATTAGAGACTCACTTCCTGCGGCAGTCATTACCTCTACTCCCACCACCCTCTGATCCTTGATGATCAATTGCGAAACCTGCGCCTTGGTCATTACCTTCAGGTTTTTCCGAGTAAGTGCCGGCTTAAGGAATGCTGATGCTGAGCTATGTCTTTTACCGTTTTTGATTGTGAACTGGAACTTACCTATCCCCTGCTGCTCAGCGCCATTGTAATCCGTCATTGGCGGTAAGCCCACATACTTACCGGACTCCATAAATGCTCTGGCATAAGGCGTTTCGAACTTTCTATTGAAATCAACAAATAGCTCACCTTCATTTCCATGATAACCATCATCCATGGATTCCAGGACCTGATTGCGCTCACTCTTCTTGAAATAGGTCAATAGATTATAATAGGACCAACTATTATCACTTACTTCCGCCCAGTGGTCATAATCATTTCGATTACCTCGAACATAGGCCATGGCGTTGGTGCTGCTACTTCCCCCGAGCGTTTTACCTCTCGGCACGTAGATTCTCCTACCGTTGACATGTTCTTGTGGTTCGGTCCAGTAGGCCCAGTCATAAGATTTACCAAATAGCTTCCCATAAGCGCCAGGGATATGAATAAGCGGATCACTGTCTCTCCCTCCTGCCTCCAGCAACAACACATTGAACTCACTACTTTCGGAAAGTCTATTTGCCAATACACAGCCGCTGGAACCAGCTCCTATGATAATGTAATCGAACTTCTTAGCCATACATTCGAAGATATGCAATTAGCTTTGACCTTAAAGCAAAAGTTATGGCGAGAACTCCTTCCACCATGTCTCCTCTGGGTATAAAGGCCCCAGACTTTCAACTTCCGGATACGCTCAATGGAAACAAGGACACAGCACTTAACGAGATAAAAGGTGAGAAAGGAACTTTGGTCATGTTTACCTGTAACCACTGCCCTTTTGTACTACATGTCAATGATGAGCTGGTAAGAATTGGCCAGGAATACATCGGCAAAGGAATAGGAATGGCGGCCATTAGCAGTAATGATATCCAGAACTATCCGCAGGACGCACCAGCGCTCATGACTGAACTTGGCAATAGGCTTGGATACTCCTTCCCTTATCTATACGATGAAACACAGGAGGTGGCAAAGGCTTACGATGCTGCTTGCACTCCAGACTTCTTCCTCTATGATAGCGAGCTCAACCTGGTGTACAGGGGGCAACTGGACGACTCAAGACCTGGCAACAGTGAACCCGTGAATGGCAAGGATCTCAGAGCCGCTATGGAAGCACTCATTGCTGGCCAGCAAATTGACACCAACCAGAGACCTAGCCTCGGGTGCAACATAAAGTGGAAGTAGTACAAATGAAGCTCCTGGGCGCGCCTGAGGGATAGAGCGGCCTGTTTAAGCCATTGGTGGCGAGTAGCGAAAGCCCGACCCTTTGCTGAAGAATGAAGCTTAGGGACAGGCCCAAAATAATTACATAACGATGGGCCAGAATATAATATCGACTCTTCTATTCTTCAGCCTTCCCACCCAATCCTGATTACTATAGAGTGCGTTGAACTGACCAAAATCCCGAATCTGGATCAGCTCTTTCGGTACGGACTTATCCAATAGCTTTTCGATCACAGCCATGCTCCTTTGACGGGAAAGCCATTCATTGTAAAAGGCGCCACCAATATTGTCTGTATGACTGTGAATGGTGATATGGTATTGGTAGATGTCGGGTATGGATTCCAGAAATTCGTAAACGGACTCCATCTGCACCGGATCCACATAATAGCTACCTCCATCGAAATAAATGCTTTTGAGAATCTGTCCCTCTGGAAGCTCAATAGTTTCCTGGGCTGCTGAGGAAAGAACTAGGAGGCAAAAAGAAAGGGCAAATAAAGCCTTCACAAAGTGTATAACGCTTACTTGCCCTAAAAGATCGAAAAAACCTGTATTTCAAGGGTCGTTTGAGGCTACTCTACCCTCAAGCCTGTCGCTGGGTTGACAGTGCTCACCCTCCTTATTTGAGTGGAAAGTACTAAAAGCAACACCAATAAGATGATGACGGTAGATAGCACTACTCCCCACATTTCCATAGGCCTGGGGTCCGGGAACATCATATCAATATTGGCCTTGATTAGAAAATAACTCACTGGCGCACCAATGGACATAGAAATCAGGCCTAGCAGCAAATACTGTCTGCCTACGGCTGAGGCCAGGTTCTTTAACTCTGCGCCAAGTGCCTTTCTTATGCTCAATTCTTTTGATCTCCCGGTCACATTTAAAGTAATGAGCCCATATAGACCAAGGCTAGCCAAAATAACCGTAATAGTCGCCAGCACCTTGTTGTACTCTTCCATGATGTCCAACTGCACATTGAAACTGGACCATACATCCTCCTGATGTCCACCGAAAAATGGTTCTTCTGGAAAGTTCTTAAGCCAGGATTTTCTCAGCTCCACAAAAGCATCTGCTTCTTTTCCTTCCTCGACTCTGAGGCTGAGGTATCGGTAGTCTTCCTGCTCGGATTTCAGGAAAATCATAGGTGCCATTTCGTAGTAGAAGTTGTTGAAGTGGAAATTGCGAGCCACCCCGATCACCTTGAATTGCACACTGTCAATCCTGAAGGTTTCGCCTAAAGGTTGAGCCCAACCCATGCTCTCCACTAAAAACTCATTGACTATGACCGAAGTATTGTCTGATGCTCTGTCCGCTTCGAAACCTTTTCCCTGAACCAGATCGATTTCCATCAGATCCAAGTAATCATCTCCCACTGAGATTTTTTGTACTTCAAATTCCTTATCTGGCAAATGGAGAATAACATTCTGACGAGATTTTCCGAGGTGATTTCTTGAGCCGGCTATTGCCTCCACCACTGGTACCTGTGCCATGTCATTGGCCATTTTTTGATAGCCAGATTCATCTTCTACGTAGATGTAGAGGACACTATTCTGATTGTAGCCCCAGTCTCTTTCTCTTTGGTAGTTACTATTTTGAGTAAACATCACCGCTGCAGTGGTACCGATGCAAGCCAGGACCAACTGCACGCCTAAAAAGATCTTAGTCAGCGGGTTTTTCTTACCGAACTTCAGTGAACCTCTAAATATCTGGACCGTTTCAAACTTGGACACGTAAAACGCTGGATAGAGGCCCGAGATTACACCTGTAAACAAGAGTGTACCTAAGAGAAAAACCCACAGGTCCCAATGCATCATATGTACGTTGATATCCAGATCTGCCAATCTTCTAAACCAGGGCAAAATCAGGGTAATACTGAAAATGAACCCCAGGATCAGCGCGAAAAAGGTAATGAGTATGTTTTCAGATAGGAACTGAAAGATAATCTTGCTCCTCACCGCTCCTATGGCCTTTCTTAGCCCAATTTCCTTGAGCCTTTTGGTGGCAGTGACAACCGCTATATTGATATAGTTAAGACAAGCGAGGACGAACAGAATAATGGCCACAAAGGGAAGTGAAACCCTACCCTCATAATAACGATCGTAAACCAAAGACTCTCTGATGCCCCTGGTTCTTAAATGCAGTCCATCAAAGTTTTCTAATAGTATGTTATTGATCGCCCAGTCCTTCTGAACCTCATTTTGAATGGCTATATAATCATTTAAAGAACCGGAGATTGAAGCAACATCATTTTCATTGGGTATTTGAAGAAAAGTGCCTCTTACGAATTTTGTCCAATCCACTGCTGAAAAGTCCTCATCAGCCAGTTGGAGATTGTCAAAGTGGGCTAATATTTCAAAGCTGAGTTGATGGGATGTTGGAAAGTCTTCCGCCACGCCCCCAACAGTGAATAGCTTCTGTTGAGACCCAAATTTTATGAGTATTTGCCTGCCTACAGGGTCCTCATCACCAAAGTACTTTTGGCTGGTCTCATAACTAAGTACGACACTGTTCAAATCGGTAAGTGGGTTACTTTCGCCCATGGTCATTGGGAAAGTGAACATCTCCAGGAAGCTATCATCCACGAAGCGCAAACGCTCGTGAAACACTTTGTCCTCATACTTCATCACCACGTTTCGGTCGTCCACTCGACTCATAGCCTTTACTCCACTGAAGTCTTGTGCCATAGACAAGCCAATAGGCCGTGGACTTTTGCCAAACTTGCTTGTCTCGCCCTCCCTATCAATCTCTGAAGTGATTAAATAGATTTGATCCTTTTTCTCATGGTGAGAATCCACCATCAGATCATGCCTCACGAAAGCATAGACCCAGATACAAACACCTATCGCAATCGCCAGACCGACAACATTGATAAAGGATGTCAGAGGATTCCGCATCATACTTCGCAGTGAAGTCTTGTAATAGTTCTGTAACAAATACATTGTTGAAAAATTTTGAGTTTTGATAATTGACCTTAATGCAAATGGTCGAAGAAAATTCAGTACCTGAAACCAGTAAAAAACCTTCTTCTTCCACGAGTTGACCTTATGACTTTCATGATAGTACTCTTCCAGATCACCTAGAATTTCCTCTATGAGTTCTTCCTTACATAGCCTATGAACTATCCAGGAGCTTAGCTTCGGTATGGGCGAGAAGTTCCGCTCCATCCTATTTCACAACACCTAGTTTCAATTCCGGAATTTGCTGCCAGAGGCTCACTTTGACATCCCGGCTGCGCTCCAAAGCTTTTTTACCCGAAGCCGTAATAGTAAAAATGCGCTTTCGTCTTCCTCCGCGGATATCCGATGCGCCACCCATTACGGATTCGATAAAGCCTTTTTTCTCTAATCTATTGACAGTACCATGAACCGCCCCAATAGTGACCTTTCTGCTTGCTTGATCCTTCAAGGCATTGCGTATGGCGAGGCCATAAGCATCATCCTTCAGCATGACGATCAATAAAAGAATCAATTCTTCGAGTTCTCCAAGATGCTCTTTACTCATTTTAAATCGATTTTGGCAGTATTCAACAAGCCATTTACTCTATAAAGTATAACAAATATACGAAGGCCTTTCATATTAGTTATATAAAATATAACAAAGCAGTCCAGACTGTAGGTTCTTCTCAGGCCACAATTGATAGATTTCGAAAAAGCGTAATGCCTAAAAGTTGAAAAAAAGGAGGAAAATGGTTCTCTTTAAGTAGCTAATCATCGCCTAATCATGACCTGGAAAAAAATAGAAAGCCTCGAAGAACTGGAAATCGGCACCAAAATTCGTTTTGACGATCGATTTGGGAAGTTTACTTATTGGGAGATCAAAAAGATGGACGAAAAGCAAGTCACGATCTCCAATGATGAAAATGATAATTTCCTGATACCTCCGACTCTGCTGAAAGGTGTAGAAAAAGAAGAGGACTGAGATCAGTCCTTGTAGGCAGGAAGTTTAATGACAAAGGTGGTGCCTTTGCCCTCTTCACTCGAAACTGATATGGATCCTTTATTCATATCTACAAACTCCTTGACAAGCTGAAGTCCTAAGCCAAGCCCCTTCTCTCCGTCAGTACCCCAGGTACTTTTCTTAGCCTCAAGCTGAAAGAGCTTTTCCATTTTATCAGTGGGGATGCCTACGCCGGTATCAGCTACTTCAATACTTACCAGGTCATCTTCTTCTTTGGCTATTACTTCGATCTTACCATTCTCTTCTGTAAACTTCAGGGCATTATTGATGAGGTTTCTCAAAATGGTATTGGTGGTATTCTGATCGGACCAGAGACAAAGCCCTTCCGGAACATCTTGCTTCAACTCAATATTCTTTGCCTGGGCCATATTGGTGAAAGTCCCGGTCAATTCATTGATCATTTCATTTACTGAAATCTTCTCAGGCACATAGTTGATCTGACCTTGCTGCTGAACTGCCCAATTCAGTAGGTTGTCCAGCAAGCTGGAAAGCCGATCTGCCGATTCATCTATCTGATCGGCTAATTCCCTTAGTTCTGATACTTGATCATTGTCTACCATGAACTTGATCATACGAGATACCCCATTGAAGGCTTGAACTGGCCCTCGGATATCATGGGAGATGATGGAGAAAAACCGATCCTTGGTAGAGTTCAGCTGCTCTAGCTGAAGGTTCGCTCTTTGCTTGTTGAGAAGAAGTCGATAGACCAACACTACCAATGCGATAAGTAGCAAGGCAAAAGCCGCTGTTCCAATGAGGAAGTATTGCTGGCTTTGCTTTTGGGCATTAGAGAGATCTAATTCAGCTTGCTTGAGGCCAACTTCGTAAGCAGTTCTTTGATTGGCCAATTGTTGAATCGTTTCTTCATTTTTAATACTGTCTTTAAGTCTCAAAAACTCCTGTGCGTAAAAATATGCTTCTTTATATTCTAAATTATTCGCATGCAAACTCATGAGGACCTCAGCAGCATCTCTAGCTTGCTCTTTAAGTCCAGTGGAATCAGCTAAATCAAACCCTCGTTTCAAACTATTTCTAGCGTCTTTAAACCTACCTTGTTGACTAAATATTATTCCCAGCTCATTTAGAAAATCACTAATAGCTCGCGAGTCTCCAAACCTGTTTAAAGTCTTTAGTGCAGCATCTAAATCTCGTTCTGCTTGAGAATAGTTTCCTGGTTTAGCTTTAACTAAAGCCCAATTACCTTGGACATAAGCAAGTAAATTTGGGTAGTTAAGGTCTTGAAGAATGGTCTGAGCTCGTTCATATTCAACAGTGGAGCTTTCATAATCTCCTAGATTATAAAAAGCGTAACCTATATTGATTGCTGTAAGCCCAATGTTTATACTATCGTGTTTATTGATGAAGATCTCTTCTGCTTTCCTGAAATAGAAAATAGCGTTATTAAAATCTTCTAAAGCGTTATAAACTGTTGCTATGGAACCATATGATTCTCCTAACAATTTCGAGAACTCTTTCTCCTGAGCAATCTGCGCGGCTCTCAGGAAATTCTCTAATGCCACTTCAAGGTTGCCAGCAATTTTCTCAGCTACACCTAGTAATTTAAAACCCTCACACAAGTAGTAACTATCACTTCGAGACCTTGCCAACTTCAATAAATCATTGCTGAATTTCCTCTTCTCCTCAATACTCGAGGAATAAACGACAATGTTTCTTAGCAATACTAAACTGAGGCTATCATTCTCTGACTCAAGAAGTTCAATCTTAAGACTATCAGCAACCAGTTTCTGATCTTGGCTAAAAGAATTTATGAAAGAAAAGAGAAAAAAAAGGATGAGCAAATTGCTCATCCCTCTAATCAATTTCTTCAAAATCATGAAGCTGGGTAATTTACATCAGGATCAACCGTCACAGGTTTACCTCCCCCCTCGGGATAGGCTGTAATATCATATTTATCACTCAATTTTTGGGTGCCCAAACCTCGTTTCGGCGAAGCTTTCACCTTCTTAGTATCATTGTCTCTGATATCTGAATTAGGAATGATATTGCCTTTTTCAAATTTGATCTTGATCTTTTTAATGGTGTCATCTCCATCCCAATCAATTTCATCCCCTTCATCGAGGCTAGTGCTAGGAGAGTTTCGAGACACTGCAGTCCACTCGCCGTTGTTCTCCCATTGAAGCTGAGAAGTTCCATCCACTTCCTCCAGTCTTAAATTAATCACTGTTGTCGCCATGTGTTGTATTTAGTTTTAATTGTTAAAATGTTACGGAATTTGTCGTATCCCGCGCATGGCAGTCCATTGCTTGTTAGTTGGTGTCGGGACATGGTTAAATAGCTCTAGTTGGTACTCGGCAAATTACCCAAAAAAACATAGCAGCAAAAAATATGCGGGTGAAACTGTTAAAAAACCGTCAATCCTATCTCTTTTCCATTTGTCATGTACTATCCACTACATTTAGCCAAAATAAAATCCAATGAAACCTTTCTCTTTCTTTCTCCTAATCGTCCTGTCGTTTGGGGCCTTTTCTCAACCTTACTACCCTACCAAAAATTGGGAATCCAAGACCCCTAAGGAAGTTGGCATGGACGCTGCTCAGATCGAGGAAGCTATTGCTTTTGCTAAGGACAATGAGTACTCTGGTGAGAAGGATCTGCGGTTGGCTATTTTGAAATCCTTCAGTAGGGAGCCCGGCCACAAACTACAGGGACCAACCAAAGAAAGAGGTGGCCCCGCAGGTATGATATTGAAGAACGGCTATGTCATCGCCTCTTGGGGAGACACCAAAAGAGTGGATATGACTTTCAGTGTTACTAAAAGCTACCTATCCACTATGGCCGGGCTGGCAGTAGATGATGGTCTCATCAGCTCTGTGAAAGATCAAGTAGATCAGTACGTGTGGGATGGTACTTTCAATGGTGATCATAATAGCCAAATCACCTGGGAACACCTTATGCACCAAACCTCTGATTGGTCAGGTACACTTTTCGGATTGGATGACTGGGCCGACAGACCTGCCAGAGAAAAAGGATTGGATGATTGGAAGTACAGGGAATTGAAAACTCCAGGTACTTCTTTCAAATACAATGACGTTAGGGTGAACCTACTAGCTTATTCGCTATTACAAGTGTGGAGGAAGCCTCTACCCATGATTTTGAAAGACAGAATCATGGATCCAATTGGAGCAAGCTCTACCTGGAGATGGTATGGTTATGACAACACATGGGTGAATATAGATGGCCTCAAGATGCAATCTGTGAGTGGCGGTGGTCACCATGGAGGTGGCGTATTTATCAGCACGGAAGATCATGCCCGCTTTGGACTATTGTTTGCCAGAAAAGGTAACTGGAATGGAAAGCAGCTCATTTCATCCAATTGGACAGAGATGGTACAAACTCCAACTCCTGCCAATACAAGCTATGGATATATGTGGTGGCTCAACCAAGGCCCACGGTCCTGGGAAGGCGTTCCAGATCATTTGTTTTATGCAGCGGGCTTTGGTGGTAATTATATAGTTGTGGATCAAGAAAATGATATCGTTATCGTCACTCGTTGGCTGGAGCCATCCAAGCTAGGGGAGTTTATGCAGATCTTGTATTAAGCTCCTTTTTATATTTCATTTGTTAGTGATGTGGCATAGATTGTTTCTTCATTCACAAGTTCATTCATCGCAATGACGACATGAATATAAGATGTCTATTCCACTAGTTTCTTAAAAACAGGATCACGTAGGGTGCCATTGTCCGTGATCATTGAGAACTCTACCTCAGCCATTAATACTGGCGCAATCCAGGTAGTGACTTTTTCCTCATGGGCCTCGGTCTCAAATTGCTTCTCTACTACCTCCAGGGATTTCATAGTTTCGGAAATGTGAGTCATTAAGGATTGATCGAAACCAGTACCTACCCTACCGCGGTAAACGAAGCCATCATCAGACTTCTCACCCAACTGCAAAGAGCCGAAGAAGCCAGAGCGCTCTCCCTCTCCTTCTGAATAACCTAAAATGTGAAAATCCCGGGATTTCTTGACCTTTACCTTGATCCAACTGTCAGACCTTTTACCTACATGGTACTTGCCGGAAATGTATTTGGCCATGATACCCTCGACCCCCAATTTCTTAGCAGCCTCAAAGAGCGCTTCACCATCCTGTACTATCTCCGAAATACGATAGTTGGTTTCTTTCCTTACGCTATCTACCAGCCAATCACGCCGCCTGTCAAAAGGTTCATTGGTCAGTACTTTACCATCCATATAAAGGCAATCAAACAGATAGCAGTACGCCGGGTTTCTTCTGGACAAGGATGTGAAATCCCTGGCGTTTTTGGTCATCAAGCGCTTGATCACCTTTTTGAAGTCCGCTTTACCTGCACTATCCAGACACACTATTTCCCCATCGAAAACGGCATTATTAATTCGAAAAGCCTCCTCCGGAACGTTTAACTCAGGAAACTGATCCGTGATGTCGTTTAAGTTCCTAGAGCGAATGGTAAGCTTCCCTTCATTTAAAGTAATGATCACCCTGATACCATCCCACTTTACTTCGTACAAGTAATCTCCTTTAGGTGGCTTCTTAGCAGCATCAGCCAGCATGGGCTTAACTGGTTTCTCCAGAAAATCAGTTAATGGTTCATCTACTCTTTCCAAGAGCCATTCTTTGCCTTTCATTAGGTGCATTCTGTACTCTGCACTGTGGGTCTTACTGGCCAACCGAAAGTAGAATCCGTTTTTTTTCTCTTTGGTGATTTCATACCGCCCACTGTTGTAGACCCACATCATGCCACCACCATATTCTCCTTTTGGTATCTCACCTTCAAAAGACAAGTATTTCAGTGGGTGATCTTCTGTTTGAACAGCCAGCCTTTTTACTCCAGGAGCGGGCGGCAAGCCCCTGGGTAGCGCCCATGACTTCAACGTCCCCTCTTGCTCCAACCTCAAATCATAGTGCAAATGGGATGCATGATGTCGCTGCAATACATATCTGTTGCCAGCCCCATCATCAGGCACAATATCAGGTTCACTGGTCTTATTGAAGTCTCGCTTGGATTGATATTCCTTTAGCTGTTCCTCTGACTTGTGTTTGTCATTGGGACCATGCTCTTTGTTGAGAGTAGCTTTCTTATCGGTGTGCAATGCGATCGCCCACGCCCGAATCGATTCCCACGCATCGCCTTCTTCCTCCACGAGTTTGGGAACCGTGTAAAGGTTTAGCTCTTCATTTGAATGAATGCTGTCCAGCTTTTCCCAGCTGATAGGACTTGAAACTGTTGCTTTCTCTTTGCCTCTTAGGCTGTAGGACCCAATAATCGTTTGAGACGGACGATTACGATAAATGTCAATCAGCACTTTACCATGTCTGCCTTCTTTTTTGATGCTTAGGGTCACATCTTTATTCTTTTCAAGGAATCCTGAAGCAAGAAGCTTGGCAGTCTGAAAGCTTTGCTCAAATGTGTAATCCGTAGCAATAGGTGTTACCAGGTGCAAACCCTTACCACCTGTGGTCTTAAGAAAAACATGGTACCCAAAGCGCTCAAGGTGTTCTTTTAGATGGTAAGCTATGCCTTTGAGCTTTTCATAATCATATTCCTCAGGTGGATCTAAGTCATATACTATGTAATCCGGAGCACTTGTATTATGACTGATACAGTGCATTTGGTGCAACTCCAGACAAGCCAAATTAGCCAGCCAGACCAAGGTAGCCCCTTCATTGGCCACCACATACTCTTTCTTACGCTCCTGCCCTAGACGGACATAGTCAATCCAATCTGGTGTCCAATCCGGTCTGTTTTTCTGAAAGAACTGTTCGCCATAAATCCCGTCAGGAAACCGCACCAGAGAAAGAGGCCGACCCTTTAAGTGACGAACAATCACGGGCGCCATATTGAGGTAGTACTGGATAATTTCTGCTTTCACGATATTGTCATCGGGATACAACACCTTCTGCAGATTGGAGATTTCCAACTTTCTTTTCCCTAGCTCAACGTGAATCTTCTTCTTCGCCACTGGAAGGAAAGTAAATAAAAAAGCCCCAAAAAGGGGCTTCAAAATATTATTTTAAGGAGAGGTACTCTTAGTATCTACGACCTCCACCGCCGCCATAACCGCCGCGGCCTCCGCCTCTACCACCTCTATTATCTTCTCTTGGGTTCGCTTTTTTGACTATGATAGTCCTTCCATCGAAATTGCTTTCATTTAGTGCATCGATTGCCCCTTGGCCTTCGCTTTCATCTGGCATCTCTACGAAACCATAACCTTTGCTTCGGCCGGTTTCTCTGTCCATAATAATCTTCACGGAATCTACTGTTCCGTATTGTAGGAATAGTTGCTCCAATGCTTCTTCTGAAGAATCATAGCTCAACTTAGTTACGAAAATGTTCATTTAAATAGTTAATTAGTAAGCCACCTGGCAGTAAGGACAATTTGAAGAAACTAATCAATGGAAAAACTTCTTTGGAAAGGACTCACATTAAAGCGACCTGCCAAAGGTATACTATATGAATGAAAGTGAAGGGTTTAGGCGCAGAGATTCCCTATTATCATTTATTTAAGTCAAAACTAACCCCTCTAAATGACCAACATCGTTCAATTTCTCTACCTGAAAGGAGCTTCCTGTGTAAAACAACTGGTAAAGACCGAGGTTAGTATGAGGAAATTCATCCATTTCCTTCAATTCATAGTTGAGCAGCCATGACATCAAAATCCTTATGGCCCTGCCGTGCATACATATCAAGATTAATTTCTCGTCACCTTTCAGGATATGCGCCATGGCCTCTTCTTGCCTCTTCATGACATCTATCGGTGATTCTCCTCCTGCTACAACTTGATCGACCTCTCCTGATTTCCATTTTTCGATGGTTTCCACATAGAGGTTCTTATTTTCAGGCGAAAAGGCTACACCTTCCTGAGACCCCCAGCTGATCTCATCCAGACCGGGAAGAGATTCATATGGTAAACCACCATCTAAGAATCCCTGAATGGATTGTTTTGTCCGTTGAAGGCTTGAAACATATGCTTTCTCAAATGGAACATCTCCATATGCCCGGAAAAAAGCATTGGCCTGATTGATTCCATTTTCATTTAGCGGAGCATCAATCCCTCGTCCCTGAACCATGCCTTTCTTATTGTAGTCGGTCTGACCATGCCGAACGATGTATATTCTTTTGGAATTCTGAGCTTGCTCCACAATTTTTGATATTTGGAGCGAAATTAAAGCGAACATCATGTTCCCAAAAAACATAAGTCTGGAAAGCCTTAATGAGATTGGTAAAGGCAACCTTTGCGAGCATATGGGGATTGAGTGGGTAGATGCAACGGAAGAATATCTAACTGCTAGAATGCCCGTGGATCACAGAACAAAACAGCCAATGGGCCTGTTGCACGGAGGAGCTTCAGTAGCATTGGCGGAGACTTTAGGAAGTGTAGCCTCTACCCTACTTTTAAAAGCTGGTCAGGCACCTGTAGGTTTGGAGATAAACGCGAATCACATAAAGTCCGCCAAAAATGGGTTTGTATATGGCACCGTTCGTCCTATCCATGTAGGGAAGCGAACACATGTTTGGGACATTAAAATTGAGAATGAAAAACAGGAGACTGTGTGTATAAGTAGACTTACTGTAGCAGTTTTGGATCACAAATAATTTGAAAGAAAAGGCCACGGTAAATAAGGAATTCATAAGAACAGGGCAAAGAGCTGCCGAAGTTTGGAAATCAACACTCAATAGTGAATTTCCTATGGCTGTATGGCAACTACCACATAGCTCTGAGTTTTCCATGATTGTGGACCTAAGACCTAATCTCGAGCAACAAGAAAGAGAGATCGAATCAATATCAAGTGGTTTCCTTGTCAACAAATTCGGAAGTCTGAATCCTCCGAAACCCATTCATATAAAGGCAGACTTGAGCTTTGAATGGGGAGCATCAAATGAAACTGAAAATGTGAATCCAACCCTTTCTGCGAGTGAATTAGAGGCTTTCGAAAGCAGAAAGCCTAAGCCTTTTTCATCGCCAGACCTTTCTACTTACGAGGTGAAAGACAGCTACCAGGACAAGGTTTTATCTGCAATTGATGAAATCAAAACAGAAAGTTTCCAGAAAGTGGTGCTTTCCAGATACGAGGACCATACATTACCCGAAGAATTCGACATCATTAATCGACTGGAGGTGCTGGCAAAAAAGTATCCTGGGGCTATGAAATATGCCATCTATCTACCGGGTGTTGGTACATGGATGGGAGCGACTCCAGAGCAATTGATTCAAATACACGACAATAGGGTATTTAAGACCGTTTCCCTCGCTGGAACCCAGAACTTACCTGAAGGAGTGGACATCTCTGATATTGCCTGGAGACAAAAAGAAATTGAAGAACAGGCCATGGTAAGCAGGTACATAGTGGACTGCTTCAAAAAAATACGGCTTAGAGAATTTGACGAAAAAGGCCCGAAAACAGCTAAGGCTGGTAATCTCGTTCACTTGAAAACAGAGTTCGAAGTTGACATGATAAAGACCAACTCCGAGCATCTTGGAAGCACAATGCTCAAGCTACTGCACCCTACCTCAGCCGTTGGCGGCATGCCTTTACGACCATCCCTTGATTTCATTCACGCTATGGAAGGTTATGACCGGGAGTTTTACGCAGGATTTTTAGGACCTGTGAATTTCAAAGATTCAACAGACCTTTTTGTTAACCTCCGATGTGCTCAAATAGGCAGAGACAAAGTCAGGTTCTACGCAGGAGCTGGTATTACCATCGATTCAGACCCACAAAAAGAGTTTGAAGAAACGGCCATGAAGCTCAAAACTATGAAGAGCGTAATACTCGACGAAGATTGATGAATCAACTGCATTTCGACACATCTGAGATCTTAAGAACCCAAGGAGTCAACAATGTTGTGCTTTGCCCAGGCTCAAGGAACGCACCCTTAATCATCAGTTTCGGACAAAATAAGCGGATTCATATATTTAGCTTTGTAGACGAAAGATCTGCAGCCTATGCAGCCATGGGATTATCCATAGAAAAATTGGAACCTGTGGCAGTATGTTGTACCTCTGGAACTGCACTTCTGAATTGTTATCCTGCAGTCTCGGAGGCTTTCTATTTGCAAATACCTTTGGTTGTGATTTCAGCCGATCGCCCACCATCATGGGTAGACCAACAGGACGGACAGACTATTAGGCAGTCCGGAGCAATGCGAAATCACGTGAAGCAGTCTTTTGATCTCCCTGTGGATCTGGACCATCCCGATGCACAATGGGAATATAAACGTAAGCTTCAGGAGGCAGTATCAATTGCGAACTCCTATCCAAAGGGACCAGTTCATATCAATATACCTCTAAGAGAACCCTTCTACCCTGAAGAGAACCAAGAACTGAAGTTTTCAGAGTTCAATCGTTTCCAACCTTCTTCGATTGCATCTGTCTCTACTTTTTCTGAGGAATTTCTAGAGAGCTGGAGCAGCAAGGAAAAAATTCTCGCCTTAGTTGGCCAAAACCAACTGGAGGATCAGCCAATAGCCCAAATAGTAAAGGAACTGGTTAAGAAAAATGTACCCGTATTGGCCGAGGTTACGAGTAATATTTCTCCACAATCTGGTGTGGTTAACAATACGGATCTCGTATTGATGAGTGACCGAAATATTGACGATCTCAAGCCCGAATTAATCCTTACCATGGGCCAGACCATAGTTTCCAAGGGACTAAAGCAATTTGTGAAAGCATCTAAATGCGATCATTGGCACATTGACACCAAGGACTCCCGCTTAGCTGACACATTCAAGTCTTTGAAAGGTACTATTTCGTCTGCAATAACTTCCCTACCAGAAAGACCAGCGGCTGAGTACTTAGCAAATTGGATGGAAGTCTCTAACAACACACGAAACAACACTGACCCCTTCTGGCTAAAAGCGCCTTTTTCAGATTTGAGTGCCTATAAAACAGTCCTGTCCAACCTCCCAGATGGCGCGAACCTACACCTGGCTAATAGCATGGCTGTTCGCTATGCAGGCATCATCGGCGTGTCAAATGCCAAGAAAATATTCAGCAATCGAGGTACAAGTGGCATAGATGGATCTAATTCCACTGCCGTTGGCATAGCCTTGGGCTCCAGTCAACGAAATATCCTAATTACTGGTGATTTAAGCCTCTTCTACGATAGAAATGCATTTCTGCATAACCATGATCTAGGCGACTTCAAAATCGTGGTGTTCAATAATTTCGAAGGAGGCATATTTGATTTGATCAAGGGGCCTCAAGCAATGGACGACTCAGTGAAGGATGTCTTCGTGAAAACCCAGCACCAAAGAAACTTCCAATATTTTGCTGAGGAATTCGATTTCAAATATTATGTCGCCGACAACCAGCGTAAGCTTGAAGATCAACTAGCTAGTTTCTGGGATTACAAAGAAAAAGCCTTGCTAGAAGTTCAGACCCAATCCGACGCTAATAACAAGGCTTTTAAGTCCTTAAAAAACTATATCTCTAATTAATCACAAGGCTCACCGGTAAAGTCAACCTTATTCTTGTTGGACTTTAACTCCCATCCGAAAGTAGCCCCGATAATCTCTGAAATTTCATCAGCATTTCGCTGCTTGAAGGTTGCAGTCAATCTGCAGTTGCCGAAGTTTTTATCCTTATAAGACATCTCCACTCCGTAAACATCCTTAAGCACCTTAGCTACTTCGTTCAACTCCGTATTTTGAAATCTAATCACACCAGTATTCCATGAGAGATAGTTTTCATTTTCGATCCTATCTTTCACGACTTCATTGTCAGCATTGATAAAACCTTGATCTCCTTTCTCCAGGAACACCTCAGTGTCTGACGTATTTCCGGTTACACCTACTTTACCATGCTCCACAAACACACCAGTCGTACCATCAAAATTTTCATCTACCAGAAAAGCAGTTCCCACTACTCTAATCAATAGATCATTCGTCTGAATAAAGAAAGGTCTGTCAGCATCTGAAGTAATATCAAAAAATGCCTTTCCGTCTAATTTCACAACCCTCTTCTCTTCAGACATTTCCAACACCTCTATAGAGCTATTGGCATGCAGAGCGATGGTTGATCCATCATCTAAAATTTGCTCAGTCGCCAGTGGCAGCGCGAAGCTGTCCGACTTATTGTTATTGAAAAACCAAAATGCAACTGATGAGAACGCTACAATAAGCGCAGCGTAACGCAACCAAACAAATGGATTTGATTTGTTTAGTTCTACTTCCGATCCCTCAGAAAGAATATCATCCAATACTGATCTAGGTGCCGCAATGGCCTTATGATCGGTAGTAGAAAACCATACTTCCTTGGCCTCCAAAAACGCTTTGGCATTTTCCTCAGACTCGGCTCTCCACGACATCATTTCTGAGGTCTCTTGCTCGGAGCATTCGCCTGAAAAAAACTTGGCTAATTGTTCATTCATTTTTTGTCTAACAAAAATTACAGGCGTAACAACTAGATTTTGAAATACCTGTACTCAAATTTATTTTATCTTATCAATTTTTGGGTCATAATCGATAGGTAAAAGATCAGCGAATCTCTCCCATGCCCAATATCCTACTGTAGAAACCGATAAAGGCTCCTGAATATGTCCATTTGCATCTATTTCCACAGACGATCCTTTCAATTTTAACAATGATCTTTGCTCTCCAGCTTTTCTTGATAAAAAGAAAATATTATCTCCAGTAAGGAAGGCTTTTTGCTGAATTTCTCTCGTCATGTGTGTCATGTAAAGATCACTTTCTTTCTCTTTTGAGTATTCAACATAGATATAACCATCAAACTCCAAGTCCCATCTTGAACCATCTTCTGTTTTCAAAACGTCCTCCCTTTTCAACGGTGAAGAAGTATCATTACTTATGAAAATTAAATTTTCTGTGGCATAAATACCAAAACCTTGCTTTCGTAAATCATCCCCAACCAGCGACTTCAAGAAATGTCGCAAAGATCCCAAATAGGTCTTTTTCCGATTCTTTCGCCACCTCTT
>CAZZHO010000010.1:0-19606 GCA_964653795.1 uncultured Roseivirgaceae bacterium | reverse complement strand
GCCTTCAATAATTCTTCCTCCTCCGTGATCTCATTCCATCTATTGGACCTGATCTCCACTCCTGCCAGCTGGTTGAGGCTTAGCTTCATCTTGCCATTTACTACTGCTGCTCCTTCCTCTCTCACCGCAAATTGGAAAGTGAATTTCTCGTAGCTCACATGGGAAAAGACTAGGTTATAAAATCCGTATGGTACATTCTCAAACTTGTAGTAACCATTCACATTGGTAACTGTACCGATACTGGTACCATCCAAATACACATTGACACCTGGGATAAACTCGCCAGTCTCCTCGTCACTTGCCCATCCATAAAGTGTAAAGTTGCTAGGTCCACCTGGCGGCCTGTTTTTACCATCTAACTTCCTTAGGACTATCTGGTCGTTTGAAAAAGTATATACTATGCCGGAGCCCGAAAGTAGATCATCAAGAAATGATGGCAACTGTTGATTCACTGCATCGCAGCTAAAAAGCTTATCTGGGGGAACTATCGCAGCATTATAGGAGAAGAACAAGTTGCTAGTCGCAGAAACACTGTCGAGAATTAAATCGAGAGGTTTGTCTTCAAGCTGCAGGGTAATCTTAGTCCCTGCATCTTGACCATAGGAAAGAATCGCAGAAAAGAAAATGAAAAAGGCAATGAAGACCCTCTTCATCAAATAAACTTCTTGTATTTAGACAACTTTTCACGTAGCACCTTCAACGCTTTGCCCATCTGAACTTCTACGGTCTTAACAGATATTTCCAGGTGCTCAGCTATCTCTTGATACTTCAGACCCTCATACCTACTTAGTTTGAAGATTTCACTACATCTTGGAGGCAGGTTATTTACTTCTTCCATGATCCTCGCTTGAACATCTTCCACTTCGTCGTTGAAGTATTTAGCTTCTGCCCGATCTTCGAGGTATTGGATTGCGTACTGCTTATAAGAATCTTTTACCTTCTCATGCTTGAGGTGATTCAAACATGTATTGTGCACTGATCTATACAGATAACTCTTTATTGACGAGTCAAGCGCTAGCATCTCACACTTTTCCCAGAACTTCACAAAGACCTCTTGCACGATTTCTTCGGCATCCTCCCTCATATCCATGAATCTCATGGCATATGAAGTCATTAATCCATAGTACTCATTGAAGACTAGTTCGAATGCGCGTTTATCTTTGTTCCTTAAGCGTTCAACTAATATTACTTCAGAATCGGCCAATCAAATATGATTATAGAGGTTGATGGTAAAAACTTTTCCAGCGCACAAATTAAAGCAGGAAACTTTGAATCGAATGGATTAAGCCCTGATTCAATTCATCTTCTGTCTTTTATCTCGAACTGGCTGAACCAAACTGAGCAATTTTCATTCCATAGTTCTGGCTCCTCCGGCAAACCTAAAAAGATTGTACTTTCCAGAGAAGTAATTGAATACAGTGCGCGACAAACCCTGAAATATTTAGAATTGGAGAATGGTGATTCAAAAAAGATGCTTTTATGCCTCTCGCCTACGGTCATTGGCGGTGCTATGCTGGTTGTGAGGGCTTTAATTTGTCAGGCAGACTTGGCAGTGATTCCTGCTAATTCCAATTTTGACCAGTTGAATGGAAAGTTTGATTTGGTCTCGTTGGCGCCTATTCAGGTAAAGAAAATAGCCTCTACTAACCCTGGCATATTCAATCAATTCAAAAATGTATTAATCGGAGGTGCCGCACTGGATCCATCCTTAGAAAAGTCTTTGCAACGCTATAGCTCAAATTTCTATCATACTTATGGAATGACTGAGACCGCTTCACACGTTGCAATTAGAAAAATGTTGGATGATCAATATTACACTCTGGGAGACATCCAAATAGACACAAATGAAGGTCAGTTGAGGTTAAAAGGCACGGTTACTTCAAATGAATGGCTTGAAACAAATGACCTTGTTGAATTGACCTCAGCCCAATCCTTTCGATGGCTGGGGAGGGCTGATACTATTATCAACTCCGGAGGTATAAAAGTGGACCCTGAAAAATTAGAAAGCCTACTGGCTAATCAAATCCGAGAGCCTTTCGCCATAAGCTCACTACCTGATTCAGAACTTGGAGAAAAAATTACTTTAGTATCTGAATCATCTGAAACAGTGCTTTCTTTAGAAGAAATTCCAAGGTATCATCGACCCAAAACTTTCATTTGGAACCATCGCATTCCAAGAACCGATTCAGGTAAAATCGCAAGAAACGAACTCAAAGAACTGATATCCAATGTCAAAAGTTGAAATAAGCTTCCAAATACCTTCTTTACCTCCCCCACATGCCTATGCACTGTACATAAGTCTGGAAGAAAATGGTAGTTCTGCGAAAGTCTTGTATCAAAAAGAATTTCTAGGAAGAGATAGCATCACAAAAGAAGAAATAGAGGAAGAAGGCTATTCCAAGGATGATGACTTATTCTGGGAAGGCACGATACCAGCCATCTGGTTCAGAGACACCCTAGCACTTACCAGGGAAAGTGAATTTACAAGTGAACCGCAGGAGAACTCTATCTGCCATATTGAGCATCAAAAAATCAACGGCTTTGCTACCAACGTGGCACAATGGGAGTATTTGATCGAAGAGCTTTTTCAGGCACTCCTGGAAAAAGAGGAAGAAGAGGCTCCTCTTAACATGAAAATCACGATAAACAATCAGCAATGGCTGTTGAAAGCCAGCTTCCTAAACAAAGTGTTTAGCATTAATAATCAAGAAATAGCTTGGAAAGAGCTTCGTAACTTCCTCATTTCATTGGAGGAAATTGAAACTAGCGAAAAAGACACTCAGAAAATGAAGTCGAATAAAGCATATATTTCATTTGATAGTAAGTCTCACTTCGAAATAAAAGGAAAAAAGTCAGCAGAATCCCTGAGTAGGACCCTGCATGACATGTTGTTGGGAAACTAATAATTACTATTCTGAGCAGTTTGATCTAGCTGCTCATCGCTCAACCCATAGAATTCAGAGTTATCAAATGTTGCTAGCGCAAATATTGATAGTGCCAATAGCAACAGAGCTGAAATAAGATATCTACGTCTTCTCATTTGTTCGCGAGTTTTTGGTTCTGATTCAAATATAATATAACTATTTAAATAAAAAATTTACTTTTTTTAATTTTATAAGAAATTATTCGATCATTACAAGACCATCCACCCGAGTTGGTCAAAGGCATTTGAGCGAAAGAATTAAATTAGAACTTCAACAACTCTTCTATGCGATTTTTAGACCTTCCAGGCCGCATCCTGTTCGCGGTACCCATGATGATGTCAGGATTTGTTCATTTCTCAAAGCCTTCTATTATCACAAGGCTGGTACCGAGATACATCCCTATGGCAGAGGTTTGGGTCTATGTAACAGGTGTTGCATTCATCCTGGCAGCTATAAGTATCATCATTGGTAAGAAGGTGAGAATAGGTGCTGGGCTGCTAGGACTCATGATCTTGATTTTCGCGCTCACTGTTCACCTTGACGGCTTCCTTAAAGGAAATCCACTAGCATCAAGTATGTTCATTAAGGATATGGCATTGGCTGGTTCCGCTCTGTACATAGCCTCTCAGGCCAAGGACTGACTCAGAACAATTGGTAGTTTCCGCCTTTACGGAAAGCACTTAAATTGTACTCAGGCATTTCTTTTCCCTGAAAGTACTTCTTTACGTTGGTCTTGAAGAGTTGATCGATTATTGAGGCGTAATTGCCTTCTCCCCTCATCCTTCTACCCCATTGACTGTCGTTGACCTGTCCGCCATGTATTTCCGATACCTGTGACCAAATTTTCTTAGCCCGGTCAGGAAAGTTTTTGTGCAGCCAATCCTTAGTAAGATCAGCAATCTGGCCGTTCAACCGTACTATCGTATAACCTGCCTTGATGGCACCCGCATCAGCTGCCTTTCTCAGTACTTCAGGCATTTCATGATGATTGAGTCCTGGTATTATTGGGGCATTCATAATACCTGTCGGTATACCATTTTTAGAAAACTCTTCAATGACCTGAAGCTTCTTGTCGGCAGAAGCGGTTCTAGGCTCCATCAGTCTTCTTAGGTCCTCTTGTAGCGTTGTAATGGAAAAGTAAACGTGAACTAAGCCAACACTTGCCATCTCCTTCAGAATATCGATATCACGCTGAATAAGTGCGTTCTTCGTAATGATGCCAACCGGATTTCTGTATTTCAAAAATACTTCCAGCAACGACCTTGTGATTTTGAGTTTTCTTTCAAGTGGCTGGTAGCAATCGGTATTCCCCGAAAGCATAATATTCACAGGCCTCCACGTTTTCTTCAGGAATTGTTCCTCGAGTAGTTTAGCTGCATTCCGCTTTATTATGATTTTAGATTCAAAGTCCAGGCCTCCGCTAAAGCCCCAATATTCATGAGAATTTCGGGCATAACAATAGATGCAACCATGCTCACATCCTTGATAAGGATTTATAGAATGAGAAAATGATAAATCAGGGCTATCGTTCTTAGAAATGATCTTTCTTGGAGTCTCCTCAAAAACCTCTGTCTTCGGCTTTGATTGTAAATATGGCTCATCCAGGCCCTCAATATGCTCTGCTACCAGATCCAACTTTGAGAACCTGTTCTTAGTATTAATCTGGGCGCCTTTACCTGTTAAATAGTCTTCATTCACAATACTAATTTAATTAGTATTGTGATAATATTATTAGTAATTACGATTAAATTCCAGGCTTTTTACTAAAGCCCCAAGCAGTGCCAACACCAGCTACTGCGCCCAATAAATGAGACTCCCAGCTAACCCCCTCACTCACTGGGAATAAGCCATAAACCAAACCTCCATACAGCAACACAACAGCAATTGCGACAAGAAGAGATTTAAAGTCTTTTCTAAAAATTCCTATAGCAATTAAGAAGGCTGCAAAGGCATAAACCAAGCCACTCGCGCCAATATGAAAAGATGGCCGAGCCAAAAGCCATACGAAGAAGTTCGTCAGAAGGTATGTCTGAATGAAAACTTGATTGGCAATAGAATTATAAAAGAGATAGAGAAACCCACTCAAGAAGAGAATAGGAAAGGTATTGGAAATGATGTGATTGAGACTTCCATGAACAAGTGGAGCCGTTACGATGCCTATTAAACCATTCACCTCTCTAGGATAAATACCCAGAAATGCCAAATCAAATCCCAGGATCACTTCGATCGAAAAGAACAGCCACATCAAAAAGACGAATCGAAGCGCGGGCAGAAATGAATTTTTGAATTTATTGGCCATAAAAAAAGGACTATCCAAATAATCAGACAGTCCTTCAAAATTACTTTCAATCTTTTCTAGATACCTACTTTTTCAGGATCATTGATCATTTTCAACTCCATAAGTGTTTGCTCCTCGTAGCTTACAGAGAGATAACCTAATATTCCACCTGAAGCTTCCGCAATCTTCTTAGCTAAATCCTTAAGGCTAGCGTAAAATTTGATGGCAAAAGGTCTGTCAATTTTCGGTAGAATGAAATTGAGCTTTCTTAGTTCTTGCTCAATGTCAGTATTTCTATCCTTGGTATCTTCAGGTAGTGATTCTATCAGGCTGTTGAATTTATCTTCAAAGCTCTCACCTACCATCTTATAGTATTCCACAAGCTGCTCCCGCGCTCTGCTCTGCTTGCTTCTGGCTACTTCTATAGCCTCTTTTCTTTCGCTCTTGTCAATTTTTCCATCAGCACCTGCTATTAGGATAGAAACATACACGGGTGCATCTAGCAAAACTTGTACTTCATCCTCTCGCAGATTCTCAAATTCTTTTACAGCCATTGTTCGTCGTTATAAAGAGGCTCGAAAATAAAAAATAATAATCAACTCAGATCACTAAAAAGGCAGAGATTAGATACTTATTATCAGAGGTTTACTGAATGATAATTTCTTCAGTTTCTCCAAGAAATCTTGGACGCCTTCTAAGTATGTAAACGTCAGCTACAGAAAGGGCTCTTGCGAAGTATTCACGGATTCTGGTGTTGATAAATGATTCGCCTCCACCAGCGGTATATCCGTAGGCTTTTATTCCGTTTTTTCTTGCAATGAAGATGGCTCTGGGAAGGTGGAAGCTCTGAGAAACGATGATCACACTGTCTTGTCCGAAAACTTCCTTGGATCGAACAACCGAATCCAGGGTCCTGAATCCCGCATAATCCAATGTAGTCTTCTCTTCCTTGACACCCCTGTCTTTTAGGGCGTCCTGCAATTGTACAGGTTCATTGTATTCTACCTGCGCATTGTCACCACTTAAAATCAAGTGCCGAACTACCCCCTTCCCGATCAATTCGGAAGCAGCGTCTATTCTCCCGGTGAAAAATTGATTTTCTTCTCCATGAGTTGTCCATCTGCTGGTCCCAAGTACGAGACCTATATCCATTGGAGTCAACTCCTCTAAATCATCTTCAATATATCCTTGATATGCAATCACAATCAAAACATTCGACAGTGTTACATACAGGATTAAAGCGAGTAGGAAAACCCCTATAGTTTTGAAAACACCTTTCATGGTCACTAGCGGTTACCGTAAATATAGGGCTAACAAGGGAGGTTAAACTCACCTATTTCTCAGACTTTCGAAAAAGCCCAAGCTGCTTATCCTCTTCCTCCACTTCATCTTTGATTTCATTCTTCAAGCCTTCAAGGTCCAAATCCACCTTTTTATCCTCACTTGCAGCAGGCTTTTCGACCTCTAGAGGCTCTACTTTAACAAGACCTTGAATAGGAAATTTATTACCTAGGGCCTTCCAGCCTTTCACCTCTATCAGTTCCGTTAAATCGTATTCCTGGTGATGATGTTTATTCTTCACCCTATAGGTGACATTCACCTTCGATACGCTTTGAATGGAGGCGAACATCAGTTTTGATCCTTTTGATTCAGATACAAACAAAAACCTCTTATTGACGGAGGTGGTCTCAATTAAGAACCTTTTTACATAAAAAGTCTTTGCTCCAGCATCATAATGCACGGCTGATATGGGCGTTTCAGGATCAAACTTCTCAACACTCAAAATTTGAGAAGCCTCATATCTATTGGTGATCTCAAAACTCGTCAACTCATAAGACCCTTCTTTGTAGAAAACAATGATCTGATCCTGAGCTTGAAAATTACCGAGCAAGTCACCCCTACCGTCCGTATTTAGTCGACCAATTGTGGAATCATACCAGACATCTAATCCACCGAGGGTTGAGACGCCAGCAGCTTTGAATTGGATCTTTCTAACCGGATATCTACTTAGAATATTTCCTCCTGCAGCACGACCTTTGATATCGATATCAGCAAAATCAAAATCAAACACTTTCTTCCTGGCAGAACTAGCAGCTGTCAGATAGACAGTGACAGATTCCGCTTCCCCATTAGGATTAGCTGTTAAGTAAAGCACTTTACTTCCCTTCGCTCCCTTGGTCAGATCATATTCCTTATCTCTGGTCATGGCTGTCACACTAAAACGTTTCACCATGGTCCTTCCGGTTTTTCCATCAAGATAAGCGAGGTTGTAGACCATCCGATCATCACCCTTCTTGTAGACGCCAGCATACAAGATGTTTTTACCTACAAAAACCTTGTCCTGAATCCTGGTGACAACCATCTTCCCGTCATTCCTGATAGTGATAATGTCATCAATATCAGAACAGTCAGCAACGAATTCGTCTTTCTTCAAGCCATAGCCAATGAAGCCGTCTTTCCTATTGACATAAAGTTTGGCATTATTTGCCGCCACCACTGTGGCAGTGATAGTCTCGAAATTGGATATTTCTGTTTTTCTCTCCTTTCCTTTACCATACTTATCCAAAAGGTTCTGGTAGTAGGCTATAGAATAGTCGGTAAGGTTAGCAAGATGATGCTCAGTTTCTTTCAATTCCTCTTCCAGCCTCCTCATCAACTCATCAGCTTTGAAAGAGTCAAACTTTGAAATCCTCTTGATCTTGATTTCAGTGAGTCTGATAATATCGTCTTGGGTAATCTCTCGGTAGAAGTCTGGCTTGAAAGGATCCAGACCTTTGTCAATTGTTTCAAGTACAGCTTCCCAGGTCTCGCACTCCTCAATATCCCGATAGATACGGTTTTCGATGAAAATTTTCTCAAGTGAGGAGAAAAGGATCTTCTCCAGCAACTCATTTCGTCGGATTTCCAATTCCTGCCTCAAAAGATCCACCGTTTGATCTACTGAGTGCTTCAGGATATCAGTAATGGACATGAATCGTGGCTTATCATCCACAATCACACATGCATTTGGAGAAATGCTCACCTCACAATCAGTGAAGGCATAGAGAGCGTCTATGGTAATATCTGGGGAGGTCCCGGGTGCAAGCTTCACTTGTATCTCAATATCCTTGGCGGTATTGTCGATAACCTGCTTAATCTTGATCTTCCCTTTATCGTTTGCTTTAACGATTGAATCTATCAGCGAAGTGGTAGTGGTACCATAAGGTATTTGCTTAATCGCAAGCGTGTTCTTATCCACTTCTTCGATAACCGCTCTTACCCTTACTTTACCTCCCCTTTGACCATCGTTGTAATCCGAAACATCAATCTTACCTCCAGTGAGAAAGTCGGGATATAGTTTTACTCGTTTTCCTTTTAGGATGTCAATAGCAGCCTGGAGTATTTCACAAAAGTTGTGTGGTAAAAGCTTCGTGGATAGTCCCACCGCGATGCCTTCGACCCCTTGCGCAATTAACAGCGGAAACTTGACTGGGAATGTTACCGGTTCTTTCTTCCTGCCATCGTAGGACAGTTGCCATTCAGTCGTCTGACTGTTGTAAATAACTTCAAGTGCAAACTTCGAAAGCCTTGCTTCTATGTACCTGGGTGCTGCGGCTCCATCACCGGTTCTAACATCTCCCCAATTGCCCTGCATGTCTATTAGAAGCTCTTTCTGCCCCATATTGACAATAGCATCAGCGATTGAAGCATCTCCATGCGGATGGTACTGCATGGTACTGCCAATGATATTGGCTACTTTGTTGTACCGACCGTCATCCATTTCCTTCATGGCATGAAGGATTCTTCTTTGCACCGGTTTCAAACCATCATTGATGGCAGGCACTGCCCTCTCAAGGATTACGTAGGACGCATAATCCAGAAACCAGTTCTCATACATGCCCGATACAGGCAGGATGTCTTGTAGCTCTTCTTCTTCTGAGTAATCGGCCATATCAGTTTACAGCGAGTTCCTCCTCGTTCTCTTCTTTCTCTTGCGATACCAGGTCTTTTTCAACCCTCAATTTATTGATGATGAATTGCTGTCGGTCAGGTGTGTTCTTACCCATATAAAAGGACAACAAATCCTGAATTTTTGTCTCTTTTTGCAGGATTACAGGCTCAAGCCTGATACTTTCCCCAATGAAACCTGCAAACTCGTCAGGGGATATTTCTCCTAACCCCTTAAATCTGGTAATCTCAGGCTTTGCTCCCAATAAGGCCATAGCCTTCTGCTTTTCTTCTTCACTATAGCAGTAGTGGGTTTCTTTCTTATTCCGGACCCTGAAAAGAGGTGTTTCCAGGATATACACATGACCATTCCGCACTAATTCAGGGAAGAATTGAAGAAAATAGGTTAACAGCAACAACCGGATATGCATCCCATCTACATCAGCATCAGTAGCAATTACAATTTTCCTGTAGCGCAAGCCCTCTAAACCATCTTCAATGTTCAGTGCATGCTGTAGTAAATTAAACTCTTCATTTTCATACACCACCTTCTTCGTATGCCCGAAACAGTTAAATGGCTTTCCCCTTAAACTGAAAACCGCCTGAGTTTGAACATCTCTGGATTTAGTGATAGAACCACTTGCCGAATCACCCTCTGTGATAAAAATCATCGTCGAATCCTTCAGCTCATCTGCGACCTTCTTATCCTGAAGATGTATCCTGCAATCTCTTAATTTCTTATTGTGAAGGTTGGCTTTTTTGGCCCTTTCGTTTGCCAGCTTCTTGATACCAGCTATCTCCTTACGCTCACGTTCAGATTGTAAAATCCGCTTCAACAAAGCGTCAGCAGCGTCCTGATGTCTGTGTAGATAATTATCAAGATTTGTCTTCACAAAATCATTGATAAAGGTTCTCATCGTCGGTCCATCCGGCGCCACATTCTGCGAGCCAAGTTTTGTTTTTGTCTGGCTTTCGAAAACAGGTTCCTGCACCCTAACGGCAATAGACCCTACAATGCTGGCCCTAATATCTGCAGCATCAAAGTCCTTTTTGTAGAAGTCTCTTACAGTCTTGACTACAGACTCCCGAAATGCAGCCAGGTGCGTACCTCCTTGTGTAGTGTTTTGCCCGTTAACAAAGGAATAGTACTCTTCTCCATACTGATTAGCATGAGACATTGCTATTTCAATGTCGTTACCCCTTAGGTGGATTATGGGATACCTGAGGTTTTCCTCGTCTGTTTTTCTTTTGAGCAGATCCAGAAGTCCGTTTTCAGAATGGTATTTCTTGCCATTCATATTAATGGTCAATCCGGCATTCAGAAATGCATAATTCCAGATAAGATTATCTAGATAGTCAGGTATGTAATGGAAATTTTTAAAGATATCACCATCCGGCTCAAAAGCCGTCAATGTCCCATTGCGCTCAGAACTCTTTACAACTTTGGCATCGTTTGTGATTTCTCCCCTTTTAAATTCTGCTACTTTGGTTTCGCCTTCTCTGAAGGATTGCACTTTAAAATAGGTCGACAAAGCATTGACAGCCTTCGTACCCACTCCATTCAAACCAACTGATTTTTGGAATGCACCACTATCGTATTTACCGCCTGTATTGATTTTGGAGACACAATCCACCACTTTACCTAAAGGGATACCTCGACCATAATCTCTAACCTCCACTCGGTGTTCTGTAATCTTAATATTGATAGTGCGACCATGCCCCATCATGTGTTCATCGATACTATTGTCGATGACTTCTTTTACAAGAACATAGATGCCATCATCGTGGGCAGATCCATCTCCTAATTTTCCAATATACATACCTGGACGAAGCCTTATATGCTCCTTCCAGTCTAATGATTTTATACTATCCTCGGTGTATTCGACTGACGTATTCGCCATTTATCAGCAGCAGTGTTTTGATTATTTAAATCTTGAAATTATACAAAAATCAACTCACCAACAGAGGTAGTTTTTCCACATAACATTGACCTTTTCTTTATCTGAAAAGAGCTAAATGCTTGAATTTCTGCTTGTTGAGGTTAAGAAAAATTTCTAAAAGGAAAAGGCAACTAATTGGTCGCTGGAGTCTTGGACTTCATGACCAATACGATCAATCCAATTATCCAGGCTATGATCATGATCGGCCCCATGAAATTTAAGTACCCATAAGAAGATGCACTAATGTGCGTAGGATTGTTGATTACAGCTACAAACCCTACCAAAAGTGTAAGATATATATTGACAATAGGCGTTAAGGATAATTGCCATGCATGAAGCGTAGGTTGGGCTTTTGATCTTATCCAAAGCACTTTTGAGATTATAGTGAAAAGGATATTTACTACAACAAATAAGCCTACTACTGAATAAAAAAATACTCCTCTATCCACCATATAGGATTCAGTACCTGCCATTAGGTCTGGTTTCACTGGCAAATAGGCATATGAGAGACCTAGTATGCCTAGGAATAGGATGATAGATAAGAACCGTACAATACCGACAGCTTTGACCATGCTTAACAATTTCGGGTGCAAAAGTATTACTTATTCAACCATTCGAAATGTTCAAATAGTTTTGAGCTATGAAGAAAATTCTATTAAGTCTACCTCTTACATTACTTCTACTCTCTGGGTGCTACAAGGCCCCGAAATTAACCGGTTTTAGCCAGGAGAACTGGCAGATGAATGTGGATGAATGTGGAAAGGAAAAGTTGCAGGAAGCCGAAAATCTGGTGACTAATTTTTCAGAGATAAAGGGTAGCAGCCAAAATGAGATCAGTCTACTATTAGGGAAACCCGAGAGACACGAGCTTTTTGAAAGAACTCAGAAGTTTTTCTTCTATCAACTTACTTGTCCCGACAGTGCTGGCAGAACCCAACAGCTTCGATTGAGGTTTGATGCGCTTGGTTCACTACGAGAAGGACTGGTGGAGATCCAGTAACTATTCGAACCTCAAAGACTCAATAGGATCCAATTTAGAGGCTTTATGTGCCGGGAAGTAGCCTGACAATAGACCGACAATAGTTCCCACAAGAAACCCGAACATGATCCACGCCCAAGGCATCACAAAAGGAGAATTGAATACCGTGGAGGCTAGTAGGTTACCAACGCCCAAACCAAAAAGTATCCCGGCTATTCCTCCAAGTTGACAAATCACTACTGCTTCGATTATAAACTGTTGTCTAATCTTGAGTGGTGTAGCTCCCAGCGCTTTTCTTACACCTATTTCTCGAGTCCTCTCCGTCACAGAGACCAGCATGATGTTCATAAGCGCGATAGAAGCACCAAGAAGGGTGATGAACCCTATTCCAAACCCTGCAGCCTGCAAATAGCCAGTTATTTCACCCAATCGTTCAGCCAATGACTTACTCACGGGGATATCAAAAGAGTTCTCTTCCCCTATTCTATCACCTCTTATACCTCTCATCACACCTGTCGCTACTCCTACTGCCATGTCCATTTTGGTTGGATCATTTAGAGATACAGTGGCTTCAAACCTCAAATTTCTTTGCCCTGAAATTCGACGAGCTGTTTCAATAGGTACCATGACCGTCCTATCAACAGAAGAGTTTCCACTGACTCCACCTTGTTCTGCCAGAGTGCCTATGATCTTAAACTTCACCCCTTGTGTTACCAAAGATTGATTGATAGGACTTTCGTTATCTTCAAATAGGGCATCTAAGACCTGCTTTCCTACAATACAGACAAAGGCTCCATTCTCAGCTTCAGGCTTAGAAAAGTTTCTTCCTTCTTTGATATCATATCCGTCTACAACCAAAAAGTCCTGATCCCCTCCTCTTATCAACAAATTGGGATTAGAAACCTTAGATCCTTTCTTCACCTCCGCAATACCCGTCACCCAAGTATTGAGACTCACAGTCCCAGGCCCTTTGTACTTTTCTTTGAAAAGCACTAACTCGCTATACCGTATGGGAGGATAAACCTTTGCGCTTTTACCGTCCCTACTTCCCTCATCTACCCTTTTCCTCTCCACATCGAAAGTGTTGGCGCCCAGATTCGAAAAGCTGTCATTGATAGACGCCTGGATCCCGTCTACAACCGTAAGACTGCCCACTAAAGAAGTAATCCCAAAAGCGATAATCAAAGCAGTAAGGATTGTCCTTAGCTTGTTGGCGTTTACAGATTTTAATCCTTCCTTTATGTTTTCACGGATATTCATTGGAGTCAAATTTAGGCTTTGTGATCAAAGTGGCATGGCCTCTCGGCACAATTTCAAATCTTGATTCGTTAGTAGACCGTATTATTCCCTTAGAAAAAGTCAAGTTATGTTAAGGACGCTATTGTTGGGATGTTTGTTGCTTGGATTTTCTGTAACCAGAGGAGCATCCATCCTTATCCCTATGGACGAGTCGCAATCGAATCACCTGAAAGCATATGGTATCGCCTATTGGGCTTTAACAGAGGAAGTAAAAGTAGATTGGGTATTGAACTACCGGGGTGGTAGTTTCATGACAGGGTACCTTCAGCAGATAGAGAATGAACTAATCATCAGAAACGTTTCGTACGAGATCATTTCCGATGCGGAGGTTAATGAATTGCTCAACTTAGTGGCGAGTCCCTCCTCTAACATGGATATCATGAAGTTGGAGAAGTATCCAAAAATTGCCGTTTACTCACCAAAGAGTAAGCAACCCTGGGATGATGCTGTGACACTAGTCCTTACCTATGCGGAAATTCCCTACGATGTGATTTTTGACGATGAAGTCATGTATAATGAACTTCCCAAATACGACTGGCTCCACCTCCACCATGAAGATTTCACAGGTCAGTATGGTCGGTTCTACAGAAACTATAGACACCTCCCATGGTATCAACAGCAGAAACAGGAATATGAAGAGTCTGCCAGAAAGTTTGGATTCAATAAGGTCTCCCATCTGAAACTGGGAATTGTACAAAGAATTAAAACCTTCGTAGCAAGTGGGGGCTTTCTATTCGCAATGTGCTCGGCAACCGACACTTACGACATAGCTCTTGCTGCCGAAGGAGTAGACATATGCGAAGTGATGTTTGACGGTGATCCCGCCGACCCCCAAGCTCAAAACAAGCTTGATTACAGCAAAACAATGGCTTTCGAGAATTTTGTAATAGAAAGAAACCCGTATGAGTATGAGTTTTCCAATATCGACAATCAACCGCAGGAAAGAAGCCTAAGAGAGGAAATAGACTTCTTCCAGCTATTTGAGTTTTCGGCTAAATGGGACCCTATCCCCACCATGTTGACTCAAAATCACTCTCAGCTGATCAAAGGTTTCATGGGCCAAACCACAGGCTTCAAAAAACAATTAATCAAGGGTGATGTGCTTGTGATGGGAGAAACTAAAAGCATCTCAGAAGCCAAATATATCCATGGTATATTGGGCAAAGGTTTCTGGACGTTCTACGGCGGCCATGATCCTGAAGACTACCAGCACTTTGTAAGTGAGGAGCCTACTGATTTGAACCTACACCCCAATTCCCCAGGGTATAGATTGATCCTCAATAACATCTTGTTCCCTGCAGCAAAGAAGAAGAAACAAAAGACCTAAGTTGAAATACCGAAGATTGACCAAGGAGGAGCTGGAGCCTCTGGAGAAAGATTTTATTGATTTCCTGGTGGTAAATGGCATTACCGCAGATGAATGGAAAGACCTTCAGGAACATGATACCCAAAAGGTTGATGGCGTCATTGAGGCCTTTAGTGACGTGGTTTTCGAGTCCATTATGAGAAAGGCTCAATTTCTGGAAATCAAGACAAAGGAGGCCATCTACGCTTTCCAATGCTTAGCGGAAAAACTTAATATGGTTGGGATTAGGGCCTATGGGTCATCTATTGACCTTACACAAACTCCCTTGAAGGATGCATTCGAGCAGAAGGATAAGCTCGCCATTTTCCAAAAAGAAAAACCCTACGAAGCGGCCAGGGAAGCAGAACTTTTTGACCTCATTCAAAATGGTTGTGAGATCTCTGACGGAAAACTCTTCAAGGAACTAAGTATCCTATACAGTACCACTATTTAATCCAGAAGCCGATTTGTGGTGATTTGATCTACTGAAAGGGTAGCTTCTTCCAGGCCGTTTTCCCGTAGCCACAATAAGAACTTCTCTACTACTTCACTATCCATCTTACCCCAGGTATCGGCATCTCCAAAAGCCTCCATGGACCTCTCCAAAGCTAAACTCAGCTCAATATTCTCATCTGATTCAGGAACATACTTTCTTAAAATGGAAGTGGCCTTATCAGGATGCTCTTTGCAAAAGAGAAAGCCTTGTTTTGAGGCTTGAAGAAAAGATTTATAGAGCGCTCTGTTTTGCTCCAACTGTCTTTCATCCGCTACGATTAATGGTGAGTAGGAATATGGAATACCATAGTCCTCTAGTTTGAACTCTGTCAACTTCACATTCTCAGAAATAGCATCAACCCCCTCCCAATTACTGAAAATCCAGGTGGCATCATACCTACCACTCAAAAGCGTATCCCAAATACCTAGTTTCTTCGGATAAGCCAGCTCCAGATTGCCATTTCCCCCATCACTCATAATCATCTGTTTTACGATATGATCTTCATATCGCGCTTGATAAGAAGCATAGGACTTGCCATCGAGATCTTTAGGCGTTCTAATATCATCTCTCTCCAAAGAAACTATTGAGCTGAGATCTTTCTGAAAAATAGCAGCGATTCCTATTAGAGGGAAGTCTTCCTTTTTCGTCCTGTAGCTGATGACGCTCTCAGTTGGCGTTAGCGCCAAATCCGCATGACCCAGTTCTACTTTTTTGGCAGGTGTTATTTGATAGTTATCTGTAGCGGGAGTGAGGATCTCCAATTCCAACTCTAGTGCTTGGTAGAACCCTTTCTCCTCTGCCACGAAGAATCCAATATGATTGATATTGGGAGTCCAGTCTAGTGCTAATCTTAATCTTGACATAATCAGTGCATTCTATCTCCCCTAACTTCTAAGGTCTTGAGGATCTCCGCCTCAGCGGCTAAAAACTCATTCCACCTTTCTTTGACATAGTCTTCTGACATATATTTTTTAGCTAAGTCAATGAAATTATGGTAATGACCAGCTTCCGAGACCATGAGCTCATAATAGAACTTAGAAAGCTCTTCATCACCGATATTCTTCCAAAGAATTTTGAACCGCTCACAGCTTCTTGCTTCTATTAAGGCATTCATCAGTAGCTTCTCTACCAACTGCTGTTCTCTACTCCCACCCTTTTTTAAAATAGAGGAAAGAGCTATCACATATTCGTCTTTTCGCTGTTTACCAAGGGCCATCCCCCTTTTATCCAACTGCTCTATTACCCGCTCAAAGTGCGCCCACTCTTCAGCCACAACTGGTGTCAACACATCTACCAAATCCTTTTTATCCGGATATTGCACGATGAGGGATATGCAGGAAGAAGCAGCTTTCTGCTCACAATAAGCATGATCTACTAAGATATCTTCTATGCTCTTTTCGGCAATATTGACCCACCGTGGATCAGTAGGAAGGTTTAAGCCTAGTGTCGTTTTATTTTCTACCATTACTAATCAAAGAATAACCACCTAACTCCAAGATCAAAAGACCGTCTTTGCCCGGGATAAAATGGCGTCACGAAATAACCTCCGTTAGCAGGTTGATTGGCATGTGTGATCTTGAAGAAAGCAAATACCTTATCTATCCTCATATTGAAGAAGAAATCAGCAGCGAAAAAAGAATCTATTTCAAATTCATCTTGAAGGATAAACTGCTGGATAGCCGGAGCGTATGCATTTCCGAAGTAAGCCGACTTAGCATGGAAGTTTAGTCCTACTTCAATTGGGACAGAATGATCGAAAATATTCCCCCTCCAATAGTGTCTACCATTATAGAACAGTTCTGGTATTCTAATCAGGTTACCGGCATTACCACTTGACTGAGAGTAGAAGAATTCATTTTCAAAATGAAACCCGCTTCCATAGGTTCGATTAGTACTCAAAAAGTAATTCAGCTTTCCGCCAAACCTGGAAACCAGGGCAGATCCCACTGCTTGTGATACGATGCCACTTTGATTGAAATAGTAGAAATCATCAAGATTTAGGAGCTCTATCCGAGGATGAAAACTCAGTGTCTTGAGTTTCAGATTCAAGCCTCCAGCTAATTTGTTACTGAAGCCTTGTGAAAAGTTGTTTCTCCATTCATAGTGATTACCAAAATAGCTATCCATCAAATAACTAGGCTTGTACCTCATCGTGGTATAAGAAGCCTCCAGCAAGTTACTCTTGAGTGTTCCATTCAAAAAAAACTCCCCAGTGGGAAGAAACTCTGCCTCACCCTGAACATTGAAGTCTTTCCATACAAATCTGGTCAAGCCTCCTAAATAGTTCTCTTGCTCGTTACCCGGATTCAAAAAAGTGTACGACATGTCTACATCTCGCCTTCTCACATAGAACCGATAAAACACAGAAGAAATGGTACCCTTCAACCCTACTTCATTTGAAAACTCTCTGAACTCAGCACGATCTTCTGTTGAGTCTGCATCGAAAAGGAATTGATCATAAAAATCCAGATAGGTGTCATAGCCTGTAATGCTCGCCGCATCTTCTGAATCAGTGAAGTTATTTCTTCGCCGACCTCTATCCAGCTGATGATAAAGCTGAAATTGTTTAAAAAGGGCGTACTCGTGATAGAGGTGTACATTCGTATAATTTGCCTCCGATACGGCATCCTCCAATTGAATATCTGAATCCCGATATTGAAAGAACTCAAAAAGCAAAGGATCCTCCGTCAGCACCAAAACACCGCCGGTTTCGTCCACCTTATGAGAGAGACCTGTGTAATTGAACATCAGATGGTAAGGCTTCTCTGGATGCTGATAATAAGTGTAAATATCATATAGCGTATTTCGGACATTCGCGTCGCCTTGGGTTCTTTCAGCTCCGATCTGCTTATCTGAAGTGATTCTACTTACATCGATACCGACATTCCAGGTGGGACTTACATTGGCTGTAAAACCAAAATCGACCGTGGCCCTACCTTGGGATCCAAAAACTGCCCCAACATCCATAAAGGGGGATTTAGAGTTGTAGTATTTGAAATCATCCGGCTTTTTGAAATAATAGTCATAAGCATGGAATCCAGAAGTCTTTCCAATGGTATTGGGTAGCGTTGGAAATATAGCCCCCATGGCAGTTCCATTGTTCCCTAAATCCTGATAGTACCTTCCTCTTCTGTCGTATGCGGCAAAGTTCTCAAAAGTGTGAAGAGAGGTATCCAGAGCCTGCTCTGCCTCGAGATTATTTTTGAGGCTCGTTTCATAGATGATCTTAGTAGTGGAGGGACCATATACTAACCTGCTGGAGTCATCAGTAATTTGGGCTTCGGCAAGCCCGACCCATCCCAAAACACTTAGAAAAATCCCAATTCTCCTTATCACGGCCGCAAAACTAATATGCCTAACGTACTGGAGAGTCCTTGTATTGGCGTAGACTTTTAAAAATAAGCTTATTGAAGTCAGACTCACCAGTAAGAAAGTGCACTTCTATAGGAACGTAAAAGCATCTTAGCTGATCTAACTCTTCATATTCGCTGAGTTTTACATAGTCCTTTTCCGTTGTTAAAAGACCCTTTTCTCCCTGCATACTGGCTATAATTCGATTTAGATCTTTCTTTGAATAGCGATGATGGTCTGAGAAATTATATGTCTCGTCCACCGAATAGTTCGCCTTACACCAACTTAAGAAGTTGCCATTCTGAGCTATCCCTGATACTGCTACAAAAGAATCTGGAAGATCTCCGGATTTCAAAGCAACCGGTTCACCATATTGAATTGTGGTAAAAAAAACTTGAGCAGATGGAGCATACTCCCGAATTGCTCCTTTCATTTTCTCCATTTCATCTACTCCCAAATCTTCTGGACATTTCGTAACAAGGATGACATCCGCCCTTTTCGCCCCCTTTCTATTCTCCCTCAAGAGACCGGAAGGCAATAAGTTATCTTCATAAAAAGGACGATCATAAGTGGTGAGTAATAAGTCTAAATCACGGCCTATTCTTCTGTGTTGGAAAGCATCGTCCAAAACAATCACATCTGTATCAGGATACTCAAGTAATATGCCGGGTACACCTAAAGCTCGATCCTCTGATACTGATACTGGCACCTTGCCCTCAAACCTACGGTACAGCATAAGGGGCTCATCACCAATTTCAGTTGCGCCGGTAACTTCATTGGCGAAAAATTGTCCTTTTGTAGACCTTCCATAGCCCCGACTCAAAACAGTCACAGCTTTTCCCTCTTCATCAAGCAACTTCATGAGATATGACACCATTGGCGATTTGCCAGTACCTCCCACGCTCAAATTGCCCACACTTATAAGGTTAACCTCAAAATCAAAGGATTTGCTGTAACCAATGTTATACAGGTAATTGCGGAGGGAAGTCCCCAGGTCATATAGAATCGAAAATGGAAATAAGATAACTTGCCACCAAGACATATCAAAGAGATGAAAATCAAAGATA
>CAZZHO010000009.1:3021-45524 GCA_964653795.1 uncultured Roseivirgaceae bacterium | reverse complement strand
AGGTGTTGTAGTGCAAGTTTTGTTGTAAATATCTCTGGAGATTTTCACCAATTTCGGTGAACTGAGTAAGAATCAATAAACTCTCTAACAGCCCCTTTGCCACCATCATGTGTTAATACGATATCGGCTATCTCTTTTATTGGTTTCATAGCGTCTGCGGGGCATGCGGCGCATCCTACGGCTTCCATAATGTCAATATCATTGCCGTCATCGCCTATGTAAGCCACCTCTTCAATATCTATTTCAAGCTTTTCGAGCCATTCGTGGAGTACTTCGAGCTTGGGTCTTTTGCCTATGTAGAGATGTTTTAGGTTCAGGTTTTCGGCTCTGGCCTGGATCATTCCAGTTGTGAACGAATGACTGATGATACCTACCTCAAACCCAGCCTGCTGAGCTAGTACGATTCCCATACCATCCTTTACATTAAATCGTTTAGTCTGCTCGCCTGCTTCGTTGATGTAGATGCTGCCATCAGTCAGAGTACCATCCACATCGAGTACCAATAGTTTAATAGTCTTTTTACTCACGATAGGGCATCTTTTATCTTCACTACTTTCTTCAGGATTCTCTCCAGCTTTTCTAAAGGCAGCATCGATTGCCCATCGCTCAATGCATTGGCTGGGTCCGGGTGCGTTTCTATAAATAGTCCATCCGCGCCAGTAGCAACCGCGGAAAGCGCTACTGTTTCGATCATATCCGGATTGCCGCCACTTATGCCTTCTGATTTATTAGGTTGCTGTAGGGAGTGCGTGCAGTCCATCACTACTGGGACACCATGTTGCTTCATTCTCGCCACAGATGTCGCATCTACTACCAAGTTTTCGTAGCCTAGTGTAAAACCTCTCTCACAGAGCCATACGTTTTGGTTTCCTGTGGATTGCACTTTTTCTAAGGGAAACTTCATGGCCTCTGGAGACACAAATTGCCCTTTTTTGATATTCACTCCTTTTCCAGACTCCCCCGCAGCTAGCAATAGATCCGTTTGTCTGCAGAGAAAGGCTGGTATCTGTAAATAATCCACGTATCGGGCAACTTCTTCTACTTCGTGGCTTTCGTGGATGTCAGTGATTGTTTTGAGTCTTAAATCTTCACCTATTCCAGCTATGATCTCCAGAGCTGCTTTCATATCGATTCCAGTGAAGCTATCGAGACGAGTTCTATTAGCTTTCTTGTAAGAAGCTTTAAAAATGTATTCTATACCAAGTTTAGCACATATCTCTTTTACCCTTTCTGCAATTTGACGTGGGGTAGTTTCATTTTCTACCACACAGGGCCCAGCAATTAAGAATAGTTTATTCATTGTCTCTGCTCTTTTGGCCTAAGTAGCCGCTATGATGCCGCTTGGCATAGTCAGTTTTTGTAAATCCTATTTTTTCCATCAGCATTACCACCAGCAAGTCTCCGATAACCGTCATAACAGTGGTGCTCGTTGTAGGAGTCAATCCAAGAGGGCAAATCTCCTCTGGCTCCCCAGTACTGAGGGTGATATTTGAGAGCTTACCCAATGTGTTTTCAGGATGACCGGTAAGACAAATGACTGGAATCTTTGGGTATAATGCCTTAGCCAAGTCCACAAGTTGAATGATCTCGTTCGTTTTTCCCGAGTTTGAGATTAGAAAAAGAATATCATCCTCCTGCAGTATCCCTAAATCGCCATGTTGCGCTTCGGAGGCATGTAGAAAAATACTTGGTGTGCCTGTACTAGATAAGGTAGTAGCAATGTTGTGCCCAACTTGCCCAGCTTTTCCCATACCACTGAATACCAATTTACCCCCTCTTTGGTGCACATGCTCATATACTAGATCCACCGCTTTATCAAATTTCTGATCTAGCGGAATATTTTTGATTGCCAGCACTTCTTTGCTGATCAATTGAGCGATTTTGTCACGCATAATGCGAAATTAGTCAAAGCAATTATTGTCTTTCACTTGGATACTTTTAAGCAGATAAGAACTTTTCTTGGTCGACAGGTAGATAACAGTCCTCTTATTGTCTTTCGGATAGGATTTGGATTCCTTGCAGCAGCTGAGAGTTGGGGTGCGATATTAACAGGATGGGTCCGAAGGATATTAGTCGAGCCGGAGTTCACCTTCAATTTCATCGGTTTCGACTGGCTGCAAAATATACAAGGCGAACCCATGTACACGTACTATACTGTGATGGGGCTTTCTGGAGTTTTCATCATGCTAGGACTCTTTTATCGATTCTCTACAACTGTATTTTTTTTAATGTGGACTGGCTGCTACTTGATGCAGAAGAGTGCCTATAACAATCATTACTATTTGCTCATGCTCTTAGGAGCGATTATGATATTCGTTCCCGCCCATAAGGCTGTATCTATGGATGTCAAACTTGGAAGAACCGGAAAGTCTGATACCTGCGACTATGCGTTCATATGGATGTTTATTTTCCATCTGGGGTTGGTATATGTCTTTGCTAGTTTCAATAAAATTTACCCAGGTTGGCTCCAGGCTAAACCAATCAGTTTGTGGTTTGAAGTTAAATCTACCATGCCTGTAATTGGTGGTTTACTGTCTCAAAAGTGGTTTCAGTACTTCATAGTTTATGGTGGTATATTTTATGACGGAGTGATAGTTTTTATTTTGCTTAACAGCAGCACCCGGAAGCTGGGGTTTTTTCTATCGCTATTTTTTAATCTATTCAACTCTCTAATTTTTCAAATAGGGATTTTTCCTTATCTAATGATATTGTGGAATGTATTCTTCTATCCTGGTCCCTGGGTGCGAAAGAATATTTTGAGGAGGCCGCTATCTGGGGATTCCAACAGCTTGGATAGGTCATTTCCGGCCTTTGCTACCCTCATCTTGTTTTGCTATTTCACCGTGCAACTGCTCCTTCCTTTGAGGCACTGGATAATTCCAGGTGATGTGAATTACACAGAAGAAGGGCATAGACTGAGTTGGCGTATGATGCTGAGGGCTAAAAGCGGAAAAGGAGTCTTTTTGGTTGTAAATCCGAAGACAGGAGAAAAGGAAAGAGTGAGAGCCGTTGATTTCGCCTCAAGGAAACAGGCAAGTAGTATCAGAAGAAATCCGGATCAGGCGTGGCAGTATGCTCAAATATTAGAGTCGAAATACAAGGAAAAGGGCTGGGATGAAGTGGAGGTCTACGCCAGATTATCATCATCGCTGAATGGCGATCCATATGAAGTGGTAATAGACCCTGATATAGATCTTACAAGTGTAGGATGGAATTATTTTTGGCATAATGACTGGATTTTAACGAATCAAAATGATTGATCTTAGGAGTGATACTGTAACAAAGCCCACTGCGGAAATGCTGGAGGCCATGATGAGTGCTGAAGTAGGTGATGATGTGTTTGATGCGGATCCTACTGTTAATGCTTTCCAAGATAAAGTGGCAGGTCTGTTCGGAATGGAGGCGGCTTTATATTGTCCTTCTGGAACCATGACCAATCAAATTGCCCTGAGAGTTTTGACGCAACCCCAAGATGAAGTGATATGTCATAAGCACTCCCACATATTCCTTTATGAAGGAGGTGGATTGGCTTACAATTCCATGCTGAGTCCGAAGTTGCTTGAAGGTGAGCGGGGACGTATTGCTGCCGAGCAGGTAGAGGCAGCCATCAACCCGGACGATATCCATTTTCCAAAAAGCTCCCTGGTTGGATTGGAAAATACTATGAATAAAGGTGGGGGCAGCTATTATGATCTTAAGGAAATTAGGAAAATAAAGGAGGTTTGCGATAACCATGGACTAAAGCTTCACCTCGATGGAGCGAGGCTTTTCAATGCCATGGTGGCTTCCGGACAAGATTCCAAGGATTTTGGAAAGTTATTTGATACCATATCTGTTTGCTTTTCAAAGGGATTAGGTGCTCCGGTAGGTTCTGTTCTCTTGGGTGAAGAGTCGACTATTAAGCAGGCAAAGAGAGTTCGTAAGGTTTTTGGAGGAGGAATGAGGCAAGCTGGATACTTAGCAGCTGCCTGCGACTATGCCATTGACCACCATGTGGACAGATTAGCTGAAGATCATAAAAGGGCAAGGGTGATAGGCGAGGAGTCTGCGAAGTTGTCTTTTGTAAAATCAGTATATCCTGTGGACACTAATATCGTCATATTGGAGCTAGAAGGTAAGTCTGAAAAGTGGATGTTGGAAGAGCTGGCCAAGCATGATGTGATGGCTGTTCCCTTTGGTAAAAATTTAGTAAGGTTTGTTACTCATATTGATTTTGATGATTCGCAATTAGACCAGTTTTGTGATATCTTGAAGAAACTATAAGGGCTACCATAAAAACTTCGGGATATTGGTGGCAAGAACGCCAGAATGCAAAGAGTTCATCTCCGAAAAAAATTGGCTGAATGCCGGAATCCTGATTGATTAAATCAGGGATTACGGTACTTTCGATTAATGGATAAGAAAGGCCTGGAATTACCTCTTCTTTTTATGCTGCCTGCGCTCATCTGGGGGTCCACTTTTTTTGTGATAAAATTCCAACTAGGAGTGGTTCCTCCTATCTGGTCAGTGTCCTATAGGTTTTTGGCCGGAGGGTTAATTCTGTTGACTTTTTCAAAAGCGAGAAGATTGAAGTTGGAGTTCGGTCTTAAAGACCACCTCACCATTGCCCTTCAAGGTGTATTACTATTTGGTTTCAACTATTGGCTCGTTTACATATCAGAAAAGGAACTGGTAAGTGCTTTGGTGGCTATTGCATTCTCTACTCTGATTTTTTTCAATATCATATTCGGAAGTGTTCTGCTGAAAAGAAAAACAAATCAAAGGGTATATCTAGGTGCTCTCTTTGGCCTGGTTGGTACTGTGCTGCTTTTTTATCAAGAACTTCGGTCTATCTCCTATGAGAGCTGGCCGGTGATATCTACGATACTATGTGCGCTCTCCGTGGTTATTGCTTCCCTGGGCAATATTACCTCTGCCTATAATTCTGGCAAAGGTCTGCCTGTAATACAGGTTAATGGCTATGGGATGATTTATGGAGGTTTAACTATGGCGGTTATCGCTTTACTCACCGGCGAATCGCCGGCATTCGATTTAAGTTTCAATTATGTGGGTTCCTTATTGTATTTGACCATCCTGGGGAGCGTAATAGCTTTTGGGACTTATCTAACGCTAATCAGCAATATTGGTCCTGACAGAGCGGCTTATGTATTAGTCATGATCCCTGTTTTTGCATTGGTACTCTCAATCGTGTTCGAGGGGTACCAATGGAGTTGGATAGTAATGTTAGGTATTGTAAGTATTCTATTTGGTAATGTATTGGTCCTTCGAAAGAAGAAATTGACTTAACTTTTTTCGATGTTCGAAACGACTGCCCCTCTTGCAGAAAGAATGCGACCCACCACACTAGAGCAACTGGTGGGACAGGATCATTTAGTTGGTAGTGATGGCTTTCTTCACAATGCTATCAAGCAAGATCGAGTCCCCTCGATGATTCTGTGGGGTCCGCCAGGTACAGGTAAGACCACTATTGCCAATATTATTGCGAATGAGGTGAAAAGACCTTTCTTCACATTGAGTGCTATCAGTGCCGGGGTAAAGGAGGTGCGAGAAGTTATTCAAAAGGTTAGGCCAGGTAGCAAGTCCATTCTCTTTATAGATGAGATTCATCGGTTCAATAAAGCACAGCAAGATGCATTGTTGGGGGCTGTTGAGAAAGGCTCAATAACATTGATAGGTGCCACCACTGAAAACCCAAGCTTTGAAGTAAATGCTGCATTGCTTTCCAGGAGTCAGGTGTACACACTCAAGCACCTCGAAAAGGCGGATTTGCTCAAAATAATTGAGCATGCCTTAGAGTTTGACGATGATTTAAAGAAAGTACAGGTAGAACTGAAGGAAACTGAAGCCTTATTTAACCTCAGCGGTGGTGATGCCAGACGACTCCTCAACTTATTTGAATTAGTGATTAAGGGTCAATCTGGCAATCAAGTTTCCATTACAGATGAGAAAGTAACGGAGGCTGCTCAACGCAAGACGGTTCTCTATGATAAGAAGGGGGAGATGCACTATGATATCATCTCTGCTTTCATCAAATCCATACGCGGTAGTGACCCGAATGCGGCCGTTTATTACTTAGCCAGAATGATTGAAGGCGGGGAAGATGTTAAATTCATAGCGAGGAGGTTAGTTATCCTTGCTTCCGAAGATATAGGCAATGCTAACCCTACTGCTCTGGTCTTGGCGACTAGTGCTTTTCAAGCTGTTAATCTTATTGGATACCCTGAGAGCAGGATTATCCTGAGCCAGTGCACCACTTATCTGGCGTGCTCTCCCAAGAGTAATGCTAGTTACATGGCCATTGGCAAAGCTCAATCTGAAGTTCAGAAATCTGGGGATCTAAATGTGCCCATGGCTTTGCGCAATGCCCCTACAAAGCTTATGAAAGATGAGGGCTATGGAACAGGCTATAAGTATGCTCATGACCATCCTGGCAATTTTGCTTCCATGGAGTTTTTACCGGAAGAAATAGAAAGCACGGTTTTTTATCAACCAGGCATGAGCGCTAGGGAGGAGGAACAAAGAAAGTTTCTTCGAGCCCGGTGGAAAGAAAAATATGGATACTGAGAAAGGATAAACTTCCCTTCTTGGCTTTCTTTTTTTGTTTGAGTAGCTTCAAGAAAAACAAAAATATTTCTACTCATGAAAAATAAATTGACCACTTTCCTCTTGATATGTTCTTTGACTTTTACAACAATGCTGACTAGCTGTTATGGTAGTTTTAAAGCATTTAACGGTATTAGAAATTGGAACCAGAACGTTACCAATAATAAGTGGGCCAATGAGATCATATTTTTAGTCCTTTGGATAGTGCCTGTTTATGAGCTGTTTTTGTTGGGAGACCTTATTATATTCAACCTTGTTGAATTTTGGTCTGGAAGCAATCCTTTGGCTATGGAAGAAGGTGATATCGAAGAGCAGAATATAGTCCACAACGGCAAGGACTATAAAATGAGAGCTACGAAAAACAAATTGGAAGTATTTGATTCCAATGGAGTTTTGCTTTCTGCACTTGCTTACAATGAGGAGGAAAGTACTTGGTATGTAGCTGAAGGTAAAAAGAAAATGAAGAAATTAATCACGGTTATGAATATGACTGACGTAGATACAGAGGTGAAAGTATTCAATGGTGAGTGTGAAGAAGGAATGGTGTACGCTGTTAAAAATGATCAGCTAGCTCCTGGTACTGCGGCAATGGTTTGGTAATAATTCCTTTAAGCAGAATATTGAAAGTCGGGTAAACCCGACTTTTTTTATGATTTTAAAGCTTGTGTCCACAGCCTATAGCTCTTTCTAGATTCAAGCTTTTCAGGACTTTTTTTGCAATGCTTCGCTCCTGATCCGAAAAGACGTAAAGGGGTTCCGATATACTTTCCTTTAGATCTCTTATTAGTTCATACCTGGAGCTGGTACTGGAGTAACTCAAGTAAATCATAGTATAACTCAATGAATGTTTGAGTTTATACATGAATGGGAGTTAGAACCCTACTGACTATTTTAAATAGTTCTGGACTACATTCCATTTGGTGGTAACTGCTGTAGCCTCGATTTCTATCAGCATTTCAGCGTCTATTAGTTTCGATACTTCCACCATAGTGGTGACAGGCCTTATATCGCCGAAGAACTCACCATGAGCCTTGCCAAACTCCGCCCATAGTGAGATATCCGTTACATACATCCTGGTGCGTACTACATCCTCTAATTTTGCTCCTAGACTCTCTAAAGTGTCTTTGATGATTTCAAGACAGCAAACGGCCTGTTCATAAGCTGTTCCATGAAATGGCTTGCCATCTTTTACCGGAGCAGTTCCTGAGATCTCAATGGTATCTCCAATTTTTACTGCTCGGGAGTACCCTACTTTCTCTTCCCAAGGTGCACCAGAGTTGAGATTTTCTCTTTCCATATATCTTGAATAAGTTAAAAGCTAAGGTATCTGGTTTTCACTTGGTCCCTGTGTCATAATCCTTATTTTTGTCAGATTCTGAAATGCGAAAACCTGATTTATGCAGCAACTTAACGACTTCCTGACCTTAATAGATAGTTACATTGGTAGTTCCGCATGGTTCCCATATGCACTGTTAGGTACAGGTCTGTTTTTTACCATTTACTTGAAATTTCCACAAATCAGGTATTTCGGATTTGCTTTAAGAGTAGTCAAAGGAAAGTATGATAAAGAGGGTGATGAAGGGGATACTTCTCACTTTCAGGCCCTGGCAACAGCCTTATCAGGCACTGTAGGCACTGGGAATATTGCAGGAGTAGCACTGGCTGTCCATATCGGCGGTCCTGCCGCATTATTTTGGATGCTAATGACAGCAGCATTTGGTATGTGTACCAAATTTGTGGAGGTGACACTTTCACATAAGTACAGGGAAAAAACAGCTGATGGTACCATGGCTGGAGGCCCTATGTACTATATGAAGAATAAGCTTAACATGGGTTGGCTGGCAGCTATTTTTGCTGTTGCGACAGTACTTTCATCTTTTGGTACTGGGAGCTTGCCACAGATCAATAGTATTTCCAATTCGCTCTTTGCCACTTTCGGAATCAATAAAGTGGTGACAGGTGCGGTTTTAGCAGTGTTACTTGGATTTGTCATTATTGGAGGGATCAAAAGGATTGCCGCTGTTACAGAGAAGCTTGTTCCGTCCATGGCCATTATTTATTTCATTGGGGCTTTTGCTGTCATTTTCGCCAACATAGGAAATATTGTTCCATCATTCGTTTCCATTTTCGCCAACCTTTTCACCGATACAGCTGCCACTGGTGGGTTTCTAGGAGCATCTATCGCCTTCGCGTTCAATAAAGGAGTCGGAAGAGGACTTTTCTCAAATGAGGCGGGTCAAGGTAGTGCACCAATTGCACATGCTAGCGCAAAAGGTCACGAGCCTGTATCTGAAGGTCTGGTGGCTATTTTGGAGCCATTTATTGACACGATAGTTATCTGTACAGTAACTGGTCTAGTACTTCTTTCCTCCGGGGTATGGAATGAAAAACATTTGAATGAATTCCAATATACAGATATGGCCATTATCCAAGGTGTTTACACTGATAAGACGGATGAGGGTAAAACGGCACTTTATGAGCATATCAGTGGTGAAAACTCGCTACCGACAGTGGAAGGTTCTATCTCCGTAAGTAATGGCCAATTGCCACGAGATATTACAGTCATTCATGCTCGCTCACTTGCTGAACAAATCACTGTTAAAACATCCGATGGAGTTCCCTTCAATGGTGATATCACAATATCTGCTGGTCAGCCGGTGGATTCAAATGTGATTTTTGAAGGAAAGTCGCTCGTCCACAGTGCACCTCTTACCGCGATAGCCTTTCAAAAGGGTTGGTTCGGAGAGTGGGGGCAGTATATTGTTTCCATAGGTCTTTTACTATTCGCCTTCAGTACTGCTATTTCCTGGTCTTACTACGGGGATAGAGCAATGACTTTCTTATTTGGAAGCAAGTCAGTTGTTTATTTCAGAATAGTATATGTTATAGCCTTTTTCCTGGCAGCTTTTACAGATACGACTATTATTTGGACACTGTCCGGTATTACCATCGCTGTGATGACACTGCCTAACTTGATTGGAATTCTGATGCTCAGAAAGGATATGAAAACATCTGTAGAGGAATTTTGGGCTGGATTCAAAAAAGAATGGCCCGAAGAAAAGACACCTGAATAGTTGAGCTATTTGACTTTGCCAATCATGCCTAGGTGTGTGTGGTTGAAGCTGTCATAATATTTAAGGCCGTAACCAAGTATTCTATCAAAAGAAGCGTGGCCCAGTAATATTATGCCAGTTAGAAACATCCAATCAGGACCTTCCCAGATACCAAAAAGTAAAAGAATCAGTGCGATTCCTTTATGGTGGAAAATATTATAGGCGATAGCTCCCGCTTTGTTATTGATAAGATATCCGAGCATTGAGATATCCGGAAGCAGGAAAAGAGCCGGATAGACCCACCACAAATATTCGGTCCACGTAAATAAGTAGATGGATCCGGCAAACATGGCTATTTCCTCCATCTTAAGTGTGGTGCTAAGTTTCATGTTTTACAAGGATATTCAGATCAGAAGTTTTCGCTTCTTACTTCGAAAGACCTCTTCTCCAAAATAAAAGACTCATTATCCACTACTCCGGAGACGGTTACTTCAAATATTCCCTCCTGGTCCGATGCAAAAAATACCAACTCCTCTTTGTTACCTGTGGATTGGTAATTAGGATTCCAATAGAGTTGGCTTCTGAAGTCAGGAATCCTTTCCGTGTGACTGATCTGATTTGTTGGATTGAAATAAGGAGCCACTAAATTGGTAACGACACTTTTGTAGTTGGGAGGTAGTGGGTTCTGATCACTATCAAATTCGTATAGTTGGAAGTTGATAATCCCCCTATACTCCCAGGCTCCAATTTTTAACTGCCTCTGATATAGATCTACTTTATCAATGGTCAATGGGTTCAGTTTTAAAATGTAATCCGGATCAATGGGGATACCATTTAGCAATGTAAGGACAGTGTCAATATTCCCTGATTTATTCTCTGAATAGGGCATAGTGAACATAGCTCCTTGAGCAGTTTGGCGTAGCCATGCTTCCGCAACAAATTCACGAACAGCATCTTCAACTGTAGGGAATCTGGTAAAATCGTCCAGATCGTAACTCTTAAATCCGTCCTTCGAAAGGAAGTCGCTCTTCATCAACGCTTGAATTGATTTGGACTCGCCAGTACCGTAATAAGCATTTTCTATTTGGATAGCGACGCTTCTTTCAACAATCCAATTTTTGTCTTTTTCGGATAATTTGAAATCTCCAAGTACCACAAAATCATAATTACCGAGGAAAGTATCTTCCATTTCGACATAAGTTTCAGTATTACCATCTTGTACATAGAAAATAAGCTCACCATTATAATCTGTAGGGTCCATTTGAAGATAAAACTGCCCCGAATCATCAGTTCTTCCTGGGACAAACTTAGACCCAGCACTAGGGAATGAGACAGCTATATCTTTATTGGTTGGACGCTCACCCACTACTTTTCCAGAGAGTATCTGAGACCGTAGTTCTGGTAGGTACGTTGGTTTCAAATCATTCGAGACTAAAGATGTACTTGAATATCTCTTAGAAAGAAGAGAAGAGAGAGCAATGTCCTTATCAAGTTCTAGGTCCCAGCCTTCAGCAAAATATTGATGAGCTAAAGATGCATTTGCATTAACAGGTGATTTTTTCTGAACCGATATTGTATAGCCAATATCATTGCTATTTTCTGGTAATTCTATGCTTAGCTTGACTTCCGATCTGGGTTTGTAGGTTGAGCTATTTAAAGAAACTGTCGCAGGTTTTCTCGATACTTTTCTAAATAGAGGAGTCCTCGACAGAATACCTCGATCGCTAGTAGCGACTATCCAGTTGATTCCAGATTTAAGCTTTTCTTGAGATATTGTTGAATTGTTTGACTTCCCCAAAGACTCCATAATGTATCCATTTCTTGATAGGGCGAAGGAGCTGCCAGTATTTGCGTCGAATGAATAATTACTTCCATTTTTTTCCACTTTGAATGATTCTTCAGATTCCACAGAAAATGAAATTGGGTGGAACGTAACTTGGTTTGAGGCATCTACTATAATGAAACGATAATCTTCATTCTTTGCGGGTGTGAAATTGAAAAAACCAGAACCATTGTCAGTATTGAATGAGGTGATGACCTCTCCCTGCTTATTGGCGATTTGGCATTGTACCTTACCAGATAATTTGCCATCTGTAGTAAGGATTTGATAAGCGATTTGATTGTCCTGATTCCATACCACTCCACCTGAGGTGGGGAATACCTGCACGGTCAATTCCTCCTTGTTTTCTTTCAGAAAGAATTTCTCTGGGATAGGATTATACGGGTTGACCAATGACAGCCTTTGCTGCCTGATGAATTCTCTTGGATAATTTTTCATCCATGCTGTATAGGCAATCAATACATAGTTGCCCGTTTTGAGATATGATGGTAAATAAATACTCGCCGAGCCTATACCTTCTTGTAGCTCTACCACCGCCTTCAATACACTGTTTTTTTCCTCATTGATCAGTTCTACATAAGCTACCTGACTAATCTGACTGGCATTCCCATTTTGGTCCAGACACCTCAACGCCACTAACATAGGTTCTCCCGGGATTAGCAAAGAACCATTAGTTTGAATAAGGAGACTTTCCTGGAGCTGCTGCAGGTCTTCTGCTGTAAGATCTTGAGAAGACCCGAGTAATTGGCTAATACAAAAAGTGATTACTAGAAAGTATCTAGTCAATCCAAAAAGTCGGTCTTTCATTAGTGCCATAGTAGGTACAGTTACTACATCTTTTAGGAAGGTAAACTAAAACTGGTACGGCCACCTTGTTATCACTGGCCAACCCGGATTCAATGAACCATATATCCAAGTTAGGATTTCTTGTTAAAACTTCCGCCACTTCTTCTTGTGGCCCTCGAATCACATCAGTCGTGTCGCAAGCTGCTATACTATTGTTAATAACGAAATATCCTTGGTCCCGTAGCTCATCAGGGCTATAAAAAATCCTCTGAGATCTTTCTTGTAGTACGTCAAATCTTCCTAGTGCAGGTTGAGTATCGTCTGAAATGTTTTCAATATTGCCAAGGATAGACCCTGGTTGCTGTTGTATCAGTATTGCCTCATTTTGACGGCTGCTTGCCACTTGTTGCCAATAGCTGAATGCATTTGCGCCTAATGCATAGAGTTTTACTTCCAGGCTGTATCTGTTAGCCAAAGCATTGTTGATCGAGGTATCAAATGACCGGATAGGAAACCTATTGATTTTCCCAGATTCCAATATTGATTCTACAGCGATAATGTCTGGCGAATTGACTGTTTGGAAACAAAATTCAACGCTATCTCCCGCTAACCTTGGCTCTACAATATTACCTCCCCTCCATTCAAAACTAGATGGGAAAGGGACTCTCACCACATATGTTTCCGACCACTCTATCAGATAAAATTTCGCATCGGTGGTGTTGTTGCTTACGTCGAGGAATTGATTAAAGATTCCATTGCCCTGAATAGCGGAAATCTCGAAAGGGTTGAATTCACCATACAGATCATCAATTGGAGGGGTTGCGGGCATTTGCTCAATTGTAGATTTATATTCAGTACCACCCTGAGTAGTAATGAATAGTTGATAGTTGGTGTTTGCAGCGGCAGAGAACGGTCTCGTAGCCCTGTATTCTCCTGGATTCTCTTCAGTAAAGGTTATGACCTCTCCATCATTGATTAGGATTGAGACGGTTGCGTTCGTTTCGAAGACCACAGAATCTGTATTGACTGGTACCGATCTTTGAAGGGTTATTTGATGATTGATGAGTTGGTCAGTAATTCGGGCATCAACTACCAGAAGGTTTTCAAAAGAGATAGACTCAGGAGAAATCTCTGTTAGACACGATTGAAGTATCGAAAAGAAAAGGATTAATAGATATGGCTTATTTTTTCTCAATCTACCCAGTAGTCAGGCTTGAGATTGGTGCCATAAAAGGTGCAATTAGAACAGTCCTTTCGGATATAAAAAACGCCCCCTCCGGTAACAAAGAAGCCAATTTCGTACCTGTCCCCAAATTCTTCCATGAACTCTCCAATCTCTTCTGTCTCAGATTCCAATGGATCAACATCTGCACAATCGACAAAGTTTTGACCATTTCTTAAATATCCTGCTTCTCTGAAGTCTAATGGATGATATTGTCGTCGAATCGACCGTAGCTGGGCGGCTTCAAAAATGCCTAATACGGGCTCATTCTCATCATTTACATTCTTCACATTTCCTGAAATAGAGCCAACCTGTAAGTCAAAAAGACCTCCTCCTTCCTGATTGCTTCTTTTTAGTAAATCCCAGAACTCAAAAGACTCCTCTGATAAAGCATACTGCTCAACAAAGAGATGATATCCTCTTAGCATCCATCGGGTTTCGGAGTAGAAGCTATGAACTGGAAATCTGGTAAACGCGCCAGAAACCTGTTGGGATTCTTCAATTAATAAGGCCTTTGATTCTTGTGAAGGCCAGCAGATTTCAACTTGAAATTCTTCATTATCTCCACCGATCTCTCTTGCAATGAAATCATTGCCGCCAAGCCAAAGGAATCTGGATGGTTGTGGAATTTTGATCTCATAAGTGGAGGTCCATCTCCATCTCATAAAAGTCTCTTCCTTGTTTGTGGGGCCTGAGGAAATGAAAAAATTAAAATTGCCCGCGTTGGCATTGTTTGGGTCCCCTGAGACAGGCTCAAATTCTGCTTCAAGATTTTCTATCGCCGGAGTGCTAAGCATTTCTACCCAACTGGATTGATATTCTTGGCCAGTTCCAGTGGTGAATTGAAGCTGGTATTCACTTCCAACTATGCCCGCGAAAGGTTCTAAAGATTGATATACACCAGTCTCCTCTGTCTCCATAAAGTCATAAATATCTCCCTCACTAGACCTTACCAACATCTCCACGTCTAATACTCCTATGATGGTATCTTGGCCTATGGGGCTTGTTTTTCTTAATTTGACTATTTGGGTTTCTTCAACATCCGTGATAATGGATTCGACCACCAATAGCTCTTCGAAACCAATGCTTTCCAACTCTATTCTTTCAAAACAACCTCCAACGAGGACTAGGGACAATATTGAAACCGCCAGCCGTTTCATTCTTGCCAAAAATCTGGTGGATTATTTTCACCAAACTGTGTACAGTTCGAGCATCTTGATGGGAAAAAATAGACTGCTGATGGAGTGGTTGTAAAAAAACCAATTTCCCAAGCTGGAAAGTTTTGTTCCATAAAGAAGCCAATGCTATCAGTTCCAAATATTTCTGGTTCTATATCGAAACAGTCATTCCAGAACAAAGTAGTTCTTTGAAATCCTTCAGGCCTGAAGTCTTCTGGCCTCCATTGTCTGATGGTACTTACTTCTTGGGATGCTTCGAATATCCCAAGCACTACTTCATCCGGATCATTGACGTTTTGGATATTTCCTGGTATTGTTCCTACTTGTCGATCGAATAAGAACCCTGAGCCTTGAGTACTTTCAGCTATCAGCTGCCAATAATCATAGGAGGAACGAGAAAGTGCATATTGCTTTACTTCAATGCCATATTGTAGCCTCATAGCCCGTGTATCCGTATGGAAGCCGGTAATGGGAATTTGTTCTACGCCTCTGCCGGGGACTGTTTCCGTAGCCAGTGTAATTAAAGACAAGGAATCATTGCGCCAACACCTTTCAACTTGCAGACTATCTCCTTCGCTACCAACTTCTCGTATTCTGAAATCATTGCCTCCCAACCATTCGAATCTTGAGGGGTTAGGTACTCTTAGCTCGAAAGCACTTCTCCAAGTCCATCTGAAGAATTTTGCTCCAACGTCATTATTGAGTGCATCAACATAGACATTAATAGTCCCTCCTCTATCGTTTAACTGCGTTGGGTTGGGTGTGAAAATGGCATATACTGAGTCAATCGGTGGCGTTGCCTGCATTGTAACTTCCGTACTTGCATAGTTCTGACCATTGCTGGTGTTTATGAATAACTGATAAGTATTGCCTATCGTAGCAGCAAATGGATTTGTAGATTCATAAATCCCGGATGAAACCTCCTGAAAGTCAACTCGCAATTCATTTCCATCCAGCAGGAATACTTCAGCTCCAATCTCACCTCTTAATGAATCAGTATTTACGGGACTTGTTCTGGTAATCTTTATTTGCTGCGGACCAACCTGATCAGTGATAAGGCCCTCTACTACCAGAATACTATCAAAACCGATACTTTCTATTTCTATGGGCTCTGAGCAATGCTGGAACCCTACAAACAATATTAGCAATATGCTCCCAAGTCTTTTCATCGCTAGAATTTGAAATTGTAGGTGATTGATGGGATTGCCGTACCTAGTACAGATAATTCAAATCCTTCGATTCGGCCGTTATTATTCGTGAAGAATACGGAGTAGACATTTCTTCTTGCTGTGACGTTGTATACCGAGAAGGACCAGTAACTATGGCCAAGTTTCTTCACTCGATGAGAGCCCTCGATATTCACACTTACATCCATCCTGAAATAGTCTGGTATTCGGAACTGGTTTCTGTCTGAGAAATGCACAATCTCTGTTCCGGACAACTGGTACTTGGCTGTTGGGTAGGTAATAGGCCTGCCTGTCGAGTAAGCAATATTCAATGAGAAACTGTACCGTCGAGTGTGCTTATAGTTCGATACCAGACTAAAATCATGTGGTTTTTCAAAATTCGATGGAAAAAAGTCTCCTCCATTGATTCTGTCTTCGGTAAAAGGCGAATCAAATCTTTGTTGAGACCTGCTGTAGGTGTACCCTGCCCAGCCTGTTAGCTTTCCCGTATTTTTCCTTACTAGAAGCTCTACTCCATACGCACGTCCTTCTCCTTGTATTACATCGGTCTCAAGAAGCGGATTCAACACAAGATCGGCACCTACTTTGTAGTCTACCAGATTGTCGAAAGTCTTATAATAGGCCTCGATACTAGTCTCAATAGCATTGCCTCTGAAGTTTCTGAAATAGCCCGCTGAAAATTGCTGAGAAAGTTGTGGAGCGAAGTTGGGATCAGATAGTTTCCATGTATCAGTAGGGGAGATGGATATGTTATTGCTCAGGGCATGGATATACTGCCTTGTCCGGTTATAAGCGGCTTTAATCGATGTAGTCGAATTCAGGGCATACCTAGCGGAGAACCTTACTTCCGGTCCGTGATAAGTTGCAATGTTCTCGCCTTCGGCAAAAAGATCTGTGCTTGTTAAAGTGCTTTCAGATCTTGGTAGACTTGGATCATAATTATTGATTGATCTACCGCCCAAGGCTGTAAATATGGAATATCTTAATCCTCCGTATAGTGTAAGATTATCGGTTAAAGAATAGTTGTCGGAAACAAAAAATGATACCTCACGGCCTTGTTCCGATTCTATTTCTTCCTCCACAATCTCTGATGCTGTTCCCAGCCTTCTAATGAAACCGGGTGTCAGGTCGTACAGTCGTGTATCTCCACCTATTTGCAACTCATGTTGCTCATTTGGAAAGTAGCTTAGAGATAATTGGCCAAACTGCTCTTCTATTTCAAAACCGTAATTAAAAGACTCCTCAGGTATCAATTCATAGTCAATGTCGAAGGAATATTGGCTAGAGGTAGCTATTAGCTTTATTGCCAATTCGTTTGTCAAAAAGTGGTTCCATTCTAATCCAGTGTTGAAATTGAAATAGGAGTACAACGAATCAGTAGTGATCTTAAACTCATCTTTGCTGTAGTAACCAGAGACCATGATGCTGTTATTTTCTCCATACTGGTGATGAAGATTTCCAGCCAAGTCAAAGAATGAAGGGTCGCTGTTTCGGATATTCTCATTACTAACGCGATTCAGTATCCAATCCGAATAAGTGGTTCTTACTCCGGTAGCTAGTGATGTTTGACCCTTGATGATAGGCACTTCAAAACTAAGTTGACTTGTTACGGGACTTATTCCGCCTTTACCATGAAATTTGTCTTTATCGGCAACTTTCATTTTCACGTCCAGCAAGGATGAAAGACGCCCACCATAGTTAGCTGGTATACTGTTCTTATAGAGCTCCGTTTCTCCCATGATATCTGCGTTGAATGCAGAGAAAAAACCAAAGAAGTGGAATGGGTTGTAAACGGTGGCATTATTGAAAAGCATCAAATTTTGATCTGTTTTTCCACCTCTTACATTAATTCCCGCAGATCCCTCACCTACATTCTGTACCCCCGGTAAAGCCAGGGCTACTTGCACTACGTCATTCTCGCCCAATACCTTAGGAACATTTTTCAAGGATTCCATCTCGATAGTGCTTACACCCATTCTACTGCTGCTGACGTTGGCATCTTCATCAGCAGTCACCGTAATCTCTTCCAGTAGGGTTGCTTCCACTTCAAGGTTGAGGTCAAGGTTTCCATCTGAAAAAAGTAGCACCTTCTGTTTCTTAAGTTTCATCCCAGCATACCTTGCCTTTATCTCATTTTCTCCATTCGGCAGGCTTAGGGAGAAAAAACCTTCGGCATTGGTTGTAGTACTTCTAGTTGGGTTTTCGGTGTACACTACCGCTCCCAGAATAGGGTCTCCTGTACTAAAGTCCCTGATAAACCCTGCCAGTATAGATTCAGAACCTACCTGCATCTTAGATCTATCCCCAATTATCTGAACGGCTTGCTGATCGTCCTCGAACTCCCGCGAGAAAATGTATTGGTTTGCGGCTGCTGATTCTTCAGATTGTAATTCGGTAAGGATCGGAGTATTGTTGGTTAGGATTACCTTATTGTCTAGAAGTACAAACTGGAGATTGGTGCCATTAAATATTCCAGTTAATAAGTCCTCAATTTGAGTTCCCTGGAAGTTTCCAGTCAGCTCTAGTCCTTTTAACCAGTCATTAGAGAAATAAAACTGGTAATCTGATTTAGATTCTATTTCCTCCAAAGCCTCGGACATTGATGTCTGATTCCAATTAAAACTTAGATTTTGGGAGGATGCTACCTGCACAAAAAGCAGCAAAAGAATAAAAGAAGTAAGCTTATTCATTGAGCGCTAGATCAAAATTTTGAATGAAACGAATCATTGAGCTTTCATCAGACATTTTCAATTTGATTCCTTTTTGCTTCAAACCTTGTGTTAAACCTTTAGAGTTTTCTGAAAACCGACCCAGGTCTTTTTTTCCTTTAAATTTCCCTAGAGTAGCAGAAGTTTTGTCATATAGAAAATAACCATCATCTTCCTCATATACCGTACCTCCGTCCTCGGTTTTTTCTTCCTTCTTCCTTTCGCAGAGTAAGGAAATTACAGTTCCATCGTAGAGTAAATCATATGCTCCTAAATCATCTATTGTGACAAATCGATGATCATGAAGATGGAATTCGCTAATGAACTCCATAGGCAGGGCAATGCCATCTCTACGGGCCAAGTCAGGATGCTTAAGAATTAATCTTTGTGAAACAGCATCAAAGACCATTGGCACCTCGAAGTACCAGGATCCTTTGAATATTAATTTACCCGTAAACCAATTTCTGGAATTAAAGAATTGATGACTATAGCGTGATCTAGACACAGTAGGGTAAAGCTCTCCCTCATACAACCCCGTATTGTCCACGTTGGCAAGGCTGTCATGCCACTGCGTTAGCTTAATGAACGCTTCGCTAGGACTGTTGGAAGCTAGTTTCTGACCATGAATGGAGAAAGCAACAGAGCAAGCTGCAATCAATAGTTTTGACCTCATCAACATTCTATTTTTTGAGAATATTAAATATAACTCTCATAATGGCGCTAAAAATGCCATTGTAGAAAAAATGTGATGGTCGGTATGAAGATTACATAACTACTTCATTCTGCTGGCGCATAGACCAAATAGCTTTGCAATTTTCAATAATCCTCTTAAGCTCATCTGGCGTTACCGATTGCTTAGGATCATCTCCGATGCCTCTCGCCGGATCTATGTGCGATTCTATGATGAGGCCATCTGCGCCATAAGAAATTGCTGCTAGAGAAGCTGATGGCACATACTTAGCCCTTCCTACAGAGTGGGATGGATCCACAATTACTGGAGCCCACGTTTTCTCCTTCAATAATGGTGTGATACTTTCATCAGGATAATTTCGGTACCCATCCATTTTAGGAACAGTGCCTCTAGGACAAAGCATGACATCTGGGTTGCCACCTGCCGCGATGTATTCTGCTGCGGCAATAAACTCATTTATTGGCCCCATGGACATAGATCTTTTCAATAGAACCGCCATTTTTTTATCGGCTGTTTGTTCCCCGACCCTTTTTAGAAGGCTATAGTTTAAGGCGTTTCTGGCTCCAATTTGTAATACGTCAACTTCTGCATCTAAGGCGATTTCTAGTTGATAATCATCCATCACCTCAGTGTCCACTGGCAGGCCTGTTTGCTCTCTTGCCTCTATCAATATCTTCATAGACCTGTCGTCCCCTTGAAAAGAATAAGGCATTGTTCGAGGTTTCCACACACCACCTCTAATAGCTTTCACGCCCGCTTCTTTCACAGCATGAGCAGTCTCTAGAAAAAGCTGTGGATTATCTGGGTCTATAGTACACTGGCCACCTATTATAAAGGGCTCTTCCCCGATTAGTGTATTCCCTACTTTTACTTTGTGGAAAGCCATCTCCGAAGACTTGTCCATCAACTTATATGGGGAATCGATGGAGTCGATCCTATCTACAAAGTCCAGACCAAGAATTCTGTTTTTCATGATCTCTCTCCTCTCTTCTCCCAGTATCGCATAAATAGTCCTGTGCCAACCTTCAATAGCTTGAACTCTACAGTCGTATTCTGCAACAATTGCTTCTATCTCTGCCAGTTGAACAGGGGTCAACTTGGGTTCCTTTGGAATGATCATGAAAAGTGTAATTCTATTTCGCACAAAAAAAACAATAAAACCTCACCTGTAAGCTGCTTTAGCCACAATAATGAAAGTGATAATGAAGGAATATTGTTATTGTCGGTTTTTGATAATGATTAAATGTAGCTTTCGCCTTTTTCAGTTTTGACGTCAGTGACGAAGGCCTTGAACTTTGAAGCATCATCTTTCTTGCATACAAGCAAGACATCTTCAAAATCTGAGACTAAATATCCATCGAGATCATGAAGGACGACTAATTTACCACCTTGGCTCTTTATGTAGTTGTTCTTACAATCGTACAAAATGGTTTCTGCCTCGATTACATTGCCATCTTCGTCTTTTTCACGGATCTCATGAAGAGCATTCCACGATCCAAGATCTGACCACCCAAAGTCCCCAGGTATTACGTATACATTCTGAGCTTTTTCCATGATGGCATAGTCTATTGAAATGTTTTTAACGATAGAGTAGGCTTTTTCTATGAAGCCTTTTTCTTCTGATGAATAATAAGCTTTGTTGCCATTCCGGAAAATCTCCGCCATCTCAGGCTGAATTTGTTCAAAGCTTTGGACTATATCCGAGCTTTTCCAGATGAATATCCCCGCATTCCAAAGAAAGTCGCCACTTTCCATAAATTTTTTAGCTAAATCAATTTCGGGCTTTTCTGTAAAGGTTTTGACCTTTTTAATATCGCTTTCCTCTTCATGAAATTGGATATAGCCATAGCCAGTTTCAGGCCTATGTGGTGTGATACCCAATGTAATCAGCTTCCCGCCTTCCATTGCGCCTTCTGCTGCCTTTTTAATTACATCCAGAAATTGACTTTCCTGAAAGATAGCGTGATCTGCAGGAGTGAAAATTAATACTGAATCAGGATTTTTCTTTTGGATTTTATAAGAGGCATAAGCAATGCAGGGCGCTGTATTTCGCTTACTTGGTTCTAAAAGTATCTGGTCTGGTGTAAGGTCCGGTAACTGTTCTGAAATAAGATCTCCGTAGATTTCGTTGGAGACAATGAAAATGTTATCGGAACCAACATAAGGAAGGAAGCGGTCATAAGTCATTTGTAGAAGAGATCTACCTACACCAAGGACATCTAGAAATTGCTTTGGTTTGGAATTACGGCTGTAGGGCCAAAATCTAGTTCCTGTTCCGCCTGCCATTATTACCACATGGACATTATTACTCATTACTTGAAAAAATTAGAAATTCGGTTCAAAGATATTAGAATTGGGAATCAGCCATATGATTATTCTGTGAAGAATAGAGTAAATTCGCCATCTTTTTGCCTAGAGGTGCGTCTTTCAAACTCATAGGAAATTGATTAAATTATACATTGGAATGAATCACGTGTTAGTATATGAATTCTGACATTAGTATTTCTTTAAAGTCAACGCTGAAAGAGGTTTTCGGCTATAATCAGTTCCGAGGCAATCAGGAGAAGATTATTGATAATTTATTGGGTGGCAAAAATACTTTCGTCATCATGCCGACTGGAGCTGGTAAGTCTCTTTGCTATCAGCTTCCAGCAATTATCCAAAATGGTGTCGCAATTGTTATTTCCCCATTGATTGCCTTGATGAAGAATCAGGTTGATCAGATGAATGCTGTGGGAATAGACGCACGGTTCCTGAACTCAACCCTATCAAAAGGAGAAATCACCAGGGTCAAAAAAGATACCATCGCCGGAAAGGTAAAGCTTCTTTACGTGGCCCCAGAGTCCTTGACTAAGGAAGAGAATATTGAATTTTTAAAATCAGTCAAGATCTCTTTTGTAGCGATAGATGAAGCTCATTGTATATCAGAGTGGGGGCATGACTTTCGACCAGAATACCGTAGAATAAAATCAATTGTAGGTACTCTGGGAGATATTTCACTCATTGCACTTACTGCTACAGCCACACCCAAAGTTCAGCTAGATATTCAGAAGAACCTGAATATGGAGGAGGCTACAGTCTTCAAGTCTTCTTTCAACCGAACAAATCTTTATTATGAGGTAAGGCCAAAGAAAGAGGCTAAAAAACAACTGATCAAGTTTATAAAAGAGAACGCTGGCAAATCAGGTATAATCTATTGCCTTAGCCGTAAAAAAGTTGAGGAAATTGCTGACTTCCTAAAAGTAAACGGTATCAATGCCGCTCCATATCATGCGGGAATGGAATCCAAAGAGCGGATGGGTAATCAGGATGCTTTTCTCAATGAGGATGTAGATGTCATAGTAGCTACTATCGCATTTGGTATGGGGATAGACAAACCTGATGTCAGGTTTGTGATACACTATGATGCTCCGAAATCTCTGGAGGGGTATTACCAAGAAACTGGTAGAGCAGGTAGGGATGGTCTTGAAGGCAAGTGTCTCATGTTCTACAGCTACAATGACATTATCAAGCTTGAAAAATTCAATAAAGACAAAGCAGTAACCGAACGCGAAAACGCAAAGTTTTTATTGGAAGAGATGGCATCGTATGCTGAATCGTCGGTCTGTAGAAGAAGGCAACTACTACACTACTTTGGAGAAGAGTTTGAACACGATACTTGTGGTATGTGTGATAATTGCGTTCATCCCAAGGAGCAATTTGATGGTACGGAGCAACTTATTCATGCATTGCAAGCTGTAATACAGACAGATCAGCGGTTTGAAATTAATCACATAGTGAATGTGCTAATTGGAAAATCTTCTCAGCATGTAAAGAGTTATTCCCATGATCAAGTTGAGGTCTTTGGTTATGGCAAAGATGAAGACGAAATATTTTGGAAATCGGTCCTTAGACAAGCTCTATTTAATGAGTTATTGATTAAGGATATCGAGAATCCAGGCATTTTCAAGTTGACCAAGAAGGGCCAGGAATTCCTTGATGATCCTTACCGAATTATGATCTCCCGAGATCACGACTATGCAGTGGAAGGAGAGGAGGAAGAGTCCGAACGAGTAAACGTCGATACCAAGTCTTATGACACGAAGCTATTTGATGTATTAAAGTCTCTTCGTAAGATTGTTGCTAAGCAAAAGGATCTTCCACCATATGTGATATTCCAAGACCCGTCCTTGGAGGAAATGGCCACACTCTACCCTACAACCAACGAAGAGCTAATCAAAATTGTTGGGGTTGGAGAGAGCAAGGCTCGTAAGTTTGGGAAACCCTTTCTTCAGGAGATAGCTCAATATGTAGAGGATAATGATATCATTACTCCAGGGGATATTCTGGTCAAATCAGCAGGTATTAAATCTAAAAGTAAGATTGGTATTATCATGCAAATTGACAGACAAGTAGATCTGGAGGAGATCGCGGAATCTAAGGGCATGAAGTATGAGGCTTTAATAGAAGAGATTGAGACCATTAGTAATGCAGGCACTAAGTTGAATCTTGACTATTACATTGATCAATTGCTGGATGATGATCGTCAAGATGATATTTATGACTATTTCCTAAACGCGGATTCTGATAGCATTAAAGAAGCCATGTCTGAATTAGGGGAAGATTATTCTGAAGATGAAGTCAGACTTATGAGGATAAAATTTATGTCTGAATATGCGCATTGATCTACATTCGCCAAATTATCAATAACCAACCGCCGTTATGAATGTATTAGTACTAGGTTCGGGAGGCCGGGAGCATGCCATGGCCTGGAAGATAAAGCAAAGCCCAGATTGCGAGAGAATTTTCATTGCGCCAGGAAACGGTGGTACTGGCAGTGTTGGAGAGAATATCAATATCTCCGTTACAGACTTTGAGGCAATTAAAGCATGTGTTCTAGAAAAGGAAATTGATTTAGTCGTTTTTGGGCCGGAGGTTCCTTTAGTAGAGGGGGTTGCTGATAAGTTGCGGTCTGATACTGATTTATCGGGTCTACTGATAGTAGGTCCTGGGGCTGAGGGGGCAAAGCTTGAGGGGAGTAAAGATTTTGCTAAGGAATTCATGTATGAGTATGGAATCCCAACAGCCAAAGCAAAAGTTTTTACTAAGGAGACTTTAGAAGAAGGAAAGAAATTTCTGGAAGATACTGAGGGGCCATATGTATTAAAGGCGGATGGACTAGCAGCTGGAAAAGGAGTAGTTATCACCAAGGAGTTAGAAGAAGCTAAGAGTACTCTTGAAGAGATGCTTGTGAATGAAAAGTTTGGTGATGCTAGTGCGAAGGTGCTCATCGAACAATTCCTGACTGGAATAGAGCTTTCAGTATTCGTCCTAACCGATGGCAAAGACTTTGTAGTATTACCTGAGGCGAAAGATTACAAACGTATTGGAGAAGGAGACACTGGTCCAAATACGGGGGGTATGGGAGCTATTTCCCCTGTAAAGTTTGCCAATGATCCCTTTATGGAAAAAGTTTCCAGTCGGATAATTATGCCCACTATTTCGGGGCTACAAGACGCTGGAATAGCCTACACTGGCTTTATTTTCTTTGGGCTAATCAATGTAGCAAATGAACCTTATGTCATTGAATACAATGTGAGGCTGGGAGATCCAGAAACTGAAGCGATACTCCCTAGAGTAAAATCAGATTTCTTGCAATTACTGGTTGCAACAGCCAAAGGTGAATTAGCTGGCAAAAAATGTGAATTTGAGCCTTACTCCTCAGTTACAGTAATGATGGTTTCGGAAGGATATCCAGGAGATTATGAAAAAGGAAGGGAGATCACCTTTCAGCCTGGATTGAAAGGTGTTATTCCCTTTCATGCCGGGACTAAATTGGAAGATGGTAAGCTCGTTACCAATGGAGGAAGAGTATTGACTTTGACTGCCCTTGGAAAAAATATGCTCGAAGCTATGACTAAAAGCTATGACGGCACAAAACTCATTCACTGGGAAGGCAAGACCTTGAGGAGTGATATAGGACGGGATCTACAGAATTACACCTAATCCAGCTTTCAATATTCATTTTCTATATTTGAATTCAGAGGTACTGAGATATCTGAATATTGACCTATGGGATGTGGTAGTTGCGGAATAGAATCGGGAAACGTTGCAGGCTGTCAGAGTAACGGAGGCTGCCAGACTGGGGGTTGCAATAAACTCAATACTTTCGATTGGCTCTCCAATATGGATGGAGCCATCAACCAATTCGATATTGTAGAAGTAAGATTCAAAAACGGTCGGAAAGACTTCTACAGAAATACACATCAACTAGATCTCACCACAGGAGACGCAGTGGTCGTGGATGTTCCCAATGGCCATCATATAGGACATATTTCTTTGCAGGGTGAGTTGGTAAGGCTTCAAATGAAAAAGAAGTCTGTGGCTGATAATGATGATATCAAGAGCATATACAGGATAGCTTCTCCCAAGGATATCGACAAATTTCGTCAGGCTAAGAAGAGGGAAGAGTCTACTCTTTACCGCACTAGGGAAATCATCCAGGACCTTAAGCTCAAGATGAAGCTTACTGACATTGAATATCAAGCAGATAACACAAAAGCCACATTCTATTATTCTGCAGATGATCGCGTAGATTTTAGAGAACTCATCAAACTACTAGCAGGTGAGTTTAGAATCCGTATAGAGATGCGTCAGATCAGCCTAAGACAGGAGGCCAGTAGACTTGGAGGAGTTGGGTCGTGCGGAAGGGAATTATGCTGTTCTACTTGGCTTACAGATTTTGCAACCGTCACTACTCAAGCGGCTAGATATCAGAACTTGTCGCTGAACCCCAGTAAGTTAAGTGGTCAATGTGGAAGACTTAAGTGCTGTCTGAATTACGAGCTAGAAACCTATATGGATGCTCTTGGCGATATACCAAAAGTTGAGAAGGCGATCCAAACGGGAGCTGGCCCTGCTTTTTTACAGAAGACGGACATCTTTCGGAAAATAATGTGGTTCTCCTTTAAAGACGAGAATACCTGGCATCCTGTCGACACAGAGCGTGTTCATGAAATCCTTGATTTGAATGCGAATGGCCAGAAACCTGATACATTACTTGATAATGAGGTAGTAGAGGAGCCTGCTGGGAATCTCAACAGCGACCTTGTTGCCATGGATAAGAAATTCAGAAAAGGAAATAAGAAAAAGAGAAACAAGAAAAGAAAACATCATAACCGTGGGAGCAATCCGAAGAACAAGAGTAAAAAAGACAGGAATGGCTAAAGTACTACGGTTTGTTCTTATTGCGCTTTTGTTTGCATGTGATTCTACAAGAGTGTTCGAAGAGTTTCATTCTTTGAATCAATGGGCTGAAAACGATTCTCAATCATTTGACTTTTCAGTTGAAGATGACAAGCAGGCCTATAATCTGGTAGCACAATTCAAATATGATATGGCATTCAGCTATCAGAACTTTTATTTTCAAGTGAAACTTGAGGATGAGCGGGATTCTGTCCTTTTGGACGAGCTTCATGAAGTTATTTTCTTCGAACCAAAGACAGGGAGACCCGAAGGAGATGGTGTTGGAAGCGCCTTTGATATAAGTCATCCTATCCAGACGGCATTTGTATTTCCGAATAAGGGCGCATACTCCATAAGTTATCAACAATACATGAGAGTTGATACTCTTTCTGATATTCTAAAGACCGGTTTTCGTCTTGAAAAGAATATTCAATAGCCCAACTTTTAAGTCAATTATCGAAAAATACGCATAGTGTAGAACTGTCTGGTTAACTTCCTCTCAAATTCGCCAGAAGTGAGGTTCCTATTTTTAACCTTTTCTTTCTTATGGAGCTCCATATTACTAGCAGCCGAGCCTCCTGCAGTTCTGGATTTAAGAGATCAGGACTGGACAAAGCCAATTGAGCTACGTGGTACTTTTGACTTCTATTGGATGACGATGGAGTCTGACTTAGATGCTCTCGGTAGCTATCCCAGTCAAAAAGTGAGGTTCCCCGACATTTGGACGAATGTCTCTTTTGATGGTGAACAGCTTCCGGCGTTTGGCTATGCTACATATGCCGCTAGAGTAATTCTCCCAGCAAATACTAGAAATGTCGGTGCTATTGTTGAGGACATGTATTGTGCTTACTCACTATATATAGATGGTCAGCTTGTAGCTAGGAATGGTCAAGTGGGTGATGAAGATTCCCATCGGCCGGAGTGGAAGCCACAAAAAGTTGATATTCCGTCAAGAGGAGACACGCTGGAATTGGTCCTTCAAATTTCAAATTATGAGCATAGTAAGTCGGGATCTCTAGAACCGATATTGGTTGGTGCTCCGGAGGTCATTAATATTTTGTATAGGAATCAAGTGGCTTATGACCTCATACTCACAGGCTGTTTATTGATGGGAGGACTGTTCTTTTTGGGGTTATATCTTTTCGGTAGAAATGAGGAGGCCATTCTCTATTTTTCCTTGTTCTGTTTGACCTATTCATACAGAATTATTGGAGCAGGACACTATGTACTACATGGGTTGTTGGAAAACTACCCTTGGTGGTTGGCCACTAGACTAGAGTATCTCTGCCTGTTTGCTAGTGTCTTCTTTTTCGCGCAGTTTGTTATTCGGTTATATCCAGAAGATACTTCAAAGTGGTCGATAAAGTTTGTGGCAATATGTTGCGGTCTGAGTACTTTGGCTACCGTTCTTCTTCCGCCCTATTACTTCTCTCAAATTATTGCCCCCTTCTTTGGGTTCCTTCTCCTAGCATTTGGTTACACCATCTGGATTTATATCACTGCGTGGAACAGGGGAAGGCCTGGCTCATTCTATGCCCTTGTTAGTACGTTAGTCGTACTTATTATATTCAGCTATAATATTTTATCCTATTTCGGCCTATTGAGTGCTAGTGATAGAATTTCCTTTTGGGGATACATTGGATTTTTCTTCTCCCAATCGCTGCTCCTATCGCACAAGTTTGCTTACACTTTCAAAATCGCATTGGAGAAAGCGCAACAGGCTAATCAGGCTAAGACCGATTTCCTTGGCACCATTTCCCATGAGATCAGGACTCCTTTAAATGCTATTGTCGGAATGGCGCACCTAGTAATGCGAAACGACCCAAGGCAAGATCAAATGGATAACATGGAAGCGTTGACGTCTTCTGCTGAGAACCTCACTTCTTTGATCAACGACATTCTGGATTTTAATAAAATAAATTCTGGCTCTTTGAGTCTGGAGGAGCTACCAGTTGATCTTAAGGAGCATTTGGAGAAAATTGTGATGGGTTACAAGGGCCAGTCCGATGCAAAAGGAGTGCCCATTAATTTGAACTTTGACGATAAGGTTTATCCCCACTTTTTAGCTGATCCCGTAAGGATTTCTCAGGTCCTTAATAATCTTATTGGCAATGCCTTAAAATTTACCTCGGAAGGTCAGGTGGATGTAAGTGTAAGACTGCTTGAAGATCAAAAGTCTGCTCAGATCATTGATTTATCAGTTCATGATACTGGTCCCGGAATTCACAAGGACAAAATGGAGTTGATCTTTGATCGCTTTACCCAAGCCAGTACATCGACTACACGAGAATTTGGTGGAACGGGATTGGGACTTTCAATTGTCAAAGGGATATTGAAACTTTACGGAAGTCAAATAAAAGTGACGAGCACCCTTGGGCAAGGCTCGATATTTGCTTTTGAGATAAAGCTGCAAAAAGCTAAGAACGCCCCCGTTAAGAAACCTGTCAAAATGAGCGAGAAAAATAGTACTTCCGAAAACTCTGAGTTGTTGCAAGGCAAGAATGTCTTGATCGTAGAAGATAACCTCATGAATATGCTGATTGCCGAGGAATTTTTGGGAAGATGGGGAATGAAACTCGATAAGGCGGCAAATGGTCAAGAGGCAGTCGACAAAGCGAAAGAAAGAGACTATGATCTCATTCTCATGGATCTACATATGCCCGTAATGGATGGGTACGAGGCCAGCAAAATCATCAACAGCTCTAAGCCTGATATTCCGATTTTAGCATTGACAGCCTCTACTGTGGCCGAGCAAGAGGCTCAGATAAAGAGCGCAGGCATGATTGGTTTTGTTTTGAAGCCTTTTCACCCTCAGGACCTAATGTCTAAGCTCTCTCAAGTCCTGGCGGCATAGTTACCAGATATGTTGAAAATTCTGGATATCCTCCTTTTCTCGATCCATGTTCTGGTGGTATTCGGAAATTTGTTTGGCTGGATTTGGAAGAAAACCAGAAGAGCTCACTTGTTTTTAGTGATCCTGACTATGATATCCTGGTTCGTTCTTGGTATATGGAAGGGTTGGGGGTATTGTATACTTACAGATTGGGAGTGGGATATAAAAAGAGAACTGGGCGAGACACAACTACCATCCTCGTTTACAGCCTATCTGGCGAATAATATTTTCGGACTCGGTTGGTCTAGAGCGCTAGTGGATTCACTTACATTGGCAGGGCTAATTGTGGCGATAATTGGTGCTGCTGTGATGAATTTTCGGGATTTTCGTAAAAAATAGTCAAATACCTAATCTCCTAATTATCAGGAATTAAATCGTAATTATTCGGTATTATTCGTTTATATCCGTTTAATTATCGATTACAATTTGTCGGTGTATTCAGCTTTGCTTCATCGATTCGGTCATCTACCGATCAGATCAAATTCAAATTTTAAACTTAAAAAACAAGTAAAATGAACGCACTTAGAAACAACGTACAACTTATTGGTAGATTAGGTAACGATCCTCAAGTAAAGAGCTTCGAGTCTGGTAAGAAAATGGCAACATTCTCTCTGGCAACCAATGACGTCTACTACAACAACAAAGGTGAGAAAGTGGAAGACACCCAGTGGCACAATGTCGTAGCATGGGGTAAGAAAAGCGACATCATAGAATCTTACCTGAAGAAGGGAAGTGAAATTGCTTTGCAAGGAAAGCTCATTAATCGCTCTTATGAGAAAGAGGGTGAAAAGAAGTACATCACGGAGATTGTAATGAATGAAATGATGATGATGGATAAGAAGGACTAAGTAGCTAGTTCCTTTACGATTTCTACAGTTAAGGGCTTTGAGTAAACTCCGACTACACAGGGGTAACTCAGAGCCTTTCTTTTTTCAGCCTGGTCAAAAGAGGAAGTGAGCATAGCCACTTTCAAACCAGAGTCCTTCTCTTTTAAATGGTCGAGAAAGTCCCAGCCACTCATGATCGGCATATACATATCCAGAAATACCAAATCGGGCAATTCAATCCTTTCATCCAAAACAGCCAATGCATCTTTTCCATTAGAGAAAATTTCAATTTTCGCATCAGGCAAAACCATTGATACTACCGTTTTATTTAAAAAATTAAACGTGTCCTCATCGTCGATTAAAAAGATATCCATGCTCGAAGGTTACCGATGTAAGAATACAAATTCTGTTCAATATATTTCTGAATTAGCAAGAGATTTGAGCCTATCAAAATTGTCATTTAGGTGAAGAACGTTCAATTTATTTTTAAAAAATATTTTTTGGACTGTGCAACCATTGACTCAATAGCTTCATCTTCCCCATGAAGATCAACGAAATGCTAACCATTCAAAAGTCACCTACCCTTGAGGATTTGCGCAAAGGCTGCGAGAAAGCTAAGCCAAAAGCGCAAAGGGAGCTTTATAATAAGCTGGCTCCCAAGATGCTTGGCGTATGTCTTCGCTATATCAAGGACAAGGCCGAAGCTGAGCATGTAATGGTTGGTGGATTTGTGAAGGTCTTTGAGAAAATAAAGCAGTTCAGTGGTGAGGGTAGCTTCGAAGGATGGATAAGAAGAATAATTGTGAATGAAGCGCTGATGTATATCCGAAAAAATCAGTCTATGACCTTGGCGGTGGAAGTGGAGGAGGTTGACTTCCAATTGGATTATGGAGCCTTTGAATCAAGTCTAATTGCTGAAGATCTGATCGATTTGATTCAGGACTTGCCGATTGGATACAAAACGGTATTTAACCTCTATGCTATTGAAGGGTATAACCACGCAGAAATAGCAGAAAAACTTGATATCACTGAAAGCACTTCTAAATCTCAGTTGAGTAGAGCCAGGAAGATGCTACAAAAGAAATTGTATGAGCTGGAAACGGCTGAATTAAAAAATATAGGAAATCATGGAAGCGGAGAATAAAAAGCTAGATCGACTCTTTCGCGAGAAAGCTGGTAACTACGAGGTTCAACCTAGTGCAGGAGCTTGGGAAGCTATCAATGATCAGTTACATCAAGGTGAAACATCAAAGCTTATTTATTGGAGAGTGGCAGCCATGCTTGCCCTGGTAGCTGGTCTCTCGTGGATCTTTTTGAAGCAAGGAGAGGAGGTGCTATATGTAGATCAGCTGGCAGATCACCCCACTATTGAGTTAATTGAGATTCCGGCGATTGCTAGTGTTGATAACAGGGAACCTGCAACTAACTACACTTCACAGCCTTCTAAAAGAGTGTCGCTAAATAGGGTATTGCCGATTGCGATGCCTGAGATGCAGGAGTCGGTGGCTATTTATGCTTCAAGGGATTTAGGTCCTGATTTGAATAGAAAAGGATTAGAGACTCCTTACGCTTCTCCCCTAGTTGCATTGCAACTACCAGAAAACTCGACAATTGCGGTGAAGATCAAATATGTAGCTAATAACAAGCTGATAGAAAAAGACAATAAGAAAGGATTAGGCAATTGGTTGGCAAAAGCGCAAGAATTGAAGCCGGGACAACTTTTTGCTGATTTGCGTGCAGCCAAAAATGACTTAGTAGCATCTAAGAAATACTAACAACAAACTATTTAAAAAGGTCAAAAACTCAATCTTACATTAGACATGAAAAAGATATTTCAAATTTTAGCAGTCGCCATAGCGTTTTTTCCAATAATGAGCATGGCGAATGTCAACTCCGATACGGTGGTCATCGAATTGGAAGGAGGTAGTAAACTTATTATCTACACTAACTCGAAAAAAGAGTTGAAAGCGCTGGAGAATTATGATTTCAATAAAATGATTGCTGATTTAAATAAATCAGTGGGTAGTACCGGCAGTAGCTATTTTGAAATCACTGATGAGGACGGCAATACTTACAAAAAAGAAGCAAGGATAGTATACTCCGACGGAGATGATTCAAGAGGAGGCGATGATTCATACAGAACCAGAACTCGCAGATATAGAGATGATGATTACGACGATGATGACGATGATGATTGGCTAGATCGAAGAAGGAGAAGTAGAGGATACTTTAGAAGAACCCGTAATAACTGGAATGTAGAAATAGGTATTACCAATTGGCTGGAAAATGGGGAATTCCCGAGCGATAATGATGCACCCTATACGGTTCAACCATGGGGTTCCTGGTATCTGGCTTTGAATTCGGACTATAAGTCACCAATTGCCGGGCCCTTGGCGCTACAGTGGGGATTTGGTTTATCATGGTCCAATTTCCGATTCCAGGATGAGAGAACCATTCTAACGGAAGGAGTTGATGCCATCACTTTCACACAATTGGATCCTGTTCTTGATGCGAAAAGGAGTAAACTCAATGTGTGGCACCTAAATGTCAAAGCTGTTCCAATGCTGGATTTTGGCGAGCCTAGCGGAAAAAGGAGAGGTCGATACTTCAGCAGAGGCGGGGCCAGGATAGGTCTCGGTGGCTATGCAGGTTATAGAATTGGTAGCTCCACCAAAATCGTTTTTGAAGATGGCGGAGATAAGGAGAAAGATCGCGATAGAGACAATTTCTTCCTTCACAATATTCGCTATGGGGTGAGGTTTCAGTTCGGTTATAGGGCGTTTGATCTCTTCGCCAACTACGATCTCAATAATGTATTTGTCGACAACAGAGGTCCAGACCTTAATGCTTTTAGCTTTGGCTTGATCTTCTAAAAAAGACAAAACTGGTACTTGGAAGCTCATCATTTGATGGGCTTTTTCTATTTCAGAGTGTATCGCCGCTGACAATAACTAAAAATGAAACGCGGTAAGGCAAACGGAACGCCATGGTTCAATTGTATTAGTACCAGTGATCCGGTTAAGCGTACTTTTACTTTTATTTTTTTCAGCCCAATTGGTCTATTCCCAGTGTTGCTCGGGAGGGGTTCCAATGTCAGGGAATATAGGTCTCCCAAGTTCAGAGAGAGGTACGTGGCAATTCACAGTCAACTACGATTGGAATAGCCTGGAGACTCTTAAAGCTGGCAGTGAAAGGTTAGACGATGACACTAGGAGGCGAGAGACACATTCGGTTCTATTGGAAAGTGGTTACTCTATCACTGATAGACTTTCAGTGGATGCTTTTTTTTCATTTGTCAGGCAAGAGCGGACCATCAGTCAACAAGGACTGGCAGAAGACTTCACAAGTACTCAGGGTGTTGGCGATGCTGTCATCCTCTTAAAGTATAAAACCAAGCCTGGGTTGGTTGTGGGAGGGGGGCTAAAACTCCCGCTAGGATCCGCTAATAGGACAAAGGACGGTGGCCTTCCATTGAACGCGGATTTACAGCCCGGAAGTGGTGCTTTAGATTATATACTTTATGCCAACTTCCAACGTGAGTTTACCGCTAGACCCACTTTGGTATTTTCGTCTACAGCTATTCACAGGTTCACTGGAACTAACAATGAATACCTGGGTTCTTCTTCCTATTCGTTTGGAAATGAAACCCAAGCCATAGTCGGTCTGGCAGATAGACTTTTGATAGGTAGAACATTCCTGGATCCCTCAGTCAGGTTGAGGTTTAGGAAAGCGGGTCGTGATCGATTTGATGGGGCTGACTTCCCTGCTTCTGGGGGTAATTTCCTTTTTATCAACCCTGGCCTGTCGTTAGCTATGTCATCTTCAATAAGTTTTCAGACCAATATAGAATTGCCAATTTATGCTGAGGTGTATGATACTCAGCTTTCTCCTACTATAAGAATCAATACCGGATTTCACTTCAGCTTCACAAGGAAGCCACCTATTGAAGTAATCCAACTAAACTGAAAGCATATGAATCGAATTTTCTCCACTTTGATCGTTTTTGTCTTACTTATCGCATGTTCCGAGGCAGAGGAAGGTGATGGTAATTGGTCCATACCCGTCGCAGCAGTATTTGATGGGGGACCAGGGAAGGACGGGATTCCCTCCATCGATAATCCGCAATTTTCTTCTGTTGCTGAAACAGATTACTTGCTCGATAATGATCTTGTCATCGGCATAAAAATAGGTAATGAAATTCGGGCCTATCCGCACCCTATTCTGGACTGGCATGAGATCATAAATGATCAGGTAGGTAATAGTAGCTTTGCTATTACCTACTGTCCGTTGACCGGTACAGCGATTGGTTGGAACAGAGAGGTTGATGGTGAACTCACCACCTTTGGGGTCTCAGGTTTGCTTTACAATACAAATCTGATCCCTTATGATAGAAGAACAGATAGCAACTGGAGTCAAATGCTTCAAGAAAGTGTAAATGGATCTTTAATTGGAGAACAGCCGGAGTTTGTTTTTACTGTTGAGACGACCTGGTCAACATGGAAGTCATTATATCCAAATTCTTTGGTGGTAAATAGAAATACAGGCTTCTCCAGAGCTTACGGCAATTACCCATACGGTGGATACAGAACATCCAGCGACTTACTATTTCCGGTTGATAATTTTGATACGAGGCTAAGCGCTAAAGAGCGAGTATTAGGAGTCGACTTAGACGAATCTCAAAAAGTCTATAGATTCACTTTGTTTGAAGAACGTACGATCATACTGGATCAGGTAGGCGGCAATGACCTAATTGTAGTAGGAGACGCACAGGCAAATTTTATAGTCGCATTTAGAAATAGCTTGTCGGAAGAGCAATTGCCTTTGGTAGTAGTTTCTGACAATGAGGATATCATCATGGAAGATGCGCTTGGTAATCTATACAATCTGTTTGGGGAGATTGAGGAAGGACCAAATGCTGGAGATGCACTTACTCCTGTAAACTCTTACATTGGATATTGGGTGGCGTGGGCTGCATTTTTCCCTTCGATTGAGATATATGAGGAGTAGTTCAATCAGCTAGGATAGCTGACATTTCATTACGGTACTTCTCAAACTTTATGAGATTGTTGTGCTCTCCTCCATCTATTATGATGATCTGAGCATGATCTCCCTCTATCTCATCATATAGCTTCTTGCCAGACTTCAAAGGGACTATCACATCTTCTGTACCATGGAAGATGGAAATATCATTCGTAACCTGCTTCAAATGAATGGAGTTGGTGAAGTGATATTTCAGAATAGTATTGGGGTAAATAGGGAAATAATACCTGGCCATATCTGCCAAACTATGAAATGGCGTTTCCAGTATCAGCATTTTGTGAGGTCTTTTGGCTGCCAGATAACTGGCCATGCCTGATCCCAAAGATCTCCCAAATATGATAATTTTCTCTGACGCCCATTTCTTGCTGATCGTATCATAAATAGCCAATACATCATCAAATAAAGCTTTTTCTGATCGTTCTCCCTTGCTTTTACCATAGCCACGATAGTCGTAGATCAGCACGTCATACCCTTGGTCTAAGAAGAAATAGGACACTTCACCCCATCGTGCCAAGTTGTCGGCATTGCCATGATTGTATAAGATGATCCCTTTGGGCTTATCAGCTTTGAAATGTAAAGCATTGATCTGAGCTCCATCTTCCATCGAGTACCAGACTTCCTCAAAAGACCTATCAAACGAATATTTAAAATCTGCTTTGAGAGTCTTCGGAAGGAATATGAATCGCTCCTGAAACAAGTAAATGATTAAACCTCCCGCGACGTAAATGCCAAGCACTACGAGAATGACAACTTTCAGTAGATTCAAAGTTTAACGAGTTTCTTTTTGCCGGATCTTTTGAATTGGAGACTAGTCTTCTTGGGATCAATGTCTTCTGGCATTTTAGAGCTTAGCACTTCATCCAGCATGCGATGGTATTCTTCCTTAGTGTACAGATTATTGTGTCCACCTCCTATGATAGAGTAGAGTCTGGTATTCTCAGGTTTTATCTTTGATAACTTGATCGCGGTTTTATAAGGGATCAGTCTGTCATTGGTGCCATGAATAATTTTGATAGGGCAATTCACATATTTCAACCACTTGTATGTTTCAATCGGAAATCTGAGAATTAGCGATAGGGCGAGGAAAGGAACATACCTTTTGGCTACACTCTTTACACTATAATAAGGGGATTCGAGTATGAGCATCCTGGGATTGTTGGTGCTGGCGAGTTTCGCTGCAAATCCTGACCCTAATGATCGACCGTATAAGATGATATGCTTTTCATCTACTTGCTTAGTCATCTCATCATAGATGAATTGCAGATCCTTTTTTATGCCTTCTTCAGTTCGCTTACCAGTACTCTTTCCGAACCCCCGATAATCAATCATGATTACATCATATCCGAGGCGAGTAAAGTCGACAGCAAATCTCCCCCATCCTTTGATAGACCGGGAATTACCTTTTAAGTAAAGTACAACACCCTTTGGCTTGTCAAGGCAGAAATGGACACCATTGATATTAACACCCGGTACAGGTTCAAGGTTATACTCCATGAATTTTGTCTCAGAGTATTTGAATTGAAAGTCAGCCGGAAGTTTCTCTGGTTTAAAAAGAAACTTCTCCTGCCAGAAGTATATGATAAAATTGGCCGCGACATAAAGCACGAAAAGCGATATGACGATAGTGGTGATCATTTTCTTGAAGATAGAACAATTTCAACAAACGCTCTTTACGGGATTGCATCTTCGAGCCGGCCAACACTGTTTCTCGCCCGTAAGAGAGGTTTGTGCTTGTTTCAATGCAGGAATAGGTTATTTTGGATTAAAAACCCCCATGAATACTATGGTTTTCAGGAAATTTTGGATTTTGATGGCACTTGTATTGGTCTCTTTCAGCCTCAGCGCTCAGGATGACAAGAAGGAAATAATGAAAGTGATAGCATCCGTTTTCGAAGGAATGGCAACGAACAATGGTCAAATGATTAGAGATGCTTTTACTACTGATGCTCAATCATTCACAGTGCTTGTGGATAAACATGGTATGGTTCAGAAAAAAGCCGGATCCATAGAGAAGTTTGCTCAAGCGGTAGACCGAGATAAAGAACCTCGTTGGTTCGAGCCAATATGGGATGAAAAAGTCAATATTGACGGGGCATTCGCCTCAGTATGGGTAGACTATGCTTTTTATTTAGGCAAAGAATTTCATCACTGCGGCGTGGACGCTTTTCACCTTGTCAATAACGAATCAGGTTGGAAAATCTTCCATCTAGTTGATACTCGCCGAATAGAAGACTGTGAAATTCCTAATGAGATTAGAAAGGAGTATGGAGGCTAATCCTTTTGGGTGTCTTCTTTTTCTTCGGAGCCTTTATCCTCTTCCTTAGCCTCGAATAACTCTGGATGGTCGCTAGAAAGCTTGTTGTACCAGGTCACGAGCTTTTTCATATCTGAAACATACACTTTATCCTCATCGTAATCCGGCAGTATATGTCTGAGAAAAGCTTTCAATTCATCAGGATCGCTTGAGGAAGTAAGGCCCGTATCCCCTTCAAATTCTTCATGAATTTTGGTCATCACTTGTTCTAATGGTACCGCTCCTTCTGCATCAGTAGTATAGATAGAAATATCTGATAGAACCGATACTTTCATTCTGATACCGGCAATGAGTTTTTTCTTTTCAGCATCTAGGCTTTCCAGTATTACGCCATTGCGTGTAGGAGAAACTATTTTGAATAAACCGCCTTTCCCTGAGACGGAAGCTATTTCACTAAAATCCATGATAACAATTAAGTCCGCAAAACTAAGTCACTCAGTTTTTTACTCCCAATGGCGATAAAACAAAGCCCGGCATTTAACCGGGCATTGTTGACTTTACAACTTAGTGAATGCCGAGGCATTCGTACAAAATGGTACTGAGTTTTTGACTAGCGTCCTTATTCTTTCAGAAATGAGGCCACAATTCACAACTATCTGATATACAGATGCTTGTAGTTAATTGGCCTCTATCCTTTTGTTCAGAATCGTCCAGAATATTGCTATTCTTTGGACACTAGTAACTTGCAGATTGCTTTCTCTTTAGGACTTTTGGTAACAGGATTGAGGTCAATGCTAAACTGATTACGACTATTGCCCATTTCAAAATTTTCATGACGGTAGTGTTATGGTGGATTATTCAAAGTAACACCAGCCTGGAAAATTTTGAAATACCCAATTTCAGGTATTTTGAGGATGTTTCTTACCTATGATGGGGTAGAAAAGGTTTTTACGTCAGGGTTGGTTCTGAGTAATCTTTCGAAAATCTCAAGCATTTCGTCGTAGTTCCACGGTTTTGTTACGAACTCATGGATTCCGAAACTTCCTACAGCCTCGTCCAATTCGTGTCTTTTGATGAAGCCACTGAGAATCATTCGACGGATTTCGGGATTATGATCATACACATCTGCTAAAAGCTCTGTTCCGACCATGTCTGGCATTCTATGATCGGTAACCACTAAGTCGATGTGCTCACTCTTTACGATTTCAAGAGCTACAATGGGATTTTCAGCCGTTTTGATGTTGTAAAGTCTACGAAAAGCGCTTTTGAATCCCCTTAGGTTGGGAGCTTCATCATCCACGTACAAAATCGTAAACTCTTTTTTCTTTCTAGCTGAGGGTCTTTCCATTGTCTCTGGTTGCGTCATTTCTTTCAAATAGGTAGATCGTTGCGAACTTACTAGAATCAAGGACTACTTAAAATCTTACTAATCTTTTCAAGGGAATTTAGTGGATAAACCGGAATAATCAGGTTGTTTCAATTTTGTTAAGCTCGAAAATGTAATCAATGATTTCATAGCCTTCTTTTTTCATAATGGAGGAGCTGAAGTGGGGAGGGAGTTCTTCCCATTGCTTTTTCATGACTTTTCTATAGGCCGCGATATTGGACTGGGTTTGGGTTACTCCTTGTTTATCAGTCTTGGTATAAACCATGGCAAATGGTACACCATTTGTCCCCAGCCAATTCATAAATTCCATATCCACTTTTTGCGGAGGGTGGCGAGAATCTATTAAGACAAATACACTTATAAGATTTTCCCGTTCTAAAATGTACCGCTCGATCATTTTCTTCCATTGGGCCTTATCTTTTTTACTTACCTGGGCCCACCCATAGCCGGGTAAGTCTACCAGATACCACTCATTATCTATTAAAAAATGATTGATTAGTTGTGTCTTTCCTGGCCTACCGGAGGTTTTTGCCAGCTTTTTATTGTTAGTCAGTAGGTTGATTAGTGAAGACTTTCCAACATTAGACCTCCCTATGAATGCATACTCTTTTAATGTTGTTTTGGGACATTCCTCTATTCTTGAACTACTCTTCTCAAAAACTGCCTGCTTTATTTTTGCCATGGGTACGCAAAATTAAATCAAGGTAGATGTCTTCTCATTAGGAACAAGTATATCTGCCGATAGGTTATTCCCTAATATTGCATAAGTATGACGGTAGTTCCTTACAAAGAGAGTAGCGAAAGCAAGAAGCAGCAGGTAGCTGAAATGTTTAATAACATCAGCGGCAATTATGATTTTCTGAATCATTTTTTGAGTTTAGGAATAGATATTCTTTGGCGTAAGAAAGCCATTAAGATGCTAAAACAGGATAATCCTAAACAGATACTAGACATTGCTACAGGTACTGGTGATTTCGCAATTGAGGCGCTTGCATTGGATCCTGATTTTGTGACAGGTGTTGACATATCTGACGGCATGTTGGAAAAAGGAAGAGAAAAGCTGAAGCAAAGAGGTCTTGACGATAAGATCGCGCTATTCAATGGAGACTCTGAGAACCTTGCTTTTGAGGATAATAAGTTTGATGCTATCATCGTTGCTTTTGGTGTCAGGAATTTTGAAAATCTTGAGCGCGGACTTTCAGATATGAAAAGGGTATTGCGTCCAGGAGGGAAAGTGGTGATTCTGGAGTTTTCAAAGCCCAATTCTTTCCCTTTTAAGCAGCTCTACAACTTTTATTTCAAGTATATTTTGCCTATTGTTGGTCGATTGATTTCTAAAGATCAGGCAGCTTATACCTACTTACCTGAGTCTGTAGGAAATTTTCCTGACGGAGATAAGTTTTTAAATGTTCTTCAGGAGGTAGGTTATACGGATACTAGATGCAGACCATTGACTTTTGGAATAAGTTCGATATACACTGGACTAAAGTAGTCTTAGTTGGCCTTCTAATACTGATATCTACGATATCAAATGCTCAGACTTATGGGAATAGGACTGAAAACCTAATCCACTACGACGAGGAGAAAATTCATTATGGCTTTGCTTTTGGTGGACATGCTTCCAAATATGTCATCAAGTACAATGAGGACTTTGTAAGTCCCTCACTAGACTCCTTGCATTCTATTGTTACTCGCAACCTGGGTGGTTTTAAGGTAGGCTTCATCGTCAATTTTCATTTATACCAATATTTGGATTTTCGTATTCAGCCGACTTTTGGGCTTTATGAAAATGAGCTGCTTTACAGGTTTGATGATTCCAGTACGAGAGCCCTGTTTAAAGATGCTACTTATTTTGAACTACCACTCCTTCTGAAGTATAAGAGTGTCAGAAGGAAAAATACTGCTATGTACATCATCGGAGGTATTAATCCTTCGATAGAATCAGCAGCAAGTGGAGATGACGTAGCAGAAGTTGAAACACTTGAAACGAAAAACTGGAACTTTGCAGTTGAAACAGGGGTGGGTTTTGATATTTATTTCCCACTATTTAAATTCTCTCCTGAGCTTAGATATTCTTGGGGGTTGCGGAATATGATCCGAGAAGAGAAGAACGAATTCAATGCGGCCCTGGATAAAGTAATTTTTCACAATTTGACCTTTTTCATCACTTTTGAGGGCGGTCCCAGTTACTTGAAAAAAGGGAACCGAAGAAAAGGATGAACAAACCCATAGCCCTAATCACGGGGGCCACAAGTGGTATTGGTGAAGCCACTGCCCGTGTACTAGCCGATCATTACAGCTTGATTATTTGTGGACGAAGACAAGATAGACTTGATCTTCTAACCTCAGAATTGAGTGGCTTAACCCAAGTAATTAATTTATCATTTGATGTTTCGAATCGTCCTGCGGTAGACAAAGCATTTGATGGACTTTCTCCTGAATGGAGCAACATTGATTTGTTGGTCAATAACGCTGGAAACGCTCATGGCCTGGACTTCATTCAAGATGGAAGCCTGGATGATTGGGATGCGATGATGGATATAAACGTGAAGGGCTTACTCTATGTAAGTAAGAAAGTAATGCCTGCTATGATCAAAAAGCAAAAAGGTCATATTGTGAACATAGGATCCATCGCGGGGATGGAAGTTTATCCAAAGGGAAATGTCTATTGTGCTTCAAAGTTCGCCGTAGATGCTATTAGTCAAGGTATGAGACTGGATCTCAACCAATTTGGTATCAGGGTTACAGAGATCAAACCAGGATTGGTGGAAACTGAATTTTCAGAAGTTCGCTTCAAAGGTGACGAAGACAGGGCCTCTACCGTGTATGAAGGGTATGAGCCTCTTACCGCTCAGGACATAGCCGATACAATCAAATATGCGGTACTAGCGCCTTCTCATGTTACAATTGCCGAAATGGTTGTGTTACCAACAGCCCAGGCATCAGCTACAACCGTCAAGAAATCCTGAAATGATGAAGAAGATTTTGATAATAGGTGCTGGAAGATCGGCGACCTCTCTTATTGCATATCTCATTGCACGAGCTGAGAAGTTCAATTGGGAAGTATCCATTTGCGAGCAAAATGAGGGTCTGAAAGCTGAGCGGCTTAAAGAGTTTCCGGGTCTTACTAGTGAATCTGTGGATATACTTGATGAAGCCAGTCGAGAGGGCGTTTTTAGCCATTACCAGCTGGTGATCTCAATGCTACCTGCCAGTATGCATATTCATCCTGCCTCGACATGTGCCAAATTGGGCATTAATATGATTACGGCATCATATCTCTCGGATGACATCCTTGCACTTTCGGAGCAGTTTGAACAGAACAGCGCCGTACTTATCATGGAAATGGGCCTTGATCCAGGTATTGATCATATGTCTGCAATGAAAGTACTTGATCGACTTGCACTGGAAGGTCATGAATTGACAGCTTTCGAAACTTTTACAGGAGGCTTATTGGCAGAAGATCGCGAGAAGGACAATCCATGGCATTATAAGTTCACCTGGAATCCGAGGAACGTGGTAATGGCTGGAACCGGTAATGTGAAATTCATTCAAGAGGGCAGGTATAAATATATACCCTATCATAAACTGTTTTCAAGAACGGAAATCA
>CAZZHO010000009.1:0-2921 GCA_964653795.1 uncultured Roseivirgaceae bacterium | reverse complement strand
GAGGGCAGGTATAAATATATACCCTATCATAAACTGTTTTCAAGAACGGAAATCATTCATATCCCGGGACATGGCTACTTTGAGGGTTATGCTAATAGGGATTCTTTGAAATACCTGGATCTATACAAGCTGCACGATATCAATACTCTTTATAGAGGCACTTTACGGCGACCGGGATTCTGCAAGACTTGGGATGTTTTTGTTCAATTAGGTGCAACTGACGATACTTATGAGATGGAGGGTGTTGAAAAGATGACTCATCGGCAGTTTATTAATTCTTTTCTCTCATACAACCCATTTGACTCTGTTGAACTAAAATTAGCTCACTACATGAATTTCGGACTTGAATCTGAAGAGATGTACCGATTGAAATGGCTGGGTATTTTTGAAGACGAGGCTGTTGGATTAGAAAAGGGAACCCCAGCACAGATTTTAGAGCATATCCTGAAAAAGAAATGGACGCTGGATACATCTGACCGAGACCTCATCGTGATGTGGCACAAATTCGATTTTCTGGACAAAGGGAAACCGAAGCAAATTCAGGCCCATATGGTGGCTACCGGAGAAAATGAAACTGACACAGCTATGTCCAAGACGGTTGGTTTACCAATGGCGATCGCAGCAAAATTCATATTGACGGGGGAGATAGAAAAGACTGGTGTGCAAATTCCAACGGTTAAAGATATCTACGAGCCAGTCCTTGGCGAGTTAGAAGAACTAGGCTTTGAATTCTCGGAGAGGGAGACAATTTCTTAATAGCTACTAGCTACAGGTTCAACCCAGTAAAATCTCTGCTTATCGTCGTTTGGATGTATGCTGGTCGAATTTTTATTAAATTCAGCCTAGCAAAGTCTACTTTAGCCACCATGCCTAGAGCCGTATTAATGCTGATATCAATTGTGGTCTTCTTCAATTCACAGGCCCAATTATTGCCATTGTCCAAGAAGGACTCTGGTCACATTGTAAGTAGTCTTGAGAAGTATGAAATGCTATTGGAGAGGAATGACCTCCGAGGAGCGTCAGGAGCTTTGAATGACGCTGCATTCGTTTACTGGAATAATAATCATTACAAGGAAGCTGCTGGCTACTACGAAAAGTCCTTAAAACTTAATGAACAGGTAGCCAACGAGAATGGCATCGCCATGATCAACAATAACCTGGGTATGTTATATGCTGACCTGGGGAAATACGATCAATCTTTAGAAAAATTTACTACCACTTTAGCTGCCAGACGTGCTGGCAATGAGAAGATTGGAATTATCAGTGCTTTAGTCAACATGTCTGTTGTTCTGAATAATCTTAAGAGGTATGAAGAATCGGTTGGTCATTTATCGGAGGCCTTAGATATAGCTAGGGAGCTCTATGATAAACATCAAATGAGAAGTGTCTATGGGATGCTTTCGGAGACATATGAAAAAATGGGAGATGTTGATAGGTCACTACAGTATTTTGAATTGTATAAGACCTTTCATGAGGAAATTCAAAGAGAGCAGATAAAAACTGTAAATAAGGAGCTGCAAGAGGAAAGAGTAGCCAAGGAGCTTTTGGAAGCGCAGAAGGCGAAGCAGGAAAATGAAATATTGAAACAGAAGCTGGAGATATACGAGAAGGGGAAAGAAATCATCAAGAAAGACTCCTTAACTGAAACACTTTACTCAGATCTTGGTAATAAGCAACTGGAACTACAGCTGCTCGAAAGAGATAAGCAATTGGCAGAGTTAGAATCCGAGGCGATAGAAGCCGAGAATCAGAAGCTAACAAGGCAGAAAGCTTATTTAAGGAACATTCTCATCATCGTTTTGGTAGCAGGCATCATCATTGCTGTTTTGATTGTACTGGGTATTTACAGAAACAGACGGCACAATGAGGTCCTCAAGATCAAGAATGCTTCGATTGAAGCTCAAAAACGAGATCTAGAGATTGCGAATAGCACTAAGGATAGAATATTCTCTATCATATCCCATGACCTGAGAAGCCCTATTAGTTCTTTGCAGGGCTTTTTCTCGGCTATTGAATTATTTGATTTGCCGCCTACTCTGAAGTTAGCCTTTACTGATGTTGAGGCGCAGTTGGCGAGTAGCGCTTCTTTGTTGGAGAATCTTTTGAATTGGTCCAAGGCTCAAATACAGAATAAGGATCCTGAGTATGAAGAATTCAAAGTGCATGACTTGGTTGAAGATAGTGTCCGTTTGCTCAAGCAAGTTGCTAGTAAGAAAGAAATAGAGCTTGTCAATAACGTTTCTGAAGAATCGAGTTTGAAAAGCGACAAGAGAATGGTGGATATTGTGGTAAGGAACATTATCCAAAATGCTGTAAAATTCACACCATCTGGAGGACAGGTTGAAATCAATTTTGCCAACGGGGGTTCGTCTTCTCACATAAGTATTAAGGATACGGGAGTTGGCATGAGTCCTGAAAAAGTGGAGGAGTTGTTTGACATCACAAAAAATCGTAGTACTCTTGGCACGGCGGAAGAGAAAGGGACCGGCTTAGGCCTAATTTTATGTAAGCAGTTGCTTGAAAAACTAGGTGCGCAGTTGGGTGTAGACAGCAAGCCAGGACAAGGTTCAGTATTTAAGTTAAACTTCACCAATGGTTAGGAGACATCTAGTCTTCATATTTTTTATAGCGTTATCCTTTCACATTTCTGCTCAGACGGTAAACGAATCGAAAAGCGCCTATTATGTGAATGAAGAAGGGAGACTCTTTTGGAGAAAAAGTGCGCCTCTCTACCTTTTTGCCTCTGAAGAAGCTGACCGACTTCAGCATAGGCTGAAAAGCAAGTCATCCGAAGCTTATACTAATCCTTTTTATCTCGATACCGAGGGTAGAAATTACATAAGGACTTCCAATGCGGTAGATCAAGAGACTAGAAAATCTGTTCCTGGGAAAGAAGTGCTTTTTGAAATTTATGCAGATAG
>CAZZHO010000008.1:40678-46443 GCA_964653795.1 uncultured Roseivirgaceae bacterium | reverse complement strand
GCCAAATTCCGATTCTCAATAGATGAGCTTAAGAAAAAGCTCAAAATGAGATCTAGTTAAAATCGCTAAGGATAGTACACCTGTCTTCCGCTTTTGTCAACTCCTACAATTATTACCCTACCTCGGATATTGGCCAATAACTCTGACAATTCCTCAGGTGAATCCATGGTATTACCATTGATAGAGGTGATAATAAAGCCTTTGGGAATATCTAACTGAGAGAAAAAGCCTCTTGATTGATAGTCAATCACCTTCACTCCTCCTCTAACACCAAGTGCACTTCTGTCAGCCTTAGACAAAGACTCAAAAGAAGCACCCAGATCTTTGCTGAAGTACACGTTTCGCACAAGAATTTCCGTCGTACCCTCTCTGTTGGTTAACGTTAGCTTCCTATTTATTTTTTTATTCTCTCTATTGACCACCAGATCCAATTTATCTCCAGGATAAAGCTTGGCTACATACTCTTCAAGCATCGCCTTAGAATCAACCTTTCGCCCATTCACTGCCACTACTACATCCCCCTTCTCAAGCTTGGCATCTTCCGCGGCACTACCCCTTAGTATATCAGTGATGATCACACCCTCATACTCGTCCAGATCCAATTTATCAGCAATCTCACTATCAATATCAAGGAATTCCGCACCAGTTAAGGCTTTCTGAACCTGGCCATATTTTACGATATCGTTGTAAACTTTCTTTACAATATCCACTGGCACCGCAAATCCATAACCAGCATACGAGCCTGTCCTTGAGAGAATAGCAGTATTGATCCCAATGAGTTCTCCTTCTTTATTCACCAGCGCTCCACCACTATTACCCGGGTTAATCGCTGCATCCGTTTGGATGAAAGATTCTATTGGAAACCTTTCTTTTAAGATATTAATACTTCGGCCTTTCGCACTGACAATACCAGCGGTCACAGTACTGGTGAGATTAAAAGGATTACCAACAGCCAATACCCATTCCCCAACGGCCACGTTATCTGAACTCCCTAATGTAATAGCCGGCAATTCAGACTCATCCACTTTGATCACCGCCAAATCAGAAGATGGATCAGTGCCAACTAACTCAGCATCTACTATTTTTTTACCTATGGTCACTCTGATTACATCAGCATCTTCAATCACGTGATTATTAGTGACTATGTATCCATCTCGGGAAAATACAACTCCCGAACCCGAGCCAACTCTTTGCTGACTCCTTGGCTCAAAAAACCAGTCAAAAACACTCCTCCCTCCATACTCGTATTCAGTGACGGTCTTGATAAAAACAACGCTACTGGTACTGGTAAAGGAGGCACCGATGAAATCAGTCTTTAGCATCGCAGTATCAAGTTCGGTCCCCATAGAACTACTTGCTAGCGCCGTTCCATCTTCATATTTGGAAAATTGTGGCTCAACCTGTTCCTGTAAGGACTCTAGTATTTCCCCCTTAAACCATTGGGCCGCTAAGACAAACCCCAAGAACCCTGCTAAAAACCCTCCAATCAATGATGGAATAAGACGCTTCATTTTCCGAATTTTTAAAATCTGAAGTTACTTACTAATCTCAGCATAATTTGTTTCACCGAAACCTACTGAAATGGACAGATCAATCTAATTTCACATTATGGGATTCAGATCTGTTTTGAGTAAACCTTTTGCCTCTTTCATAGCCAAAGAGCAAAAGAAATGGTCAATGAATGGCCGGCACTTTCAAGAGCAGATGTTCAAACACCTCATTTCCAAAGCAGCCAATACCAATTTTGGGGTAGATCACGGCTTCAAGGACATCAAAACATATGACGATTTCAAATCTCAAGTACCTGTGAGAGATTATGAAGAGCTGTCGCTATATGTCTCAAAAATCCTTGACGGCCAGGAGAATGTACTTTGGCCAGGTAAGCCAGCCTATTTTGCGAAAACATCGGGAACAACAAGTGGCACCAAGTACATCCCAATCACCAAGGACTCTATCCCCAATCACATCAACAGTGCCAGGAACGCTCTTCTCAGCTATATCCATGAAACGGGCAACGCTAAATTCCTGGATGGCAATTTGATCTTTTTATCAGGCAGTCCGACCTTGGATTCCACAGCTGGAATTCATACTGGTAGACTATCCGGCATTGTCAATCACCATGTACCATCGTACCTAAGAAGTAACCAAATGCCCTCATACGAGACCAATTGCATCGAGGATTGGGAGGCCAAGGTGGATAAAATCGTGGAGGAGACAATCGACAAACCCATGTCACTTATATCGGGCATCCCACCCTGGGTTCAAATGTATTTTGACAAGTTGGTGGAAATGAAAGGTGTGCCCGTGAAAGATATTTTTCCTGACTTCTCTCTCTTCGTATATGGGGGAGTAAACTTTGAACCTTACCGAGCCAAGCTATACGAAACAATAGGTGCATATATCGACAGTGTCGAGACATACCCTGCGTCTGAGGGCTTCATTGCTTATCAGGACACACAAACGGAGCAAGGGCTTTTGATGCTACTTAACAGCGGAATATTCTTCGAATTCATTCCTTTAGAAGAATTCTTTGATGATGAGCCTAGACGATTGTCAATCGAAGAAGTGGAATTGGATCAAAACTATGCTTTGATCATCAACAGTAATGCTGGACTCTGGGGTTACTCCATTGGAGATACAGTCAAGTTTGTATCAAAAAATCCCTATAGAATATTAGTTACTGGCCGCGTCAAGCATTTCATTTCAGCCTTTGGCGAACATGTGATTGGAGAAGAAGTGGAAAATGCACTTAGATTAACCAGTGAGGAGTTCCCAGAAACTGAAGTAGTGGAATTTACTGTAGCTCCACTCGTAACGCCAGAAGAAGGACTTCCGAGACATGAATGGTATGTGGAATTTGCTACTGCACCAAATGACCTGACTTCTTTCGCAAAAAGCTTAGATTTGCATTTAAGGAATTTGAATAGCTACTACGACGACCTAGTCAAAGGGGCTGTTTTGCAACCACTTGCAATAAAACCCTTGAAGAAAAACGCATTTATCAATTACATGAAGTCCATAGGCAAACTTGGAGGCCAGAACAAAGTTCCGCGCCTAGCCAATGATCGAAAGTTGGCCAATGAACTTACTCCCCACCTCTATTAAAAACATTGAGTTCCACTAAGAAAAGACTGGCAATACTTGGCTCTACTGGCTCCATTGGCACACAAGCCCTGGAAGTTGTGGATCAAAACCCAGAGAAGTTTGAAGTAGAAGTCCTGACATCAAATACCAACGCGGACCTATTGATAGCTCAGGCCAGCAAGTACAAGCCCAATGTTGTGGTCATTGCCGAGGAAGAACTATATGATCAGGTCTTTTCAGCACTGGACAATCAGGACATCAAAGTCTATTCAGGTCCAAAAGCATTGGAGAGCGTAGTACAGATGGAATCGATTGACATAGTACTTACAGCTTTGGTGGGCTATGCTGGATTAAAACCTACGCTTTCTGCGATTGAAGCAGGAAAAAATATCGCTTTAGCCAACAAGGAAACACTTGTCGTGGCTGGTGAGCTAGTTACTGAAAAAGCAAGAGAAAAGGGCGTCAATATTTATCCTGTAGATTCAGAGCATTCGGCCATTTTTCAGTGCCTGGTAGGTGATTTTCATAATCCAATCGAAAAACTGATCCTTACCGCCTCCGGAGGACCGTTCAGAGGAAAGACCAGATCAGAACTCTTAACCGTAACAAAAAAACAGGCATTGAAGCATCCTAACTGGGATATGGGTGCAAAGGTGACAATTGACTCTGCCAGCCTTATGAACAAGGGGTTGGAGGTCATAGAAGCAAAATGGCTTTTTGGAATCCCGCTTGAGAAAATTGAAGTGGTGGTACACCCCCAATCCATAGTGCACTCCATGGTGCAATTTGAAGATGGATCCATCAAGGCACAATTAGGGTTACCCGATATGCGTTTGCCAATACAATATGCCTTGGCATATCCGGAAAGATTGAAGAACGATTTTCCGAGGTTTGATTTCAGGAACTATCCCAGTTTGACCTTCGAAACACCGGATATAGATACATTTCGCAACTTGGCTTTGGCCTATGATTCCATGAGAAAAGGTGGAAATATGCCCTGCGTACTCAACGCTGCCAATGAGATTGCCGTAGAAGAGTTTTTAAAAGATAGAGTTGGGTTCCTGGAGATATCGGATGTGATAGACTCCTGTTTAGAAAAAATGCCATTTATCCAGAACCCAAGCCTTGAAGATTATATTAATACAGACGAAGAGACTAGAATTAAAGCAAGAGAACTTATAGGATAATGGAAGGAATAATCATGACGGCTCAGTTGCTTTTGGGCCTTTCGATTTTAGTGGGGGTGCATGAGTTAGGCCATTTATTGGCAGCCAAAGCATTTGGCATGAGAGTAGAAAAGTACTCCATTGGATTTCCTCCAAAAATATGGGGAAAGAAATTTGGCGAGACAGAATACTCAATCGGCGCTATTCCTTTGGGAGGATTCGTGAAAATCACGGGTATGATTGACGAATCTCTCGACACTAAAAGTCTAAATGCAGAACCTGAACCTTGGGAGTTTCGAGCTAAGCCTGCCTGGCAAAGACTAATCGTAATGCTCGGAGGAATTATCGTCAATGTGATTACAGGGATCATCATTTTCGTCCTGATGACTTACACCCAAGGCGATACCTACCTATCAAAAGATCAGCTCAACGAACATGGAATTGTCGCCTATGAATTGGGAGAGAAAATTGGACTAAAAACTGGTGACAAAATCATCAACATCAATGGTAATGATTTTGAAAAATTCACCGATCTAAGTAGTGCCGATGTATTGCTTACTGAAAACAGCTACTACACGATAGATAGGAATGGTGAGGAGCTAAGGATAGACATTCCAAATGACTTCTTGGACGAACTTGCAGATGGGTCAACAAGAACTGACTTCATCTATTTCAGGATGCCTTTCGAAGTTGGCAGAATCCCAAAAGGTAGTAATGCCATACAAGGCGGATTACTAGTTGGTGACATCTTCAAAACCATCAATGGTCAAGAAATCGAATTCTATGATGAAGTCGGACCCATTCTTGAAGCTGAAAAGAATGGCAGTGTTGACGTGCTAGTCGAAAGAGATGGAAAAGAAGTGATGCTCAGCTTGATAGTAGATGAGAATGGAAAAGTAGGATTCAACCCTAAAGCGAGAATGGACTACTCCACCATCGAGTATTCCTTTATCGAATCCATTCCGCTGGGCACACATGAAGCTTTCGCTATCGTATGGAACAACATCCGCGCATTCGGGAAAATCTTCTCAGGTGACATTTCACCAAGGAACTCAATTTCCGGACCTATTGGAATCGCCGGCATTTTCGGGGGTACCTGGGATTGGCTGAGATTTTGGAACATCACAGGAATGCTATCCATGGTACTGGCATTTATGAATCTTTTACCTATCCCGGCTTTGGATGGAGGCCATGTAATGTTTCTATCATGGGAAATCGTTACCGGCCGAAAGCCTTCAGATAAGTTCTTAGAGAATGCCCAAAAAGTAGGAATGGTATTGATACTTGGATTGATGGTATTTGCCATCTTTAACGACATCTCCAAGTTCTTCTAAAGCACTAATTTTCTTCTGGGACTGTATCGACTTGCACTAGAGGAGCAGGTCGATATATCTCAAATTCCACCCGACGATTGAAGGCCTTATCGGATTCTGAGTTTTCAACCATTACTGGTTTCGAACTACCATAACCTTCATGTTCCACCCGGCTTTCGTGGATTCCGGCAAAGAGCACGAT
>CAZZHO010000008.1:0-40578 GCA_964653795.1 uncultured Roseivirgaceae bacterium | reverse complement strand
AACTCAAAGCTTCCATCTGCTCTCAGGAATCGGGGCGCTACTTCTATGCCTTCATCCAGATCGATAATCGATACTATCCCTCGGAATGGTGTGCCCGTAAGTGAGTCAGTTAGCGTCCCCGTCAATTGCGTATTGGCCAAGGGTTGCGCTTCCATAGGCAAAGGGAAAGAATACAAATCCTGCTTGTTAAGATCTCGACTTGAACTCCGGGAATAAAATAAGTTCCTTGACTCTGAGTCTATAGTAAAGTAAAACTCACTACCCCTGCCATTGACCAATGGTCCAATATTGTGGGGTTCGTTCCAGTCTCCATCAACATACTCTGACTTGTAGATATCATATTCTCCAAAATTGTACAGCTGACCATTGGAAGTAAAATACAGCATCTTAAAGACCGGATGATAAAAAGGACTTACATCGTTGTTTCTGGTATTGATCACTGGACCAAGGTTTTGTGCTACTGCCCAAGTACCATTGACGTTCTTCCAGGTGAAATAGATATCAGCTAGTCCAAATCCACCTAATCTATCAGAAGCAAAGTACAGCGTGTCTTCAGAGTGACTCAACGAAGGATGCGAGTCCCAACTTACGCTATTGACATTCACCCCAAGATTCTTCACTTCCCCCCAAGTACTATCTTCCTGCAAGGTTGTTACGAATAAATCACAATCACCATAACAGTCGATGCACTCACACCTTGAGAAATATAAAGTCTTGCCATCTCTGCTTAGTACTGCACTACCCTCATTGTACAATGAATTCAGTCCAGCTACAGGAGAAGCCTCCGACCATATACCATAATCATCCTTTCTGGTGATGAATAAGTCTTCATTATCCCTCCGTCTAATAGAAAGGTCCAGATTGTTCCTTTTGGATGTAAAAATCAATAGGTCGTCCGTCAAACTAAGAGTCGGCCCATAATCTGCTTTACTGCTATTTACAGCCGTTCCCATGTTGAGGAGCACGCCTCTCGGAGGTCTCAGTGTATCGATCAACTTTCTATGTTCTACCAATTCATAGTAATAATCAATTGGCACGTATTCATCAGCCTCCACATTGTTAAGCGAATCGTAGTAAATCTCGATTTCCTTAATGTCAATTCCCTGATGATGATGCCTCAAAACAAGCCGATAAAGGGTTCTTGCCTCTTCATAGTCACCAAAAAGTTCAGTCAATTTCGCAAGTCGCCAGATGTAGCGTGTGTCCTTGTAGAAGTTCTGAATCCCGAACCTTTTGACATAATCCTTGAGCGCTACATATAGGTCCTCCCAATTCTGTTCTCGTTCCAGCCTTCTTAATCGCTCAATTTTGGAAGCATTGTAGTAATAGTCAATCTTACCGATATTCTCGAATTGGTAAATATTGAGATTGACGTCTTTCGGTAGGGTATCTGTGTTGATTTCAACCTGTTTCTTTCGCTTGAATTGTCCAAAAGCGACTGTTGATGCTAACAGCAACAATATCAAAGCTCTTCCACTATGTAACACCAGCCATTTCATACGACGACAACAAAGTCTGTCAAATTTGCATCTTTCACCAAAGATAAGCACCAATATTAGAGGATCAATTAGTTTGGCATACTCATTGAAACCATTATTCCCCGTACGTTATTGTATTAATCTACGCCAAGAAATCTGTCAATTTGACATAATACCGAATGTTTGACAATAAAGATTTTCAAATCTTACTTCCAAATTTCGTTGACGATGAATCTGAGGAACTGATTCAAATTGTTCAATCAGGCAATTCCGAAGAACTTTTAGACGAAAACCTTCCAGAAGAGCTTCCAGTGCTACCAATAAGAAATACTGTTTTATTTCCTGGGGTGGTGATACCTATTACTGTCGGTCGCCAAAAATCCATTAAGCTGGTAAAAAAAGCTTATAAAGGAGATAGAATAATTGGCGTCATAGCCCAACGAAACAACAAGGAGGAAGATCCAAGTTCTGATGATCTTTTTAAGGTAGGCACCATAGCCAAAATCATCAAAATGCTAGTGTTACCAGATGGTAATACGACCATTATTATCCAAGGGCAGAAAAGGTTCCAAATGGAGCAGATCGTCTCAAACGAGCCTTTTCTCAAGGTCAATTACTCGGTATTACAAGAAGGTGAAATCAGTGAGGATGTTGAGGAAGTAGCTGCGATCAATCAATCGCTAAAAGAAGCTGCCAACAAAATCATGAAGCTAAACCCTGAGATTCCTAAAGAAGCTCAAATAGCACTTGAGAATATTGACAATGCTGCGTTTTTAACGCACTTCTTAAGCTCAAATATTAATGCTTCAGTAGCAGAAAAGCAGGGATTGTTAGAGATCAATCATCCGAAGAAAAGAGCTGAGAAACTACTCCAATTCATGCTGAAGGACATACAGATGCTTGAATTGAAACAGGAGATACAGAATAAAGTACATTCCGATATCGACCAACAGCAGCGAGATTATTTTCTTCGACAGCAGATGAAGGTACTTCAGGACGAACTAGGACAGGGAGGTCCCGACCAGGAACTGCAAGGTCTGAAAAAGAAAGCTGCGAAAAAGAATTGGCCTGAAGAGGTGGCAAAGCATTTTGCTAAAGAAGTGGAGAAGATCGGAAGAATGAACCCTTCAGCAGCAGAGTATCCCGTGGCGATGAGCTATGCCGAGTTGCTAGTAGATCTTCCCTGGCAGGAATACACAGATGATAATTTTGACCTGAAGAATGCCGCTAAGATCTTAGATGAACAGCATTATGGTCTGGAAAAAGTCAAAGAACGCATCTTAGAGTACCTGGCGGTAAGAAAGCTTAAAAACGATCTGAAAGGACCAATCCTGTGCCTTTATGGCCCTCCTGGTGTTGGTAAAACTTCTCTGGGCAAATCAATAGCAGAAGCATTGAATCGAAAATATGTTCGGATGTCACTTGGAGGTGTACATGATGAAGCGGAGATACGCGGCCATAGGAAAACATATATAGGTGCCATGCCAGGTAAAGTAATCCAGAACATCAAAAAAGCTGAGTCTTCAAATCCTGTCTTCATACTGGATGAGATAGATAAAGTAAGCAGTGATTTTCGAGGAGATCCATCTGCAGCACTATTGGAAGTCTTGGACCCTGAGCAGAATACGGCATTTAAAGACAACTATGTTGAGGTAGATTACGACCTATCTAAGATTCTGTTCATAGCTACCGCTAACTCTCTCGATACCATACAGCCCGCACTTAGAGACAGAATGGAAATCATTGAGATCTCGGGTTACACCATTGAGGAGAAGGTGGAGATTGCCAAAAAGCACTTGATCCCAAAACAGCGGAAAGAGCATGGACTTAAAACTAAAGACATCTCCTTTGATGCTAAATCGGTATTGAAAGTAGTCAATGACTATACCCGTGAATCAGGTGTTAGAGGCCTGGAGAAAAGAATTGCTTCGATTTGTAGGAACATCGCTAAGAGCATAGCCTTAGAGGAGGAAGATCAAACTTCCAAAATCACCGAGGAGCGGGTAAGAAAAATTCTAGGTCCTGAAATCTTTGACAAGGAGCAGTATGAAAACAATGATCATGCTGGTGTCGCAACCGGTCTAGCCTGGACTCCAGTGGGTGGAGATATACTTTTTATTGAAGCTAGCGTAAGTCGCGGTAAAGGCAAATTGACATTGAGTGGACAGCTTGGGGATGTCATGAAAGAATCGGCTATTACGGCGTTATCTTTTCTTAAGTCAAATGCAGAGCTGTTGGGTTTGGACTATCGTATTTTTGAAAACTACGACCTTCATGTACACGTCCCTGCAGGTGCTGTACCAAAAGATGGTCCTTCGGCTGGTATCACTATGTTGACCGCCCTGGCTTCAGTATTTACACAGCGAAAGATAAAGAGCAAACTCGCCATGACTGGTGAAATCACGCTTCGAGGAAAAGTACTTCCCGTTGGAGGAATTAGAGAAAAAATACTTGCAGCTAAGAGAGCTGGAATTAAAGAAATAATTCTCTGTAATCGCAATAAAAAGGACTTTGAGGATATAGGTGATAACTACGTGAAAGGGTTGAAGATCCACTTTGTGGATGAGGTATCGGAGGTATTGAAAATAGCCTTACTCAAAGAACAAGTCTCTAATCCAGTACAATTGGTGATCCCAGAAAAAGATCCAGCTTGAAATTAATCCTCCCCTTTTACTTTGTTCTTGCTTTTAGCACTTGCTTGGCCCAAACTGGTAATAATGGTTTTGGAGTATTGAGCTTGCCATCAAGCGCAAGAGCTTCAGCACTCGGAGGAGATCCTATAGCCCTTGCTGAAAGAGACCTTAGTCTTGTAGGTGAGAATCCTGCCTTGCTGGATTCTGTGGAGCTGCAGGACATATATTTACAATATTCGCCATTTTTCGGAGGCATTAACCTTCTCAATGCCGGATACGCGTTCAATACGAAAGCTATTGGACCCATGGCCATCAGCCTTTCTTATTTGAATTATGGTAGTTTCAATCGCACTGACAACATTGGGACTAACCTTGGTTCATTTTCCCCGCAAGATTATGTAGCCCAGTTATCTAAGAGCCACCGCCTCGGCCTATTCGTATTGGGTGCGAATCTTAAGTTTATTCACACTTCTATTGATGGATTTGGAGCCTCAGCTATAGCTTCGGACTTAGGTGGCACATTCCAAGTGCCTAACAAGGATTTTACAGTGGGACTTGTAATCAAAAACCTTGGGTTTGTAATAGATGACTATGTTGGATCAGAAGTTGATCTCCCTACTGACATTCAGATAGGAACAAGTTTCAAGCCCAAATACATGCCTGCTCGTTTCAACATTAATTTCTCCATGTTGGGAAATGATCTCGGCTATTTTCATCAGAACCCGAATGATGATGAGAATGCATCGAATATAGATTCATTTTTTCGCCATTTGTCAGCCGGAGTGGAGCTATACATTGGCAAGGCCTTCACCGCTATGGTGGGATATGATCATCTCAGGAACCAAGAGCTAAGACTGGTACAAGGCAACTACGGAGCAGGGTTTAGCTTTGGCTTTAATATTAAGATTAAAAAGTTCGATTTTACCTTCTCCAGGGCAACTTACCATGCCGCGGGGGGGATGAACACATTGGGGATTAGTACCAACCTCGCACAAACCAAGAAGATATTTTGAAATGAAAGAAATGAATTTCACACCCAAGCAGATTGTTGAGGAGCTTGATAAGTATATCATCGGCCAAAAAGATGCCAAGAAAAATGTGGCCATTGCTTTAAGGAATAGATGGCGAAGAATGAATGTGAAGGACGATATCCAAAAGGAAATCGTACCCAACAACATTCTCCTCATTGGGTCAACAGGAGTGGGTAAAACAGAAATTGCCAGGCGTCTGGCAAAAATCGCGCAAGCCCCGTTCACCAAAGTGGAGGCTTCAAAGTTCACAGAAGTTGGTTATGTAGGTCGCGATGTTGAAAGCATGGTTCGCGACCTGGTGGAGCAGGCAGTGAGCATGGTACGAATTGCTAAAAAAGAAGAGGTAAAAGAAAAGGCCTCAGAAGTGGTGGAGACGATAATCTTGGATGCACTGATTCCACCTTTAAAGGCTACAACAAAGACGCATGCCCTAGGTGATCAAAACTCCACCGAGGAAACGGAGCTTAATGAGAAAACCAGAGAAAAATTCCGTGAGAAAGTAAAAAACGGAGAGCTCGATGAGCGAAAAATAGAAATTGACGTACAGGCTCCTTCTGGTTCGAATATCGGCATGGTAGGTGGAGGCATGATGGATGAATCCAGCATGATTAACCTTCAGGAAATGATAGGAAATATGATGCCTAAAAAATCCAAGAAACGGAAGGTATCTATTGGTGAGGCCAGGAAAATCCTAATGGACGAAGAGACTGCCAAGTTGATAGATATGGATGAAGTAAAGGATGAGGCAATCAAAAGAGCATCTAATACCGGGATTATTTTCATCGATGAAGTTGACAAAATTGCTGGAGGCCGTGGAGGTAAAAGCGGACCTGATGTAAGTAGAGAAGGTGTACAAAGAGACTTACTACCAATCGTGGAAGGAAGTGCAGTGAATACTAAATATGGTGTTATCGAGACAGATCACATCTTATTTGTGGCCGCAGGAGCTTTCCATTTTTCAAAGCCATCTGATCTAATCCCCGAACTTCAGGGACGATTCCCAATTAGAGTAGAGCTGGAAAATCTGACCAAAGAGGATTTCCTAAGGATATTGAAAGAGCCTAAAAACTCCTTAACCAAGCAGTATACAGCTTTATTGGATGCAGAGGACGTAAGTCTTGTGTTTTTGGATGATGCACTCGAACAAATTGCAGAGATGGCCTTTCAGATCAATGAGGAAGTGGAGAATATTGGAGCCAGAAGGCTTCATACGGTAATGAGCAAACTACTGAACGATATCTTGTTTGATATTCCTGATAAGATCGGTGCCAATGCGCAGGTAGTCATCACCAAAGACATGGTAGTCGAACGACTTTCAGGACTAATCAGCAATAAGGATTTGAGTCAGTACATTCTGTAATTAGCTGCCTTTCAAGCTGGTGTAGTATTCCAGTAATTGGATCGCTGTTTCCTCGTTTTTGATCTTGAGCTTGTTCTTTTTCACGAACTTCTCAAGCTCGGACTGATTGTCCAGCTGATCGATGAGAGAGCTTTTCTTTAATCTAACCAGATTGGAAGCTCCATCAACTATTAGGTAATATTTCAAGGTTTCGACCAGGAAATTGATATCTATGTTCTTGCCATAATCATTAATGGTCCTTACCTCCTTACGGACTTCTTTGGATTTCAGCAACGTGACAGTAGGGCTATTGTAGAGCAAGACAAAATATCCAAGGAATTGGTCAGGATGAATGCCTCGCTGAAGAATAGTTTTATCACCTACCTCACTATGTATATTCTCTGGGTTTTTTGTGTTGAGGACCTCAATACGTGAGTAATGACGTTTATCCAGCGTTTGTATCTGATCATCAAACTTGATTTCAACCTCATTCTCAAGGGCGTTGTAATTGGTAATAACGTCCTCAAATACATAGCCATCATTACTGTAGATGTTGGCTTTGGCCCAATCTTCGAATAAATAAGCATTACCTCGAAACTCCTGATATCTATTAGGATCTAGCGGTTCCTTACTTTTTATGATCAAGTCTTTCTTAGGTTGTTCTTGCCCTATCGTTTTGTCAGCTAAGCAAAAAGCCACCAACAAAACCAACCACTTCAATTCAAATTTTCTTCGGTACATGAAAAAACAGTCTCTTTCCGGTCTTAACCTCTTTCCACGATTCTATATCAAAACTAAGGCCAACCACCCCACAAGTTGGGATATTTTCTATAAACTCATCGCAGAGATGATTGTAAAAAGATGTCAAACCCGGATTATGCCCAAATAATGCAACCGTGGAATAACCCTCAGCCTCTTTTAAGAAAGACTTCAGTCCATGTGAATCAGCATGGTAAAGGGCCTCCGATATGACCACCTTCTCTTCGTCATAACCCCAGGCATCTGCTAAAAACAAGGCAGTGTAAAAGGCCCGACTGGCTGCACTGGTCAAAATAATATCCGGTGGAGGAAGCTCTTTTTTCACAAAATTCCCCATTCGAACAACATCTTTTCTGCCCCTCTTTCCCAGCGGCCGGTGGAAGTCACTGACATTCTCAAAATTCCAGGAAGATTTCGCGTGGCGGATGAGATATAGGGTCTTCATTAGTTTATGATTTCAAAACCGATAAAGTAATATGATCAGAAATATACGAAATGATCATCCCAAAAAAGCTTTCTTAACTTATTGATAAAGAGGAATGTCGCCCGCAGCCTTTTAATCTGAAATATAAAAGTCGAATACTACTTCATTCATACACTTGAAATGTCCTTTAGGACATTGACTGAAGCCAATTTTTGAACAAGGTCTGCACTTGAGTTTTTTGTTCTCAAAAATCACAAACTGTGTGCGATATGGATACATACCAAACTCCGGGATAGTATTGCCCCAAATACTGTAAATCTTCTTTCCTAATGCCGCTGCAATGTGCATAAGACCAGTGTCATGAGAAAAAACGACAATGGACTCTTTCAAAATTGAAGCAGACTGATTTAGATTGAACTTGCCACAAGCGTTATATACTTCGGCCTTCTTACCAAGATCTTCCCTGAGTACTCTCTCTTTCTCTGATTCCACACTTGGATCAACCTTAAAAAAGCGCTCAATTTCATCTCCTATCAGCTGATCCTCTTTTCCACCTAGTAGCACGATTGGCTTATTAATACGGTCACACAACTCGATAAGCCTCTTAGTTGGTAGGCGCTTAGTAGCATGCTTCCCCCCTATCACCACCGCCACAAATCCCATCCTGTGACTCTGAGGCAGCCAACCTGTTTCGATTTCATCTTTTTCGGGGATGAAATAATCCAAACCCAAAGTATCCATTTTGACATTGAGATGACTTACGGTATCCATGTATCGATCCACGATATGACGGTTAGGAAGTCGATTTATCTTAGCATTCACCAACAACCACTTCGAGATATTGAGCTTAGAAAAACTTTTAGAAGGCCTTCCCACCAGCAATCTGATAATGCGAGTACGAATATTGTTGTGAAGATCAATTACCCAATCAAATTTCTCCTTTCTCAATTGTGAAGCTAGAGAGGTCAAACTATCAGGAAGCGTCCACACCTTACTTACGTACGGATTCTCTTCAAGAATAGAGCGGTATTGCTCTTTCGTGAGGTAATGTACTTCTACGTCACCTATTTGAGTTTTAAGGGTTCGAACCACAGGTGTGGTTAATACTATATCTCCAATGGAGGAAAACCTTATAACGAGAATTTTCATTTAGAATTAACAAGAAACAGGCAGCCGAAGATATGAAACTCCCGAGCACTTGCACTTTTGTTTTGTAACTTCATCAGAGCCCAAGGAACAAATCATGAATTATTGGTTAATTAAAAGTGAGCCCAACACCTATTCATGGGATGATTTTGTAGCCCTTGGAAGGGATATGTGGGACGGAGTAAGAAATTTCAAAGCAAGGAACAATATGAAAGCTATGAAAGTCGGAGATCAAGCTCTTTTCTATCATAGTATATCCGAAAAGTCCGTTATTGGCATAGCAGAAGTGGTGAAAGAATACTATCCGGACCCCACTACCGAAGATCACAGGTGGTATTTAGTAGACTTTGTGCCGGTGAAAAAACTAAAACGACCTGTTACGCTTCAGGAAATAAAGGTAGACGAGAGATTTTCAGAAATGGTACTGGTAAGGCAGTCAAGGTTATCTGTCCAGCCTGTAAAACCTGAGGAGTTTGATATGATCATTAACCTCAGTGAGTCTTGAGAACACTAGCAATCATAGCACTACTACAATCCCTATCCATAAGTCTATGGAGTCAAGACAATGAATGCCCTAACATTTCCATAGTTCATGAAGCACGTTTTGAAACAGAAAGAGTAATCAGTAGTCGTTACTTCCAGGTACTTAATGCTAAGAGAGACGGACTGGCTACTTTCTCGACATCCGGCGAAAAAAAGAAAGGAAAAGAAATTTGGGTATTCACACGCTTCAATAACGACCTGGACTCTTTAGGTAGTGAAGAAGTGATGTTGTCACCTGGTACAGCCGTGCTGGGCTACGAATACTTCCAAGAAAATTATTATTTACTGCTCCAACCACAGGAATTCAATTATTCCAAACTTGAACTGCTACTGCTTGAGGGAGACGGGGGTTACCAAAAGAAAGGCATCTCTACACTTTTTAAATCTAGTATTGAAAACTTTACTTTTCTGGACGGAAAAGTCGCCTTGCTAGGAAAGAAAAATGGAAAGGACAACCTATTCATAAAAGGGATCGATGATCAAAGAACTCTAACACTTACAAATCTCGGACCTCCAGATATAGAAATACTGGACATCAAATCAAGTACTGACAAGACATTTCTGTCCGTACTTGTCAAGTACAAAGACAATCGTAGAGAAAAGAGCCATTTTATCAAAACCTATACCGCTGATGGGCTACTGGTCTCGGATTTTAGAATTGAATTGGACAATGACTTAAGAATACTTGACCTGGTCATCTCAGAATATGAATCAGGTGAGCAATGGATCTTTGGAACCTTTACCAACCAGTCGGGTGATATGAGCCAGGGCTTTTTTGCAAAGAAGTTTTTTGGCGGCCGGCAGTTTGATACTCAGTATCTATATTTTGATGAGCTGATTAACTTCCACAATTGGCTATCGCCTAAGGCTTTCAAAAAGATAAAGGAGAAGATCAACTCTGGAAGCAAAGATGCTCATGACTTTTATTATGAATTGAATGGTTTGGATCTGATTTCCAATGAGAGTGGAGAAAAGTGGTTGTCTACAAATGCTAGTTTCCCCAATCAATTCCGAAAGGATGACAATGGTGCCCGTAAACCGGCCATTCACAATATCTTATTGGTATTTAATGGGACTGGAACAGTGAGTTCTGACTACATCTTCAAACTGAAAGACAACACTTCTTCAAGATGGCAAAGGATAAGTGGAAGCGGTAAGGAAAGCGTTTTAACTTCTTTTCAGGTAAAGTCCGACAAAATCACCTACAAAATCCACAATCAACAATCAGGAAAATGCCCTCAAAACACTAGCAAAATCGAAACAAAAAAGCCTGGGGAGAGGCAGGATACGCCAGGCGTCTTTGATGGGTTGATATCGCCGTGGTATGATAACACCGCCTACGTATATGGAGCTTCAGAAGTGGTGGATGGAGCTACGAATAACATTAGGAAAATTTACTATGTGCAAAAAATTGTTTTCAAATAGTACTTCAGAAAGGATGTGGAATCAATTGAAGTGGGCAATAAGGTTGACCGTTATCTGTTGCCTTCCCATCATGGTTTTTGGTCAAAAAAAGAAAGATCGCGATACGAGTAACCTGATATTTCAACCACATAGGATAGAGTTTGAAGCCACCAGAAACAATGACTTTACCATCATAAATGGAGAAGAAGATGGGTTGGGAGTCATCATAGAATCCTTCAAGAAAGTAGAAAAACAATATGAATGGACTTTTGTAAAGCTGGATTCTAACCTTGAGGAAGAATGGCAACAAAGCTTTAACGTCAACCTCAGCAGCCGGCTTTTGGGTTATGAGTATTCCAGAGGTAAATACTATGTTCTAGCTTCAGCATCTCAGTATAGAACCGAAGAGCTACTGGTTTTTGAAATAGAAGATCAAAAAATTCGAAAGTTTGAGATTACCACGGTATTCCCTATCAGTTTAGAGTATTTCGAGGTAATCGGAGAGACCATCCTCTTAGGAGGAAGCGTAAACCTTAAGCCAGTGATCATCACTTACAACCTTAAGGAAAAAAAGCCTAAAGTCTTACCTGGATTTTATGAAAATAGAAATATCATCATGGACATCATCATAGATGACGATGAATTGATGTTCACCGTCGTAATGCGTGAACGACTTATCACCAAGCAATACACAACCCGGGCCAAAACCTTCACCTCCGATGGTCTTCTTGTTCAGGATATTTTAGTTGCACCTGGTGACCGAAGAAATCTCATAGATGCCTCCTCTACTAATTTTGATAATGGCATTCAACTTATGGCTGGCGCTCATTCTAAAAAAAGCACCTCCTATAGCAAAGGGCTCTACCTCGCAAAATTTGTCAATGGCAGACAGCAGTTCATTCGCTATCATCAGTATGGCGACCTTCAAAATTTCTTTGGATATCTAAACTCCAAAAGGGAGCAACGGATCAAAAAAAGGATTGAAAAAAGAAAATCACTGGGCAAAAAGAACAAGTTCAATTACCGTTTGGTAGTGCACGATATCATGGAGCGTGAAGATGGCATCAACATCCTGGTTGGAGAAGCATATTATCCACGATATAGTAATTCCACGACCTACGCCAATCCATACTTCAACACTGGAAATGGAGCAGGCTTTCTGGGTTATAAGTATACACACGCCATTGTGGTAGCCTTTGATGCTAATGGCGAAATTCTTTGGGATCATAGTTTTAAAATCAGAGATGTCCTGACTTATTCCCTGGACAAATTCATTGCCATCAATATGGTAGAAGACGATATCCTTTTGATGTATTTGGAAGAGAATGAAATTAGAACGAAGGTGGTCGCCAGAAGCGAGGTGGTAGAAGGGCAAACTTTCACTCCGGTAAAACTCAATGACCAACAAGAGGAAGTGAGATCCAGAGACCCTGAAATTGAAGGACTTGAACCATGGGTAGAAGGCAGCTTCTATGCATATGGTATCCATAGCGTCTCAAAATCCCAAAGTCCAGTTTTTGGGGGATCTCGAAAAGTCTTTTACATCAACAAGATCGAGTACAACCAAAATCGGATTGTGAATTAGCATTTCATTTATATTTGCGATTCACAAATCATGAGCAGAAGACACCTCCTAGACAGCCGCCTTCTTGATATAACCATTTGGAGACTATGTGAGGAGCTCATTGAACATCACGACGACTTTCAGCACTCCGTTTTACTTGGATTGCAACCCCGAGGAATATATTTAGCTCAAAGAATCCAAAAAAAGCTTCAAGAATTACTAAAGAAGGAAGTTCAACTGGGCTTGCTGGACACCACTTTTCATAGAGATGATTTTCGTCGGAGAGAAGCTCCCTTGAAGGCTCAGGAAACCAATGTGCCATTTCTACTGGAAGAAAAAAGAGTCATCCTTATAGATGATGTACTTTACACCGGCAGGACGGTTAGGGCTGCTCTGGATGCCATGACCACCTTTGGTCGACCAGACAAAGTAGAGCTGTTGGTTTTAATTGATCGATTATATTCCAGGGATATTCCGGTTTCAGCGAATTATGTCGGAAAGAAAGTCAACACCTTACAATCGCAAAAAGTACAGGTCGAACTGTCAGAGCAAGGAGGAGAGGACAACATATGGCTCATAAATATTGATAGTAATGAGTGAGCTAAAGTCAAAACATCTCCTTGGAATAAAAGATCTGACAGAAGAAGAAATTCAGTTGATCTTCGAAACAGCCGATAGCTTCAAAGATGTTTTGAGTCGCCCCATCAAGAAAGTGCCTTCCCTACGCGACACCACCATAGCTAACATCTTCTTCGAAAACTCCACCAGGACTAAGCTATCATTTGAATTGGCGGAAAAAAGACTCTCTGCAGATATTATCAACTTCTCATCCAGTAATAGCTCTGTTAAAAAGGGAGAAACTCTGCTAGATACAGTCAATAATATTTTGTCTATGCGGGTGGACATGATCGTAATGCGGCACGCCAGCCCGGGGGCCCCTCACTTTCTATCTAAGCATATAGACGCCAATATCGTAAATGCTGGAGATGGAACACATGAGCATCCAACCCAAGCATTGCTTGACACTTTTTCCATACGAGAGAAGCATGGTGATGTAGCAGGAAAGAAAGTCGTGATTGTGGGAGATATTTTACACTCCCGTGTGGCGCTATCGAATATTTTCGCACTCAAAAAGCTAGGTGCAGAAGTGATGGTGTGTGGCCCTCCAACACTACTCCCAAAGCACATTGAAAAATTGGGTGTTAAGGTCGAATTTGATATTCAAAAGGCACTAAACTGGTGCGATGTGGCCAACATTTTACGAATTCAATTGGAGCGCCAACAAATGAGCTACTTCCCAAGCCTCAGGGAGTATTCACTTTACTTCGGAGTAAATCAAGAGAGGCTCAACAAGATCGACAAGCCTATTACCATTATGCATCCGGGCCCTATCAACCGGGGTGTGGAAATTACCACGGATGTAGCGGATTCTGATCAGGCTATCATCTTAGATCAAGTAGAGAATGGAGTTGCTATCAGAATGGCAGTCTTGTATCTCCTCGCTGGTAAGAAGAAGCTAGAAAGCTAGTTTTCCTTACGTTTCTTCTTCTTTTTCTCTTTTTTGTCCTTGATACCGTCATACTCTTTTTTTGACATGAAGGCATTGGATCTGATTCTATAAATCCTAATGAGATCTTCTTCTGTCATTCCATCGGGAATCATACCAGGGGTTTCAAACAACTCCAGATCAGTATCCGCTATCCACTTTACGTAACCCGTACGGATTTTTCCATTCCGAATCAGGTTACCTCCTTTATCAAATATCTCGTAGGTTATAGGGCGAGGAAACTCTTTCTTCCCGGGCTGTGTAAGACACAATTGAAATGTATGAGATTCATTCCATTCACATGTAAATGATTCCTCTAGCCCGCTACTAAGCTTCTGCGGACTTTGACATGCTACCACAATAAGAGTTATGCCTATCTGCTGGATCAAGCGCATGCTCAAAGATAGGCATAGAAGGATTTATTCATTGAGGGTAGTTTCTCCTTTTAAAACATATAACTCCTTCCCAACAGCCGTAGATAGATTTGGCTCTTTCAATGTCTCCACATAGTACCATGTAGCTGTGGTTTTTTCCTCTTTCACATTCAAGATTAAATACCCGTGATCTCTCAGATTCGCATACTTCAAATGTGGATTGATCGGTGAATTGACAATTTTCTGCTCATGATCCATGACCAGAGAATCCGCATATCGCTCATTGGAGTTGGAAGAATTAATGCTGGTTGTGCCAAACTCCACGGCAATTGCACCCTCGCCGCTTTGGGCGTTATAGCTTTCAAATGGATCAACACTTACCTCAAAAGCCCAACTGCTATGTGTATCTCCTGTTATGAATACCACGTTATCTATCTCTTCATCCTTAATGAAATTAGCAAGGTTTTTCTGCTCGGCCGGATAACCATCCCAACTATCAAGATTGATGGTCCAATTAGGAACAAATCCCCAATTCAAATACGAGAATATGACTTGATTGCCAATCACCTTCCAGGTGGATGAGGTCTTACTAAGCTTTTCCTTCAGCCAGCTCAATTGCTCTGCTCCGAGCATGCTACGACCAGGATCTTCCAATGTCGGATCTGTCAGGCTATCCACTGGCTCAGTCCTACCTTCCAGTCGCTCATCAAGCATAATCAGCTCCATCAGATCTCCATATCTGAAAGACCTATAAAGATCTCCATTCTCCCTAATGGGTAACCATTCATAGTAAACCTGAACTGCGGCATCTTTTCGAGATTCATAGCTACCCTCATCTTCTTGATGATTTTGAGCTCCATCTTTATAAGAGTCATTAGCTATCTCATGATCATCCCAGATATTGATAAATGGATGATTCGCATGAGCGCTTCGAAGATCTTTATCTAACCTGTAAAGAGAATACCTGGTCCTATAATCCTGCAGGGTGATGATCTCTTTTGCAGGTAAATTGAACCTGCCTATGGTAGTGTCCCCGTATGATCCTGGGCCATATTCATAGATATAGTCTCCTAGATGCACTACGGCATCTACATCCTCTCTATTGGCGATATCTCCGTAGGCATTGAAGTAACCAAACTCATAATTACTGCAGCTCACCACTGCCAAATTAATTTCAGAAACATCTTGAGCGGCCGTTTTAGTTTTTCCTACTTCCGAGGTAGCTCCTAGGGCCATAAACCTGTAGTAGTATTCAAAACCAGCTTCCAAGCCAGAAACATCCACTTTGACCGTGTAGTCTCTAGATGGATCTGTTGTGAATTTACCCCCCTGGATGACATTAGTAAACCCTTCATCTGTACTAATCTCCCACTGCACTTTTATGTGCGGTAGAGAATCTTCGGGTGTTACCCTTGTCCAAATGACCACAGCATTGTTGGTAGGGTCTCCGGAGGCCACTCCATGATAAAATGGTTTCAGGTCGGGATCAAAAAGATGTGATACTTCCTCTTGCAACGGAGGATACTTCTCATTGGAAGTACAAGCAATTAATAATAGCAATGAGAGAAAGAGGCAGTATTTCATAGATCAATCTAATTGAACCATGAAATTACCCATACCATCGATCAGTCCGCCAACAGGCAGATTAAGAAGAAGTTAACTTTAGGGCTATCCTATCTCCACTTTTACTTTGTCAGAGAGAGCTTCTCCAACACAAAGAAGGGTGTAGCCTTCATCGAGTTCATCCTGCGTGAGCCCTTCGGCTTTATCGATACTTACCTCTCCTTCAACACATTTACCTCTACAAGCAGTGCAAAGGCCAGATTGACAGGAATAAGGCATATCCAAGCCATTTTCTAATCCTACTTCCAAAATAGGTTTGCCCTTAGGAACGGTAATACTGAATGTTTCGCCATCAAGCACCACTTTCACCTCACTGACATTCTCCTCATCGGCTATGATCTCTTTCGGTGAAGTCTTACCGGCTTCAAAACTCTCCATGCGGATTTGACTTTCAGCCACATTGGCAAGTTTTAACCCTTCAGTAACTGTGTCCATCATCGGTTGAGGCCCACAGATATAAATCTCAGTGTCTTGAGAAACATCCAAATCGCTTATGATACCATTGATCATCTCAGGCGTAGGCCTTCCATTGTGGCTAGCCTCTCCTTCTTCCAGAATATGTATTACCTGAAATCGGTCGGAGTTGTCGGTTACTAGCTTTTCCAATTCATCCTTGAAGATGATGTATTCAGCACTCCGATTACCATATACCAAGGTGATGGTGCTATTTGGCTCTTTGAGAAGTATCGATCTAATAATAGAAATGAGAGGTGTAATTCCCGATCCGCCTCCGAAGAACACAGCATTTCTCATAGCAGCAGGGTCATAGTCCGTAGTAAACAATCCCATGGGCTCCATCACCTCAACTTCCTGGCCAGCTGCAAAACTGTCATTGATATGATTGGACATAGCACCTTCTGGAACACGTTTGACAGTCACTGCTGGATCAGGATCTTCAAAAGGGGTTGTACATAAGGAGTAAGCTCTTCTGATTTTTTTACCATCCACATGATCTATGATCGTGATGAATTGACCAGGTTTATAGTTAAAAGAATCACCAGGATGCTCAAACACTACATTAACTGCATCTTTAGCAATGTTGACTACATCTTTCACTTTTAGTGAGTAGTACCTTGAGTCCTTATTTTCTTCTTTTTTCTTCTTCTTCTTGAACAATCCAAATGCCATATCCTATATGCGTCTTCCTTTTAAAACATGCGCAAAATTATAAGTGCCAGCTTTCAACGCCAAGGTATCAGCCGATCATCTATTTTTGCGTTTTCTATTTCCAATGGACGTAAACAACAGCTTACAATCTATATCTCCGATAGACGGTAGATACCAATCTAAAACTCAGAAACTGTCTGATTATTTCTCCGAATTTGCCTTGATAAGGTATAGAGTCAAAGTTGAGGTTTTGTATTTCCTGTCCTTGAAAGATATTATTCCTCAACTAACCGGATTACCGGACTCGTTGTTCTCTTCGTTACCAAAACTTTATGAAGATTTTTCAATTGAGGATGCTCAAAGAATCAAAGACATTGAAAAAACGACGAACCATGACGTTAAAGCTGTCGAGTATTTTATCAAGGAGAAGATCGATGAGCTAGGTGTAGGTCCTGAAAAGGAGTTTATCCACTTTGGACTAACATCACAGGATATCAACAACACTGCGATCCCCCTTAGCCTCAAAGACTTTCACACTGATGTCTTTCAGGATCAGTTAACCAGCTTAACTGAGACACTTGCTTCATTGGCAGACCAATGGTCAGGCATTCCGATGCTAGCCAAAACCCATGGCCAACCCGCCTCCCCCACCAGGTTAGGTAAAGAAATTGAGGTCTTTATCGTAAGACTGAAAAATCAAATCGAACAGCTGAATCAAGTTCCTTTCTCGGCCAAATTTGGAGGTGCGACGGGCAATATGAATGCGCACTATGTGGCTTATCCAGATCGAGATTGGCATCAATTCGCGGAGGGTTTTGTCGAGAAAGGTTTAGGATTGAGCAGAAGCTTCCCTACCACCCAGATAGAGCATTATGATAATCTTGCGGCCTATTTCGATTGTGTAAAAAGGCTAAACAGTATACTCATAGACCTATGCCGAGATATGTGGACCTATATTTCCATGAACTACTTCTCTCAGAAAATTTTAAAAGGTGAGGTGGGTTCATCAGCAATGCCGCACAAGGTAAACCCAATCGATTTTGAAAACGCTGAAGGCAACTTTGGCATAGCCAATGCACTTTTTGAGCACCTCTCTGGGAAATTACCTATATCAAGGTTGCAAAGAGACCTTACCGATTCCACGGTACTGAGAAACATTGGGGTTCCTCATGCTCACACAGTACTAGCGATACAATCACTTCTCAAAGGACTGTCAAAAGTCAAATGCAATGAAGAAGTCATTCGAGCAGACTTGGAGGAGAATTGGGCGGTGGTTGCTGAGGCCATTCAAACAGTACTGAGAAGAGAGGGCTTCCCCAAACCTTATGAAGCACTTAAAGACCTAACCCGAAAAAATGAGAAGATTACGGAAGCGTCCATCAAGACTTTCATAGATGGGTTGGCTATAGAAGAAGAGGTCAAGCAGGAGTTGAGAGTCATTACACCTTACAATTATACAGGGAAGTAAATTCAATCCGTAACCAGTTCGCCAACCTTGCTTGGCTTGCTTTTTACGGTCAAAGACAAGAAAGACTCGATCCTGGCAATGTTTGGAATGTCAAACAACTTCTGAGTAACGAACTCTTGGTATTTCTCAATATCCTTGACTAGGATTTTGATAATGAAATCACTTCCTCCGGTTACATAGTGGCACTCCTGTACTTCAGGTAGCTTCAGTATTTTCTCTTCAAACTCTCCGATTAGATCCTTTGAGTGGTCTTTGAATGAAATATGAGCAAAGGCATGGAGCTTATGTCCAAGTTTTTCATAGTTAATAATGGCACGATAATGATCGATAATGCCTGCCTTTTCCATTTTCTTGATGCGCTCGAAAATGGGCGTCGTGGAGAGATTTAACAAGGAAGATATTTCCTTGACCGTCATTTTAGCGTTCTCTTGAAGCAGGTCCAATATCCTCAAATCAATTTCATCTGTCTTGACCATGTGTTATAGAATTTTTTTCTACTTTCTTGAAGAAAGCAGCAGCCATTTAGAATAAAAACTTATCCAACACATTAAATTAGAATAAATACCTTAAAAACCTATCAATACCAGTAAATACATCTATCATATTTAATTTTATAGAACATTCGAGACGGAATATGATTGAAGTAGAAGCTACCCCCACCACCCAGCAAAAAGTTCTCACCACCGCATTTGAAAAGTTCTGTCAAGCAAAATCTTTGGTCGAACTCTACGAATCTGAATTCAAAACGGTCTCCAAATATGTCCACGCAACAGCCAGAGGACACGAAGCAATCCAGATAGCGGCTTCGATGCAAATGCAACCACAAGATTTCCTTTACCCATATTATCGGGATGACGCTATGTTATTGGGAATTGGCATGCAACCTTATGACTTGATGCTGCAACTATTGGCTAAGAAAGACGATCCTTTCAGTGGTGGCAGAACCTACTACTCGCATCCCAGCCTTAATGATGCGGATAAACCGAAGATACCTCATCAATCATCTGCTACAGGCATGCAGGCCATACCCGCAACAGGAGCGGCCCTTGGATTACGATATAAGGACAAAGTGATGCAGGCCTCATCAGCGGAAAATGCTCCGGTGGTATTATGTTCACTTGGAGATGCTTGCATTACCGAGGGTGAAGTATCGGAAGCATTTCAAATGGCTGCATTAAAGCAGCTACCAATCCTGTATTTGGTACAGGACAATGAATGGGATATTTCAGCCAGTGCTGAGGAAATCAGAGCTCAGAATGCCTATGAATTCATTCAGGGCTTTCATGGAATCGAGTCGATTAGTATAGATGGTACAGACTTTTTGACATGCTACGAAACGATGCAAGAAGCCGTCAAGACGATTCGAGAGGAACGAAGGCCATTTCTTATTCATGCAAAAGTCCCACTTCTCAACCACCACACTTCTGGGGTTCGGATGGAATGGTATCGAGATGATCTAGACGAACACAGATCCAGAGATCCATTTCCAAAAATGGTCACTCAGATGATGGAGCATGGATTCACTCAGGAAGAAATAGACAACATACAAAAGCAGGCCAAGAAAAAAGTAGCAGCAGATTATAAAAAGGCGCTTTCAGCTCCCGATCCAACGCCAGAGGACCTATTCACTCATGACTATGCTCCAACTGAAATAACATCAGAGCAAGGAGCCAGAAAGCCAAAAGGTTCCGAAAAAACGGTGATGGTAGATTGCGCTCTGCATGCCATAGAGGAATTAATGCAGGATGAAAAATGCCTGCTTTACGGTCAGGATGTTGGACATAGACTTGGTGGTGTCTTTAGAGAAGCTGCGACGTTGGCACAGAAATTTGGAAATGACAGGGTATTCAACACCCCAATTCAGGAGGCTTTTATCGTTGGCTCCACGGCCGGCATGTCCGCTGTAGGATTAAAACCTATCGTAGAAGTACAGTTTGCCGATTATATCTGGCCAGGATTGAATCAATTGTTTACGGAAGTAAGTAGGTCTTGCTATCTAAGTAATGGCAAGTGGCCGGTAAGCATGATCTTGAGAGTACCTATTGGTGCTTACGGCAGCGGAGGCCCTTACCATTCTTCAAGTGTTGAATCGGTAGTGGCTAATATTCGTGGCGTAAAAATCGTATATCCCAGTAATGGAGCAGATTTAAAGGGGCTTATCAAAGCCGCCTACCATGACCCTAATCCGGTGGTAATCTTTGAACATAAGGGTCTGTATTGGTCTAAGGTGCCGGGGACAAATTACGCCAAAACATGGGAGCCCGGCGAAGACTATGTGTTGCCTCTCGGTAAGGCTAATATTGTCCAGGAAGCTGATCAAAACATCGAAGAGTCAAAACTCACAATTGTAACCTATGGCATGGGAGTACATTGGGCGCTGAATATCGACAAGGAACTCAAGCAAAGAGTAGAGATCATAGACCTCAGAACATTGAATCCAATAGACGAGGAAACCATATTTGATTCAGTAAAGAAAACCAACCGTTGCCTCGTAGTGACAGAGGAGCCTAAAAGCAACTCTTTTGCCTTGGCTTTATCTGGAACAATTCAGGAAAACTGTTTCAAATCTTTGGAAGCACCCGTTGCAACGATCGGCTCTGAAAGCATGCCAGCGATTCCATTGAACAGCGTCCTAGAATCAACAATGCTCCCATCCACTCAAAAAGTGGAAGGCAAAATTCGAGAGCTTCTAAGCTTCTAACCTGTTGAATCATATTGTTTGCCATTGGTAGCGAAAATCTGCCTTTAGGATAAAAAAAGTATTTCTCAGAATCGGAAAGGGGTTTTAAGAGATGTTAACTCAACTCGAAAAACCATGAAACTCAGACAATTACTTTTTGCGTGCTCAGCATTTTTTGCACTTTGGTCAACAGCACAGGTCAGCGTTGCCCCCAATGGCGGAAACCAAAAAAGCGTAACTCGCCAATACCTTGGCTCAGTCGCTTTCGTAGAAATTCAATATAGCAGCCCTGATGTTGCCGGAAGAGAAAACCTTTGGGGAACTGTAGTACCTAATGGTCTAAATCCTTTCGGATTTGGCAATAGTACCGCAGATAATCCCTCACCTTGGAGAGCTGGTGCTAATGAAAATACCACCATAGAAATTTCTCATGATGCCAAAATCGATGGAAAAGATCTTCCAGCAGGTAAATACGGCTTCCACGTCATCACTCAAGCCGAAGGCCCGTGGACTTTGATCTTCGTAAGTGAAACCGAAGCTTGGGGTAGCTTCTTCTACCACCCTGATCAGGATGTTCTAAGAACTGAAGCCACTCCGGAAGAGACAGAATTCACGGAGTATCTCACTTATGAATTCACTAATAGGAAGGTTGATCAAACTACCGTCTCTTTAATATGGGAGAAGAAAAAGGTGTCATTCACCATCGAAATCCCTAACAACAATGATATCATGATGACACAGATAGAAAGCGAACTAAAAGGTCCAAAAGGATTCAATTTCGCTAGCTGGGTTCAAGCTGCCAACTGGGCTTCCGGAGCCGGATACCATGATAAAGCATTGGCTTGGGCAGAAAATGCCATAACCGCTCCATTCATCGGTCAAAGAAACTATACTACCATTTCCACTAAAGCCACTGTCCTATTTGCTAAGGGCGATGTGGACGAAGCAGTAGCTGCCATGGATGAGGCCATTGCAGACCCCTCAGCAACTTCCGGACAGATTCATCAATATGGAAGGAGGTTAGTAGCTCAGGACATGGATGAAAAGGCGCTGGAGGTATTCAAACTCAATCATAAGAAGTTTGAAGGTGCATGGCCAACAAACTATGGCTTAGCGAGAGGTTACTCAGCAGTAGGCAACTACAAGCAGGCACTGAAGTACATGAAACTAGCTAAAGAAAATGTACCATCAGGAGACACAGTGAACCCTCCTCTTATTGAGGATAACATCAAGAAATTAGAAAACGGAGAGGATATCAACTAATAATAACCTAATCCTAATAAAGCCTGTTAATTTTACATTGACAGGCTTTTTTCATTCCAAACATTCAAACAATGAAATACTTCATGTTACTCAGCATAATTGCTTTTAGCACCTCATTGAAAGCTCAAGATGTTTACGGTGAATCCTTTGAGAAGAAGCAGCCATTGGCAAGTGTGGCTAAGGTGGAAGCTGAAACAGTCCAACTATCAGGAGAAATAGAAAGCACCTGTGCCATGAAAGGATGCTGGATGAAGGTGAAGCTATCAGATGGTAAAACCGTCAGGGTGACCTTTAAAGACTATGGATTCTTCGTTCCTACCAGTGGTGTTCAGGGAAAAACAGCTACTGTCAATGGTCAACTTAGCAAAAAAGAAATCTCGGTAGAGACTCTAAAGCATTACGCAGAAGATGCTGGCAAAAGCGAAGAAGAGATTGCCAAAATCACTTCACCCAAAATGGAATACGCTTTTGTTGCTGATGGTGTAATTATTGAAGACGCCAGTAAAGATTAATCCCTAAAAAAGGGAGCAGCATCCACTTCCATATACCCCTTCACAAACCATGTCATTTTGTGGGATTGGGGAACTCTTCTAGTTACCTCGTTGGTAGCTCGATTGTACCAAACAGCATCAAAGGAGCCATTCGTATCAATGATAACTCTCCATTCATCATGAAGGTCTTTCCCCTCAAATGAACCAACAAGACTGCCCCAGTCCGTGCCTCCAAAAACTTGTGTATCTATATGAAATAGCACTTCCTTTTCATTCAAAATAGCTGTCCAAATTGGCTCGGAAATATGCTCCATACTTTTCTCTCCATTATTCCAGCCCCAGGCGATTTTCACATCACAGCCCTGGCGTATCGCATTGATCAGCTTAGCCTTTGACCCCTCAACTACTTGCGCCTCTTTATCGATTCTTAAAGCCACTTCCCAGCTTTGAGCAGCCAATGGATTACAATAAAATAATATACTGATGAAGGAAACTATTATGGTTTTCATATAGGTTCAAGGTTTGAATTATTGAAGATGTCTTTAGCTAAACAGTATTTACAGTCTATACTCGAAAATCTAGATGAGGTCAGGACAGAAAGAAAAGATCTACTGACGAAAATCGCTAATTATGTATCTAAGCAGGTCGAGGAAGGTCAAAGGTCTAATTTGATTTTCATCTGCACACATAACAGCCGCAGGAGTCACCTCAGCCAACTCTGGGCGCAGGTAGCCGCGGACCATTATCACATCCCCGGCGTGAGGACTTTCTCTGGAGGAACAGAAGCAACTGCTTTTCATCCAAATGCCGTAGCTGCTATCGAAAGAGCTGGATTTGACACTTCCATAAAAGAAGATGGAGCGAACCCTGTATATGAAGTAAGTTTCGACCCCACTGGTACTATCCAGGAGGTTTGGTCTAAGGCATATGACAACCCAGACAATCCCAATAAACATTTTGGAGCTATCATGACCTGCTCTTCTGCAGATACAAATTGCCCTATAGTTTTTGGCTCGGATATTCGTGTACCGCTTACGTACAACGACCCAAAAGCGGGAGATGGGACCCCAGAAGAAGCTAAGATCTATGACGAGCGTTGCAGAGAAATAGCAATAGAACTGTTCTATTGTTTTTCACTTGTCAAGTTAGGAGACTGAGGGTTTCTCATTTCAAATTGGTTTATTCTTAAGTCAACTCGAACAAATCAGAACCGCATGAAAACGATACTACTTTCTTTGTCACTCATTTTGGTTACCACGTCAATAGTGGTTGCACAGGATATACCGAAGCAAGAGTTAGAGGTTGTTGACAAATCACCAATTGACCCGGATCGGTACAAGGATATCAAGAGGAGTCCTTACCTCTATAAGAATTTTGTATCAGGAAAAGTATTCGATATAGCTGAAGGATACTGGGTCTATATCCCATTGAATTACAACGGCTATTCAAAACAGTTTGAGTTCGAAGAGAATGGATCTGCCAGTGAATTAAATGAGAAGTACTATCTCGAAATAGTCATGTCGGGTGAAGACCTAAACCCCGCTTATTCACCCAAATACATGAATGATAGCACCGTTTTTGTAAGAGGTACTCATCCCAAATACCCTGAAGAATTTTATATAGAAGTTTTCAGAGAAGGTGATTTCGCTATCCTCAAGTATTTTGAAATCGACCTAAGTGAAAGAAAAGTAGAAGATGTAGGTAAAACGCTGGTACTGAAGAGCTTCGCTCCGCGATTCCGGTATTTCCATGTTGTAGGATCAGAAGTGAAGAACATCAAGCTCAATAAAAAAGGTTTGGAATCCTTGGTTGATAAAGAGACGCTCTCTTATATGAAAAAATCAAAAATCAAGGGCGATACTGAAAAAGACTGGGTAAAAGCACTCTCCTACTGGTCAAGTAAGTAGGAGAGTCGATTGCTAGTTTAGTCGCTTTCCCTCCAGCACTCTACCATATTGTATAAATTTGGGAGCACCTGAAATGTCCAATACTGCTGAGTCTTCACCGTACGGAAAACCATCTAGCCATAGCTTATCATTCCCAATTGGGTAGGCCACCATCTGAGCAGTTCCTTCTAAGCGCTTGGCGCCATTCTGAAATAATCCTACCATTTTTCCTTCATCATTGAAGTAGGTGATGATATCTAGTATTCTTTCTGTGCCTACCATGCGCATCAAACCGTAATCTTCATTTTGTAAATAGGGTATAATAGCCTGAACCTCTCCTACCTGCTTTTTCAAAGGCTTAACACCAATGGAAAAGAGTCCGGAATAGACTACAAACTTCATTTCACCATTACAGTACTTCGCCAGTCTCCAATATTTACCCCTCATCATCGCGTCAGCTATATTGATCATCTTATCATATTGATCTCCTTGCAAAGGACTACTGACCATGACCCTCGATGGTGAGCAATCCAACCCTTGGACCAAAGCCACCGTGTCTTGCCTCAAAATACTTATTGAGCATTCACCAAACCTGTAGCTACCACTGCGAAATGACGAAGCCTCATAAGCTGGAAGCATCTCAAAGTTTGACCCTTCAAGGTGACGTTTGATGGCCTTTGCCCAGTCATAGAGCTTCTGGGTTCCCTGACTAAACATGTATATATCTTCAAACCCACGATTAGTTAAAATGATGATCACATTTCCAGTTTCTTTATTGAAAGCCAGGTAACTATTAAACCCAGCGGACGCACCATCATGATATATCCAGCCATCAGTTCCAATCTGCCACCCATAGCCATAGCTATCCTGACCACCTTGAGTATGAGATTTCCACAGTAAAGACTTTAAGTCAGAAGGCAAATCATCATTTGTCATTAGTACCTGAACCCATCTTCTTAAATCAGCCAAAGAGGAATAAATACCTCCTCCACCTAAAAACCAGGATTTATGATAAATTGGCGCACTCTCGACCAGGTCCCGGCGATATCCATAATATGGTTTGGCCGAGTTAGATATAGGAGCACATGAGGAATCATCCAGCCCATACCTATCGAAAATGTTAGCCTGTAAATATTCCTCAGCAGGCAAACCAGAGACATTTTCAATGATCAATGCAATTAGTACGTAACCTGAATTACTGTAACTAAACCCTGCTCCCGGAGAAAACAGGAGATCCCCTTGCTTGAAGTGTCCTATCAATCGGTCTCTATCAATCGGTTCGCTATTGGGAAATAAAAGAGGAAGACCTTGGTCTGTCTGAAATAGACTCGGAATACCACTGGTGTGAGTTAGGAGATGATGAATAGTAACCTTTTTCCACTTTCTATCGGCATATGCTCCCAGGTAATCATTGATGGGATCATCTAGCGAAATACTAGTGGCTTGGACTAGCTGAAGTATCCCATATGCCATAAACTGCTTGGTGATAGAGCCAATATCAAATGCAGTATGCTCACTCACAACATCTTCAGCATTAGCCATACCGTGGGAAGCTTTAAAATTCAATTCATTTCCTTCCCATACTCCTACCACTCCATTGAAATGGCCATATTGCGCCTCTCGAAGGAATAGACTATCCAACTGCGCCATTGATGGAATACTCAACAGAAAGAAGAGACCAAAACTTAATTTTCTCATAGTTTTTTGAATTTTTGACTATTCAAAAAAACAGGGATCATACAACCCTACATAGCGTGAGTGACCAACTACCGAAAAATGTATTCCAACGACTGCAATTTGAATCAAAGTTGCTCCCTGGATTTCTCAGCAAGTGGAAGAGGTGGGAAATCGCCATACACTTAGTAGTATGGGTTTCATTCAGCGTTATTTTCAACATACCCAATCTGGACTTCACAATAGGTATCTTTCGAGGAGCCGATTATTCCCTACTAGTGCCTTCGCTCTATGGCGTACCGATCAATATGGCAGTTTTTTATATCAACACTTTACTAGTAGCGAAATACCTAAAAAAAGATGGAGCCAAACTAGCACCGCTTTCGTTTCTACTACTGGGAATTTCCTGCCTGGAGGGACCCATTGACTTAGCCTACTACGCGCTTTTCTACCAAGACATCAATAGGACAATAGTCTGGGAAGGGTTATACGGAGCATTTTTGATGAACTCTATGTTCTTTTTCCTTCCATCCTATGTCTATGGCACATTGAAAGCTTCCCTTTTCGAGGAAGACTTTCAAAAGAAAATTGAAATAAAAGATGGTAGTTCAGACATTCTACTTTCTCCCGAAGAAATCTTATTCCTGGAAAGTGAAGGAAACTATGTAGCATTCCATACTACCAAGGGCAAATACCTTGAAAGAGTATCACTTTCGAAAGCGTCTGAAATACTACCTAGACACTTCATTCAATGTCATAAATCTTTTATTGTAAACTCCTTGAGTATCTCTAAAAAGAGCGCAACAGAGCTGAAAATTGCTCATCACAAAATTCCAATTGGCAGGAAATATAAAGCCAACCTGGCTTAGCTATCAAAAAGCTCTAGTTGTCTTGGTAGCAGTTGAAAAGACATCCTATGTAGAGGAGTTACCCCTTGCTCTTTAATACCTGCACGATGCGCTTTCGTAGGGTAGCCAAAATTTGTTTCCCAACCATAGCCTGGGAATTCAATGGATTTTTGTCGCATCAATTCGTCACGGTAGGTCTTCGCCAAAATGGACGCTGCTGCTATAGAAAAGTATTTACCATCCCCTTTTATGATGCACTCATATGCTGTGTCATTATGAGGCTTGTACCTATTACCATCAATAAGCAATAACTCCGGTTTGATCTTAAGTTGGTCGATGGCGCGATGCATCGCTAAGTAGGAGGCATTGAGAATGTTGATTTCATCTATTTCGCCAGGAGAAGCTACGCCAATACCGTAAGCCAGGGCAGACTTCACCACCTCTTTCCTCAACTCAAACCGATCTTTTTCTTCTATTTGCTTAGAATCATTCAACAAATCATGCTGATAGTCCTTCGGCAATATCACGGCTGCAGCAACCACAGGACCTGCTAAACATCCCCTGCCAGCCTCATCGCATCCTGCTTCTATCTTTTCCTTATCAAAGTATGCTGCTAGCATTAATTAAGTGATGAACCTCCCCACAATTTGGCGTACTTTTCGCAATGCACAATAATGGTTTGATAGTCTTTAGGATCAATATCACCTGGAACAGCAATTGCAACCTTGCCTTTGTAAGTCTTTAGTTCACCCACCAAGACAGAGTTTGAGTTATCGGCAGCATTATCGCCATTGATGTCATCCAATGAGAGCTTTGAGAAAAATACTTTGAGGTCAGGCGCTTTCTTCGCTTCAAAATTGTCTGAAAACTCAACAACCCAAACTCCATCCATTTTCGATACAGACCAGTCTCCTTCAAATTTCGTCCAGTAACTATCCGCCTCAAAAGAGCCTGAATAGGCCTTTTCTTGACCTTGGACCAAAAAAGCAGTGAAAATCAGAAGTAGGGGAATAATTAGTCTCATCTGTATAAATCAAGAAAAATTTTTAGAATCTGTTAACCTCAGGACCAAAAGAACGTCCATTATTCAAAGATCAAAAACTCAAACTTTTATTTCCTATGCGGAGAATTTTTTATTCCCTATTTGTCTTGCTAATAGCGAGTCAAGTAGAAGCGCAGCAGCTTACACAAACCTTAAAGGGTAGGATTGTAGATCAAATTTCTAAGTCACCGGTACTTGGAGCATCAGTGGTAGTTATTGGCAGTGACCCGTTGATAGGTGGCACTACCGATTTAGATGGGTACTTCAATATCAAAAACGTACCAATAGGCCGATACAATATTGGATTGTCATCTGTTGGTTACGAATCCAGAACGATTCCAAACGTTCAATTAGAATCGGGAAAGGAGAAATTCCTCGCGCTAGAGATGGTGGAAGCTTTGGTAGAAATGGAGGAGATCGTTATAGTGGCCGATGCCGAAGACAAGGGCAAACCCCTCAATGAGCTCGCTTCCGTCAGCGCCAGATCCATCAGTATTGAAGAAACAAGCCGATATGCCGCCACTTTTGACGATCCAGCAAGAGCAGCCTTGTCGTTCGCGGGGGTCCAAACGGGGGGAGACGACCTTCTCAATGAGATCGTAATCAGAGGAAATACACCCAAAGGCATACTCTGGAGGTTAGAAGGGGTTGAGATACCAAATCCCAACCATTTCGGCAGTGTCGGATCGTCTGCCGGAGGCATCAGTATGTTGAGCAACAATGTATTGAGCAACTCAGACTTTTTTACCAGTGCCTTCCCGTCTGATTATGGGAATGCCACTTCTGGGATTTTCGATCTACAGATGCGAAATGGCAACTTCGATACACATGAGCATACAGCCCAGGTAGGTCTGCTAGGGATAGCTGCCGCCTCAGAGGGACCTATCAGTAGGGAAAAAAGATCCAGCTATCTGGTAAACTATCGATACTCCACACTTGCTCTTTTCCAAAATCTGGGCATCAATATTCTAGGGGATCAGGAAGATGTCACGTTCCAGGATTTATCCTTTAAGGTCAACTTACCTGGAACTAAAGCGGGAACATTTTCACTATGGGGTCTTGCTGGACGCAATACCTACACCTACACGCCACTAACAGAGTTTGGTGAGTGGGACTTTGAAGATAATACTCAAACCCTGGCTGTAGGAGGGCTGAGCCATATAGCCTACTTAAATGAGGATACATATCTAAGCTCAGTATTGAGCATGTCTTATTACGATACACAATATGAGTTTGACTCTTTGCGCATTCTGGTTCTCGAAGATGAGGTGGTGAAAGAAAACAACCTTCGATTCTCTACAGCTATCAATCATAAGTTTGACGCAAGAAATTCCATTAGAATAGGGACGATCATCAGCAATTTATCCTTCGATTTGTCATACGACGAATGGAATAGAGAGCTACAGCGAAATATCAATTTCCTGAATGAGAACGGGAGCACTCAGTTTTACCAGGGCTATGGTAACTGGCAACATCGCTTCAATGAAAATATCACCATGAATATTGGAATGCATGCCTCCTATTTTGACCTCAATGAAGATCTGTATTTGGAGCCACGCCTAGGTTTAAGATGGGGAGTAGGCAATGGCAAGACCATTACCGCAGGAGCGGGGCTACACAGCAGAATGGAGACACTACCCTTGTACATGTCAAAGCAAGAAAACCAAGATGGACAAATCGTTCAGAATAATCGGGATCTTGGTTTTACCAGAGCAGCACACGCCGTAGTAGGTTATGAGTGGATGCTCAATCCAAATATGAGGTTCAAATCGGAAGTCTATTATCAGCACCTGTACGATGTTCCTATCTGGGCTAGTGACACCACCACGAGCGACTTTCTTAGAACCTTTTCTGTGGTCAACACATTCGATGGGTGGACGAGTGATGCACTTGCTAATGATGGTACCGGCAGGAACTATGGTATTGAGTTGACACTAGAGAAGTTTCTTTCCAATGGCTATTACTATTTGACGACCTTATCTCTATACGAATCCAAATACACTCCACTAGATGGTATTGAAAGAAGCACAAGGTTTGACGGTAACTACATCTTCAACATCGTGGGTGGAAAAGAGTGGACATTTGGCAGTGCTAACAACAAGACTTTGAGCCTCAATAGCAGGGTTATCGTGTCAGGTGGCAAGCGAGAGGCTCCTATCCTACTCCCACAATCGAGAGAGGCTGGATTCACCATTCGTGACTTCAATAGAAATTTCGAAACCAGGCTAAACGATTATACCAGACTTGACATTGGCATCAGCTGGAAAGTAAACAGACCTAAATCTACCTCTACCATCGCGATCAATGTGCAGAATGTAATTGGCAAGGCAAATGAATTTGGAAGATTCTATAGCTCACAAGCTGACCAGGTAGTTGCAGAATCTCAGGTAGGTATGTTTCCCAATTTGAGTTACAGAATCAGCTTTTAGCTGTTATTTTGTAGAATCCAAAAACAACTTATCAATGATAAAAAATCGTATTACTTTACTTTTCACTTTAACCAGCATACTTATTAGTTGTGGAGATGATGACGATGTAAGCGTATCATCCTCAACACTAGTTTTGATAGAAAATAACGGCAGCTATAATGTCTCCAGTTTTGAAAACTCTTCAATAGAAAAGCTATTGGACCTTTCCATTACTCCCTCGGAAGCTACGAAAAATGGAAATACGATTTTTTTCAATGGAAATGGATCCACAGCCTTTGAGAAAGTGGACATAGCCAGCAGAAGCTCCATAGAGGTTTTTGAATATGAAGAAGGTTTTCGCTTTACAAACCGGGACGGTATGGCTTTAGCTAATAACAAGCTTTTCATAGCGGATTTCAACGAGAACTCAGATCGCATTCTTAGAATTTTTGATCTAGGAAACAATTACGATGAATCTTCCCTCATACTGGAAGACCATCTCGATTTAACCTTTAGTGTCCGAGACATTTTCAATGCGAACAACAAGTTGCTAGTTGCAGGACCAAGTGCTATCCTTCGAATTTATGATGCTTCCAGCTTAAGTGAATTAGTTACGTTTCCTTCATCTTTTGGAAGTCAAATCTTTGCTTTCGGAGAATTTTACCAAAAGCCTTCTGGGGAAGTGATCACCTTTTTCGAGGGAGATATAGGAATCATCAACAATGCCAACTCATTAGAAATATTGAGAGATATTGGAAATGCGTTCAGCGCCACCAATGCCAGCTTGATCCCATCGTCTTTTGGCTACGATGAATCAACAGATTTAGTCTATTTACTCAGATCAAATACTCAACCTGCACCTGTGGCGTATCATCTTGCCACATTTAATCTCAGTAACGGAGAAGAAATTATGATAAGCGAAGGTTTTGATGAAAACTTAAGTTTTTTCATTCAGGGAGTAAAGTTTGATCAAAGTAGCAGAAAACTATTGGTTGCCGGAGACGAAATGTTAAAGGTTTTCGACCCACAAGGGAATTTTGAAGCTGAAATTTCTTTGGGGGGTACTTTCATGGGTTTTTTGTAAGAAGTCGAACCAAAAGAGCCCCAAAATGCTTTTCGTAATAGAACCTTACTATTATGAAAAGCATCTTTTTTTTAGTCCTTGGGGTAACGCTCTTCTCATGCCAGACACAATCACAACCACTGGATCTTGAGCCTGTAGATCAGAAGAAATTCAATGACTACTGGTATGCCGGAGAGGCTGAGCTAGCAAGTTATGAACTGCAGCAAGCCAGGTATGGAGAAATCCACGAAGGGCACGCTGTGTTGATATTTGTGACCGAACCTTTCTCTAAGGACAAGCAGGTGAAGCTAGATTATCCAGGGCGTGCGGCAGATGACAATGTGTCCGTACTGAAGCTGAACCTTACCAAGAAGTTCCTCACTGGCATATACCCGTACTCTATGATGCAGTCCGTTTTTACGCCGGTCTCATATGACAAGCATCCCAATAGCCTAAAGGTCACGACCTCCTCTCAGGAATGGTGTGGTCACACTTTCATGCAACTCAACCTTGAGAAGAATGGATATAACCTAAAGGGATACTCCTATTTCGAGTCGGAAGGAGATGTCGAAACACAAGTGAAAGCCACCCTTCTGGAAGACGAACTCTGGAATAAAATCCGAATCAACCCTGCTTCCCTGCCGGTTGGCAAAACCAGGCTTCTACCAAGTACCTTTTACTTAAGGTTGCGACATCAGGACAACCAAGTAAAAAGTGCTACGCTATCCTTGGATGAAATCGCCAATAGCGAATTCTCCAGTGAAGCTCACAACCGCTACAGCATCAAATATGAGAATCGAAGTATTGACATCTACTTTCAGAAGGCATTTCCCTACACGATACTGGGATGGGAAGAGAAATACACAAGTGGATTCCGGAATCCAGGCGAAATGTCCACCAAGGCATTCCTAAAAAAATCAATCAAAAGTCCTTATTGGCAGAAAAATAGCAATGCGGACCGGGCAATCAGAAAAGAGTTAGGGCTATAGAGATTTACATGCATAGTAGTTTTGTCTCATGGAGAACCCATGGACCAAGCTTTCTAGCAAGACACTTTACGACAATCCCTGGATCACTGTTATAGAAGATCAGGTTCTCAACCCAAACGGTGGTGAGGGCATCTACGGAACCGTACAATTTAAGAACCTGGCTATTGGTATCATACCCCTTGATGAGAACCAAAACACCTGGCTCGTCGGACAATATCGCTACCCGTTGGATGAGTACTCATGGGAGATTCCTATGGGCGGAGGACCATTAAATATTGATCCACTAGAATCTGCGAAAAGGGAGCTGAAGGAGGAAACAGGATTGACTGCTAAGCACTGGCAGCAATTCATCAAGATACATACCTCAAACTCCGTGACCAATGAAGTTGGATACGGCTATCTTGCTATGGATCTCACACAAGGTGAAACAGAGTTTGAGGAAAGCGAAGACTTAGTCATCAAAAAAATGCCCTTCGATGCGGCTTATGAGATGTGCCTCAACGGGGAAATCACTGATAGTCTAAGCTTAGCTGCAATCATGAAGGCAAAGACACTCCTATAGCTGAATTTAAGAAATTTGCTCCTGGGGAATCGCCTGCCCCGCCAGAGGAGGGCTAAGGCGAAAGGGTTGTGCGGAGGGGCGTCCTAAAACCTCTTAAGCAATTACTTTCTCTTCTTCGCGCGTCACCATCTCGTGGTGGATCTCATCCCAAAGCATCATGAAGATGACGAACTCATTGTTAGCGCTGAGCTTCTCTTTGATCAAGAGATCGAAGACTATCTTCTGCATGTCATTCAAGGTGTTGCGCAACTCTTTTGTAGGGATGTCATGCACTCGCTCTTTGATCTCCAGCAACTGGTGATAGTAGATATCGATTCGATCCTTTTTCTTCTGGTTCATGGTCGCCTTCAAACTGGCGAAAAGACCTGCTATCACAATGAACGCAGAAAGGACGAAACTCATAAACTCTGAATGTCGCTCTACAAACGAAGGCTTCTCTCTATCGATGTAATCAATGGTGCCTCCATGAAATGGGAAGCTCAGGTTGATATCCTGATGGTTCACCTCAAAAGTGTAGGAGTTAGAAGATTCAAAAATGGGTACAATATGATGTTGATGGATCGTACCAATTAGGTCAAAAATAACTTTAGAAGGTAGGTCGCTGGTGGCGATCAAGAGTTCATGCACTGCCAAAGTGTAAGTTGGTTTGTCGAGACCTACGCCAAAAGCAAAACGGGAAAGGATATAAGGAGTAGTCTTTTTGTAAGACTGGCAGAACCCTTCAATAAAAGAACCCTGGCCGATTGTCTCATCTTTATCCAGAGAAAATAGGTAGGCCTCCTTTCTGAAAAGCATTTCCCCGAGCTCATGATTTTCCAAAGCGCTGAAGAACAGCAGGAGGTCATAATTGGCAAAATCTTGCTTTAGATCATAGTGGTTCTCAAGTCTATAATTGATCGTTGTATCGCCAGTGAAGTTGGGAATTAGTCTTTTGAAAAAGTCTAACTCATCCACTTCCTTGGTCAATACCATATAGTTGCCTGATTTGATCTTGTCATACATTTCATCATGAGACATCTCAAACCTGGAGGCCACAACCAATACTTCATGAAAGAATGGAATGACCGTTCGTAGTTCCTTTTTCGACTCGTGATAATCAAGGGTATTATCAACAGTTGTTAGATCACAAGCTCCCGATTTCAATTCATCAATGGCCTGTACTTCTGTAAGAGGGTCTTTAGAAACTACTGAGATCTCAAAGTCAGAGTGGTTATTGATTTCATTTGCAATCTTCTCCATCACGGGCACGTCCTCCTCGGACACCAGGAGTGTCAGATCATAGTGACTATTACAGCCTTGAAGAAAAATAGAGACTACTCCAAAAAATAGCAGGAGCAATGGTTGTGTGGTTTTCATAGTGGTGTCTTAAGGAATCGCAAGTTAGTTAACTCCAATTGCACCGGATTAAAATACTCTTTATTTATGACAATTTTAACTTGATAAAATTATATTTTAAGGAAGATGCTATCCAATATCATCCCTTCTTTGCCAGTATTGACTTATCAATAGATCCATTTCACAACATAGATCTGCAGTTTCACGACATTCCAAAAAAGGCACAGCCGCCTGAGCGTTGAACCGGACAAAACTTAATGAAAATGAAAACTCCATTATTACTAGTCCTATTTATCGCTTTCGCTCAAATGGTGAAAGCGGGCGCTCCTAATTCCACTGATGAAATCAAGAAAGTCGCGGAGCAGTTTGTGAAAGTCGTAGATGTAAATGATGCAGAAAAATTGAAAAGCATTTTGCATGCTGACATGTATCAGTATGTCACCATGGGGGATAAGCTCATGCCTTTCAAAGGAAGTGACTTCATCCAAATGGTAGCTGACAAAAAACTCGGTGGTACACCCAGGAAGATCAGCCATAAGTCAGCAAAAATTTTACGAGGCAACTCAGCGACGGTCACGCTCAGTGCGATTAGCGATGAGTATGACTTTTATTACCAGCTTTCTCTTGCTAAGCAGGATGGCAAGTGGATCATTGTAGGAATATTGGTTGATATCGTCTCAGCTTAATGTATAGGTTCGTTTTAATTCTTATGATGGTGATTCCCTTGGGCGCTTTCGCTCAGGGGAATGTCACTGTTGGTGGTATGAAAATGGGTTACCTCATCGAGGATGACAGCATCGAATTCACGCTGTTTGGGCCCACTAAGGGTTGGGTTGGAATAGGCTTCAATTCCACAAATAGCATCGCAAAAAGTGACCTCATATTATTGACAGTACAAGGAAGTCGGGCCAAACATCTGGACATGTACGTACGGGGTGTGGGTAACCCTTTGGAAGATGTCCGATTAGGTGGTAGCAACGATGTGAGCATCCAGGACTTCTCTGAAGATGAAGAGGGGACCACTATCACTTTCAAGATGCCCCTCCCTTCAAAAGACAACTATGATTATGCTCACCAATTGGGAGAATCTTTCTGGCTCATCATGGCTTATAGCGTCAGTGATGATTTTGGGCATCACTCACACATGAGGAAACATATCCCATTCAAACTTGAAAAAAATTGATCTTTATACCTTTAGAAGGTGGTCTCCAAAAGTCTGAAACCCTTTGCTTCCAGAAATCTCATCATCAGCTTCTTGGTGTGGACTATTGTTGCTTTGTTCACTTCTACACAGCTTTACCTAAGGGCTGTTTCAGGAGGTTCAGACGCTTCCTGGTGGGGATATCTGAAAATTCAGCTATTAGTCTGGTGGCTTTGGGGGATTGTGACACCTGGGATCTTCTACCTGGGACAGACTTTTCGGATAGATCGGGAGAATCTTCTAAAGAACCTGTCAATCCATCTTCCGGTGGCAATAATCATTGTACTCCTCTACCTGCTGGCCTATAGTGCTATATGGAATTTTGATCAGGGTACTTTTACCTGGGAATCCATCACCGGCATTTTTCAAGCTTTATTCCTGAATCTTTTTCATTGGCACTTCTTTATCTACATCGCCATTATCGTAGTAGCTCATGCCAGGATTTACTTCGAGGAAGTAAGGGAAAAGGATCTAAGGGCGGCCAATTTCGAAAAGGAACTGCTTGTTAGTAGATTAAAATTTCTCAAGATGCAAATGCAGCCACATTTCTTGTTCAATACCCTCAACAACATCGTGAGCTCTATCAAGCAGGAAAAATCGTCCGTAGCCATCAACATGACGACCTCACTGAGTGACTTATTACGAATGTCTCTTGACAGTAACGAAAGGCAGATCAGCACCCTGGAGCAAGAACTAAAAATTGTCCAGACCTACTTAGGGATCGAAATGAATCGATTCGAAGATTTGGACGTTCTTTACGAAATCGACGAAGCATCTCTCAAGGAAGAGTTTCCTAGCTTCATTCTCCAAACTATTGTCGAAAATGCGATCAAGCATGGCATCTCAAAATCCTCTGTCGCTAACAAGATCACTATTACCACGAATCTAGATGATGGTTGGTTGGAAGTTGCTATAGTGAATGAGGGACCGAAATTCTCCAGATCATCAGATGGCATTGGACTTTCCAATGTCAAAGAAAGGCTGAAAGCACTATACCAGGGAGTGGCGACTTTCAGTATCGCACCTCATGAAATAGGCACCTTAGCCACTATCAGAATTCCTGTATGACCAACCTAAGAGCAATCATAATAGATGACGAAAGAGATGCCCGCGAGCTATTGAAGATCTATTTGAAAGAGCACCCACAAATAGTAATTATCGGTGAAGCCAAGAATGGTTCTGAGGCTGTATCCGTAATTCAAGAGCTAAATCCTGATCTAATTTTCCTGGATATCGATATGCCGGACAAGAGTGGCATTGAGGTATTGAAAGCGCTACACGTACGTCCTCACACAATTTTTGTGACAGCCTATGACGAATATGCAATCAACGCTTTTGAGCTCAATGCTGTCGATTACTTACTTAAACCCATCAATCCCGAACGTCTAAGTCAAGCCATTAGCAAGGCCGAAGTTCATATCTCCAGTAAACTGGATAAAACCAGCTTGTATGAGTCACTCCTGGAAGAGCTGGAATCCAAGCAATCAAAAGGCAAATTCCTTCAGAAGCTTACTTACCGGGAAAACACTAAAACGTCCTTCATAGATGTTACCGACATTATAGCTATCGAATCTGCAGATCAATATGTATGGGTACGAACCGCTGAGGATAAATTCCTCATTCGCCAAAGCATGGATTACCTGGAAACAAGACTTGATCCAGACCAATTCTTCAGGAGTCACCGAACAGCGATCATCAGACTGAATGAAGTAAAGACACTGGAGCAATATGAGCCCCGCAACTTACTAGTTCATCTCTCTCACAACATTACAGTGAAGTTGAGTCAAAGTCGGAAAGCACTCTTTCAATCTAAAATGGGTTTATAGAGACTCGTTTAGCTCTTTAAGGTATTGCTTGATGGTTTCGGGATTGAGCTTATCTTCCTCACTATCAAATCGCTTTTGTAGATCAGGATTGGGTTTCAATAATTGAAACAAGCTTTCAGAGGTGAGATAGGTCAAGTCACCTGTATCAGAATCAAAAACAAAAGGAAGCCTGCTGGTCGCCAACTTCTTTCCAGACATTCTTCCTGTGGAATTGCTCCGGACATCTGTACCATGGGTGTAATTCAAACCAAGGTTGTATTGAATATTCTTATCAATAGGAAAAGGAAAAGTCACATAGTCAAATCTTCCTAGCTCGTGTACAAGTGAATACCAGACTATGTCTGTGACCATTTTAGCATTTAAATACAGCGTATCATTTTTTACAACTCCCCAAAGTCTCTTCTTCACCGTATTCTGCGGAATGTTCTTATTGGCTGAAAGAATTTTATAATCATTACCTCCTCCTAGAATGATTTCAGCCTTGGATCTTTTTTCAACTAAGAAATAGTTGCCGGCATAAGTAGGTTTATTGACCTCATATTCTGTGAAGGACATATATCCACCCATCAGAGGCTGACCAAACAGATGCAGCCCTACAATCAAAAACGCCCACGTGAGGAAAATCTTCATGTCCGAAATTTAGTTGAATTCTTAGCTTCTTTATCAATAAAAAAGGTCATCTCATTCGAGATGACCTAGTTGAAAAATGAAAATTTATACTACCAACCTATGCCGTAAAAGGCCTTTTTACCATCAGGATAATAACCTTCTATCAACATTCCCTCGCCTGATGGCCGCTCAACAGAGGCAATCAGATCATCCAACCCTTCAATTTCCTGACGATCTATTCTCGTTACTATGAATCCCTCCTTGATACCGGCTTCTTGCCACTTGCCACCTTCTAATCGCTCCAATTTTACACCGCTATCAATGCCAAGATCCTCTTTATCCTTGCTGCTGAGTTCCGCGAATGTCGCGCCCTCAGTACTAAAGTTGTCAGCACTTATCGCCACGACCTCTGTAGTACCAAACGTATTTTTCAATTTAGCCTTGACCGATTTTCTTCGTCCATCCCTCACGTAATCCACATCGATCTCATCTCCAGGACGATTCAACGCCACCTGCTCCTGCAGTTCAGAAACATTATTCACTTCCCTACCATCAATCGCCACAATCACATCTCCTTCTTTGATACCTGCTTCCTGGGCAGAACTATTAGGCTGCACCTGCGCCACATAGATACCTTTCAGTAAATCCAAATCCTGATCTTCTGCCAATTGCGCGCTGACATTGACTATGCTCACGCCGAGCAACGCACGTTGTACAGTGCCGAATTCCATTAAGTCTTCCGCCACTTTCTTTACAAGCGTTACTGGAACTGCAAAAGAATAGCCTGCGAAACTTCCTGTCGGAGAGGCTATAGCGGTATTAATCCCCACCAACTCACCTCTCAAGTTGACCAAGGCGCCTCCACTGTTTCCAGGGTTTACAGCTGCATCTGTTTGGATAAAGGCCTCAATGGACAAATTGGAGCCTCTATTTCTACCTCTTAGAATATTGATATTCCTGGCCTTGGCACTGACAATACCTGCTGTAACCGTAGACCTGAACTCAAAAGGGTTGCCAACAGCAAGTACCCATTCGCCAATCTGAAGATCATCGGAGTTGCCCCACTGGACAGCCTCAAGACCGCTTTCATTGACCTTGATGACCGCAAGATCTGTATTGGGGTCCACACCGATCACCTCGGCGGGATAAGTGCGGTTGTCATTGAGCAACACTTCAATCTCGTCCGCATCATCAATTACGTGATTGTTTGTCACGATGTAACCATCATTAGAAATGATCACGCCAGATCCTGACCCACGGGCTTGGGGGGACCTGGAATCCTCATTTCGTGGTGTTCTATCCCCGAAGTAGTCCCGAAATAGATCATCAAATGGAGTTCTTGTACTTCTAGAAGAACCCGTATAAGTAGTCCTGATGTGCACAACGGACGGAGTAGAAGCGCCAGCAGCGCTTACAAAATTGAGTCCACCAGGCACTTTCACGTCCACCGTATCAGCCACATAATTAGTATAGCTAATGGGCACGGAATTTCCTGAAGCCAAACTTGATGGGTAAGTCTGTACCTGATCTTGTCTCGGGTTTAAAAATGTATATCCTGAAATAGCGATGGCTCCTCCCATGATGGAAGAGATGATCATCGCAAAAACTAATTGTCGTGTTTTCATATCTGAATCAATATGCCGTTTCTAACCTCTGCTTATAATATTACTTAGAATGACCATTATAGGTTCTACATCAATACGCATCCCAGGCAATTTTATTTACAAGCATTAACATGATTTAACCAAAAAAGAGGGGCGAACCAAAAGACCCGCCCCATCAACCTAACCTAAACTCACCTACTCATGAAAAGAGTCTTATTTGATGCTGATCGTGCGTTGTGCCAATTTCTTTTCGTCTTTAGGCACCACTACTTTCAGTACGCCATCTTCGAAGGCAGCTGAAACTTTATCAGCATCAATGTTTTCCGGAAGCTGAAAAGACCTGTTGAAAGTACCGTAGTAGCTTTCTACACTTTTATAGTTCTTCTCGCTTTTTTCGTTTTTGAACTTTCGCTCGCCACTCACAGAGAGTCGACCGTCGTTAAGATCAATTTTGATATCATCTTTCTTCAAACCTGGAAGATGGAAATCAATTTCAAATGATTTATCTGTTTCAGCGATATCTACATTAGGTGAAAAGCTGGAAACGCTCGATCCACCATAGAAGTCATCGTTGAAGAATTTATCCACGAAGTTTCTAAAGCCAAGTGGAGAATAGTTTACTGGGTTATATTTTACTAAAGCCATTTTTTTAAGGTTT
>CAZZHO010000007.1:0-55778 GCA_964653795.1 uncultured Roseivirgaceae bacterium | reverse complement strand
TCATCAAGCCCGCAGAAGGGACTCACAGGATAAATACCTATGGCATGTTTAAAAACTATTTCAAAGTAGGGTTGAGAAATCTACTGAAGTATAAGACCTTCTCTTTTATCAATGTAATCGGCCTGGCCATCTCCATGGCCGTAGGTCTGCTCATTCTCCAATTGCTACTTGATCAAACACAATACGATCAATTCCATACTAAGAAAGATCGCATTTACAGAATACTGTCAAAGCAAGAGAAGTCTCTAACACCCAATGCTAAATGTCCTCAGCCCATTGCTCAAGAGCTTGCAGCGAATTATCCTATTGTTGCCAAAACAGTCAGGCTAATTCCAAACGTCGGAGGAGATGCGATAAATCTTGAACAGGACCGCAATATCGAACTGAGAGGTTTTTTTGCTGATTCAGAGTTCTTTGAAGTATTTGATTTTGAGCTTGAAAAAGGTAGCAAGCATACTGCTCTACAAGAGCCGAATTCTATGATCATCACTTCGGAAAAAGCATATGCTCTCTTCAAAGATGCCAACCCGATTGGAAAAACCATTGAATTTTCTGACAGAGGACTGGATCACCTCGACTTTTCATTGGGAGTTGAAGATGCAACCATCCCGCAGGACTGGGGAACCTTCGTAATTTCTGGAGTTATTGATCTCAACCGGTACAAGTCGCACATCAACTTTGATGTACTTACCTCCTCCTCTACCATCCCCAGGCTGATAGAAGAAGGTTTCAAGTCTGACTTTTCTGACAATTGGAGAAACTATTCCAACTGCTATACTTACGTCTTACTAAATGAATCTGGTACCGGCCAAAAATTATCAGCTGCTATTGACGAAATAGTTAATGATAAATACGCTGAGATTGAAGAGCTATCAGAGTTTTCTCTACCTATCCAGAATCTGACTGATATAACCCCAGGAGAGTTCCTAGGAGCTCCATTAACACTAAGGTTGCCTATCCAGGCCTACTACGTACTAGGTTTCCTCACTTTTATCATTCTCTTCTCCGCATGTCTGAACTATACCAATCTATCAGTGGCAAGAGCTCTCACAAGGGCTAAAGAGATCGGCATAAGAAAAGTAAATGGTGCCAGCAGAACGAACCTGGTATTCCAATTCCTAATTGAGTCGTTGCTCGTAGCATTCCTTGCACTCATTGTCGCCAATGTTTTACTATTATTTCTAAAGCTGGCATTGAATGGCCTTTGGGTTAGTCAACTTCTTACTTTCAGCGTTCGACCAAACTTAATTGTGTACATCTTCTTTTTAGTTTTTGCTGTGATCATTGGACTCTCAGCAGGTCTCTACCCAGCCTTTTTCTTATCAAAATTCAGTCCAATGGAGACCTTAAAAAAACTGAACCCCGGTCGGTCCAGAAAAATGGGTTTGAGACAACTACTAAATATCACTCAGTTCGTCTTCTCCTTAATATTAATTATCACCACGATTGTCATCAGCCGGCAATTCAATCACTACCGAGATTTTGATTACAAATTCAGCACCGATAATATCATCAATATTCCTATCCAAGGGAACGACTACAAGCTACTGATGAGTGAGTTCAAGTCTGTCGCAGGTGTACAGCAGGCTTCTGCTTGCGAGATGATCCCGTCACTACCCAACATCAGAACTACCATGGTCAAAAAGATGGATTCAGATGAGGGCATTAGCTCCGTTTACCACAGTGTAGATGCGAATTTCTTAGGCAACATGGAGTTGAAATTGGTAGCTGGCAGAAACTTCATTCCTTCATCCGCTGAAAGTAAGGAAATAGTAATAGATGAGACTATGGTCCAAATATTAGGCTATCAGTCTGCGACTGAAGCTATCGGACAAAACCTTAAAGTTCGTGGAGATAAAGTACTAGAAGTAGTGGGTGTAATAGAAAACTTCGAGTTCAAAACTCCTGTAGACGATGGAAACGGCCCAGTTGTCTTTTGGAATGATCCAGAGCTATTCAATTATATCAATGTACGCGTATCGTCTGCCAACTGGGTAAGTGTCATTCACTCCTTAGAAGAAAAATGGAAAAGCCTTGACAATTTACATCCCTTCAAATTCCATGTTTTCAACGACCAGCTTTTGCAGTCCAACCTTTGGCTCTCCGACCTGGCTTCAATTGTAGGGTTCATATCGGCCATGGCCATTGTTATCTCTTGTCTAGGCTTGCTAGGAATGGCCGTTTACACCAGTGAACGCAGACAAAAAGAAATTGGAATCAGAAAGGTACTGGGAGCCGGGATTCAAAACCTTACATTCCTTTTAAGTTGGTCTTTTATCAAAATGCTACTAATCTCTATTTTGATTGCTGCTCCAATAAGCTATTTTTTCAACTCACTATGGCTTGAAAGCTTGCCAAACCGCGTGGAATTCGGCGCAGGAACCATCTTAATTGGCTCTTTGATATTGCTGGCAATAGGTATGGCCTCTATCAGTTCCCAACTCATCTCTGTAAGTAAAAGAAACCCTGTAAAATCCTTAAGAGATGAATAGGCCTGAACCTCCTCAATTTTTTCTAAGGCTATTTCGATGGTATTGCCATCCGAATCTAAGAGTGCCTATTGAAGGAGACTTAATGGAGCTCTATGAAGAAAGGATTGAGGAGTCGGGAAAAAGAAAAGCAGACTGGAAATTCATAAAAGACATAATACTTCTTTTCCGGCGGGACATTATAAAGCCATCGGAAGGAACTCACAGAATAAACACCTACGGCATGTTTAAAAATCATATCAAAATTGCCTTCCGAGTTTTCGGGAGAGAAAAAAGTTTTACTGGCATCACCATCTTAGGATTCTCCCTCGCCTTCTGGGCCATGATCAACATGGCCATCTGGATAGAGGACGAATGGAAACACGATCGTTTTTTCAGCGACGGCAATCGTATTTATCGCGTACTGATGAATGTAGACATCAATGGGGAAACCATAACCGATGAAAGTACGGCCTTCCCCCTTGGGGATGCCATTAAAACTGACTTTGAAGAGGTCGAAGAGCGTGTTAGGTACGCATACCCTGAAGAAGTGCCTATGACCATCAATGGCAAGACAGTAAAGAAAGGATTCGCAGCAGCAGATGCTAACTATTTTGAAGTATTTGACCGTCCTTTTCTAGAAGGAAATGCCGCAAGCTGTATCAAAGGGCTAAGTGATGTAGCTATTTCCAGAACAACCGCTGAGAGCTTCTTCCCAAATCAATCTCCGATAGGCGAGACCATAAAAATCCATGATGGTGAGTCAAGCCTTGACTTCAATATTACCGGTGTATTTGAGGACTTCCCTATTCAGTCCAGCAACAAATTTCACGTCCTCATATCCATTGAAAACTTGAAAAAGATGTACGGAGAAATGGATACCTGGGGCAACGTTTGGTTTGCCACCTACCTCAAATTGAGAGAGAATGCAGATGTGGCTTTTCTTAATCAAAAACTACATCCCTATGCAAAAGAGAAAGGAGGAATGGATTGGTACACTAACTTCCTTCAACCCTATGAGGATCAATACCTGTATGCAGATTTTGAAAATGGTGTACAGACTGGAGGACGTATCAATAATGTGATACTACTGGCTGGGGTATCTATTTTCATCCTATTGATAGCTAGTTTCAACTATGTCTCTTTGGTCAATTCCAGAACTTTGAAACGACTTAAAAATGTGCAGATTAGAAGAACCATTGGTGCCACCAAATCAGCACTTTTAGGTCAGTTCTTGATACAAACCGGCATCATCATTCTGTCAAGTATCTTGGTGGCATTAGTACTTACCATGTCCACTTTTTCCGCTCTGGAATGGCTGACCAGCAAGACCTTCAGTCTGAATTGGAACATTTATTATTCCTACTTCTTTGTACTACTCTCAATCGGCACTTTAATACTAGCAGGCCTTTACCCATCGATAAGGCTGGCCAACCTGGCCAATGAATCCCTAAGAGGGTCCTACCAAAGTGTTACCCAGTCTTCTGGATGGGTCAAAAAAGCCATGGTAGTATTCCAATTTGGAATATCAACCCTACTCATCTCACTGACCTTCACGATCAAGGACCAGGTCTCCTATATGCTCAACAAGGATGTCGGACTATCCAAGGACAATATCCTATTCTTAAGATTAGACCAACAAACCAGACCCAAGTATGAGGAAATTAAAAACCTATTAGCCCAGTCTCCAGCCATTGAGACGGTGGGGGCCTCCAACCACGATTTCTACGGAGGGGGATTAGGCTTCACCGGAGACATTGTCTGGCGCAATGAGAAAAAAGAAATGGGGGGTCAATTCTTTGGTATTCAAGACATGGACGAATCGATTCCAGCCATGATTAAACTCAAGATCAAAGAAGGGAGGTGGTTCTCTGAAGATTTTAAATCCGATAGTGCCAACTACGTGATCAATGAATTAGCGGCTCAAGCCATGGGTATGGATAATCCGGTCGGAGAGAAACTCACTGTTTGGGAAGAGCAAGGAACGATCATTGGCGTAGCGGAGAACTTTCATTTCACCACGCTGCATGAATCAGTAAAACCACTGATCATGCGAACAATGAAATGGGCACCAGACTTCATTTTTATCAAAGCGGCTCCCAATCAAACAGAACAAGCCATGGCGCAACTGGAAGCAGCTCATGATACCTTTAGCTCTCTCCCGGTAAAATATCAATTCCTTACACAAGCCATGGCAGATAAGTATCAGGAAGAGAAGTCATTGGAGCAATTAGCAGGATACTTGTCGCTACTAGCCATCATCATCAGCTCCATCGGCCTCATAGGTCTGGTGCTGTATCATGTCTCCTGGAAAACAAAAGAAATAGCGATCAAGAAAGTGCTGGGAGCTCCATTGGCGAGCCTTATAAAGTGGCTCTTTAAGGAATATGGCTTGCTATTGTTCCTGGGTGGTATCTTAAGTCTGCCATTGGCAGGTTGGCTAGGTAGTCAATGGCTTCAGAATTTCGCGTTTAGGACGGAATTCGCATTTTCCAATTACTTGATTCCATTCATTGCTATAGCGATTGTTTGCTTTGCAATCATCTTATTTCAGGTAAGGTATGTCACAAAGCTAAATCCAGCCCAGACTTTGAAAGATGAATAAATAGAGGAGAAAACCATAAATTGATATGATAGTTAATAGTTATGGTTCGAAAAATTGGCATTGCCCTACTCATCATATTTGTAGTGGCCTATGGGGGAATCTGTTGGTTCTTTTCCACTCTTGTTATCACTCCTAATAGGAAGGCTAACACAGCATTTTCTGAAGAATTTATAGCCTCCTATGGCCAACCTCTGGACTTTGAAGTTGAGGCGTTTGATAGTATCAGCTTAGCTGGCTGGTATTTCGACAATCCAGCTGATGGTGACTGTGGGGTAGTGATTGCGCACGGTTGGGGATCCAATAGATCTGGCATGCTGAAGTTTTTCCCGCTGGCCTGGACCAGAGGGTGCGACATAGCCATGTACGACCAAAGGGGGATGGGTGAAAGTGGTGGCAAATATGGAGGTGGAGGCCTCCTGGAAAAAGAAGATTTCCAAGTAGTCAACAAATGGTTTCAAGAAAAGACTGGCCTTGGCCCTCAGAAAGTAGCATACCTCGGAGAGTCTTGGGGTGCAGCTACGGTCTTACATGCTGCCGGGGGCAATTCCGATATTCCTTTTGTATTGGCTGACTCCCCTTTTGATGCCTGGAATAGCGCCGTAACTGAAAGAGCCTATCGCGATTACGGGCAGTGGATCGACTTCCTTATGCCTGGCGTTACCACGTTCGTAAAATGGCGAACTGGTGTAGACTTTTATGAAGCAAATACTAAAGACGCTACATCAAAGGTCACGGCTCCCGTTTTCCTCATTCATTCCCAGGCAGATCAAGCGACGGCTTCCAGTCAATCAGTAAATATCGCCGAATCACTCAATGATCAGTCAGTATTTCACCATACTGATTGGGGATCTGACCATGTAAAAGATGTGAGTAATTACCCACATCGATATGAGAAATTATTTGATGAATTCATTTCAAAAAATGCTCCTGATTGGGGCAAAAAAATTGACATAGCCTACATCTCAAACAGAAACGGTTTCGATATATTCAAAAATGACCATCTGGGGGAAGATGAAAAGCAGCTAACCAATAATAGCGGCTGGGATTGGTCGCCTGCTTGGAATCAATCTTTAAATGGTATCATCTACAACTCGAATGATCCACAAGGAAAATTTCAACTGCGATTAATGGATATCAACGGCATACAAATAGATTATGACTTCCAAGGACAAGAACAGTTTATACTAAATCATCAAGGAAATGCATTTGTCTATGCCGTACAAAATGGCGAATATTCCCAAGTCTATGTCAAAAACTTAACTTCTTCGGAAATACGGCCTGTAACAGATAATCAATCATACAACGGACGAATGAAATGGTCATCAGATGGAGTTTTCCTCGCTTACATATCAAACAGGGAAGGCTCCAATGACATTTACACCTACAACACCCGTAGTGACCAAACACAAAGAATTACAGAAGACAGTAGGAGAGAAAAGTATATCTCTTGGTCTCCTGACAGTAATCACCTTGCCTATACCGTACAAGAGGAAGAGAATACAAACAGTATCTTCATCTATAGCTTTCAGGAAAAGACTTCCAAAAGAGTAGTGGACAACACCTATAATAACGTAGAAATCAATTGGTCGCCAGACGGTTCCAGATTAGCTTATCATTCAACAAGAGCAGGTGAGGACCACATTTTTGTCTACTACCTTTATGAAGGCTGGGAAAGACAAATTTCTGGCGAAAAAGCCTATCATGGCGAGCCCGAATGGATTGGGTATTAAGCTCTTAGAAACTTCTTTTTCAGCCAATATCTATGAGCATTTCATTTCTTTTACAACTTAAATAGAAATGATCCGTATGTTTGTTTTACAACTTCAATAGTAATCAGAAGAACTCAGTATTGATAAGTGAAAAGACCTCCTCAAATCTTCGAACGCTTCTTTGAATGGTACAGTAAGCCATCATTGCAAGATGCGATTTTAGGAGATCTCTATGAGCAATTTGACGCTGATGTTCAAACACTGGGAATATCAAAAGCCCGTAGAAGATTCGCTTGGAATGTTCTTCGGTTTTGCAGGCCCGGGATTATCAGAAAAGAAGGAAGGAAAAAACTCAATACGGTCACAATGTTACAGCATCACATCAAACTAACACTCCGCGGTTTCCGCCGTTTTAAAACTTCATTTGCCATCAATCTCATTGGGCTTTCAAGTGGATTGGCCTGTGCTTTACTCATCTATCTGTGGGTAAGTGATGAATACGCCATGGACAATTTCCATAAGGACGGAGACAGGCTTTTTCAGGTGCTACAAAACATCAACATAATCGATAAAGTAGAGACCATAGAAATGACCCCAGCCTTATTGGCAGAGACATTGAATGAGGAACTACCAATCCTGGATAAAACGGTCTCGGTCCTTCCTCCTGGCTCTTACGGTTCAGATGGCATTGTAGAATACAATGGAAAAAAGCTTAAAACACTTGACCAATACGCAAGTTCGGAGTTCTTTGAAGTATTCTCCTTTCCGTTAGGTAGTGGCAGCCCTTCGCAGGTGTTGTTGGCTAAGGAAAGTGTGGTAATCTCTGAGGAATTTGCCGAAAAACTATTCGGAAAAGGAATCAACCCCATCGGTGAAAGCATAACCTGGGAAAAAGGTGGAGACCCATCTACCCATATTGTTACTGGCATCTTTGAAAAACTACCAAATAACACCAGCAGGCCTTTTGATGTAGTGTTCACTATGGAATCCTTCCTGGATAGTCACCCTCACCTCAGGGACTGGCAAAATAGTGACCCCTCTACATTTATAGTACTTTCTGAAAATGCTTCAATCACAGGAGTACAAGAGCAGGTCAACCGCATAATAACCGCTAAATGGGAAGGCTATCGACATTCGTTTCTAGTCCAGCGATATGCAGATCGATACCTATATGGCAAATATGAAAACGGTGAAGCGGTACCAGGGCGAATGCAGTATGTTCGTCTCTTCTCCATCGTTGCTGGATTGGTACTTCTCATTGCCTGTATCAATTTCATGAATCTATCTACCGCCAGAGCGTCGAGGAGACTGAAAGAAATAGGCGTGAAAAAATCGATGGGAGCGAGCAGAAGAAGTTTAGCCTTTCAGTTTTATGTAGAAACATTCGTTCTCACCACCATATCAACCATCGTTGCGATGGCCATAGTCATACTCCTCCTGCCAGTTTTCAATGAAATTACGGGCAAGAGTTTAGAGCTAATCTTGACGATAGAATTGCTACAGTTCCTTGCTGGTATCATCGTTATCACTTCGATACTGGCTGGCAGCTATCCCGCTATTTACTTATCTGGTTTTGAAGCCATCTCAATTCTGAAAGGCAAGCTTTCTTCCTCTATCGGAGACGGGTGGGCTAGAAAGGGCCTTGTAATGGTCCAGTACGGTGTATCTGTAATACTCATTACTTCGGTATTGGTTGTCTCCTCCCAGATCCAATTTGTATTGGATAAGAATTTGGGCTTTCAGAAGGAACAAGTGATCTACTTCAACGCAGATGGCAGAGTAGGAAAGAATACAAGCACCTTCCTGTCGGAACTTCAAAAGATCCCAGGTGTCGTTAGCACCGCCGAATTTGGGCATGACTTATTAGGCGGAATGGGTAAAACCACTGGCCTATACTGGGAAGGTAAAGATCCTGAAGCACGGATCAGGTTTGGAAATCTGGAAGTTGGGCCCAACCTCATTGAGACTTTCGGCATTGAAATGGCCGAAGGCAGGACCTTCGATGAAAAGTTTGGAGATGAGTATTCAAAAATCATCCTGAATGAACAAGCCATCGAAGTAATGGGACTGGAGGACCCTATCGGTAAAACTATCGGACTATGGGGTCAGGAAAGACAAATCATTGGAGTAGCTAAAGACTTTCATTTTGAGTCCTTATTTGAACCTATCAAGCCTTGTTTCTTTCAGTTGGGAAGCGATCTGGGAAGCATAGTGGTCAGAATCGCACCGTCAAATGAATTCCAAACCATCGAGAGGATTGAGAAGCTTTATGACGAATTCAATCCAGGATTGGCTTTCAACTTTAACTTCTTCGATAAAGAGTACGAGAATCTGTATAAATCGGAGCAGCAAGTAGCGGATCTCTCTACTTCTTTCGCAACCATTGCCATCATAGTGTCATGCCTGGGTCTGTTTGGCCTTGTTGCCTTTACCGCGGAGCAAAAAAGAAAAGAAATTGGTATTCGAAAAGTACTGGGCGCTAGTGCCAAGCGAATCATATTACTCCTTTCCAGTGATTTCATGAAGCTGATCATGTCAGCTATTATCATCGCACTGCCAATTGGCTATTTCATCATGAAGAACTGGTTAGACTCGTTTATCTATCGAATAGATCTCAATTTTTCATTTTTTGTTGCATCTGGGCTGATGGCTATACTTATCGCCATTATGACCATGAGCATTCAGACTCTGAAGGCGGCAAACGCCAATCCTGTAGATTCATTAAAAGACGAATAAAAGGGTGAAAGAACCACGTCCATCCAGATTCTTCACCAAGGTCTTCCAATGGTATTGCGATCCGATATTGGAGGAGAGTATCCTTGGAGATTTGGAGGAGCAGTTCGATATGGATGTAGAAATACTTGGGGCTGGAAAAGCCAAGAGACGATTCATCTGGAACGTCATCAGGTTTTTCCGCCCGTCTATCATAAAATCAAAAAAAGGTCAACTCAATTTTTACGGTATGTTCAAGCACAATCTACTTATAACCTTTCGAGGTTTCCTTAGACACAAGACTGTCTTCTCTATCAATTTGATAGGGCTAATTTCAAGTGTAATATGCGTGCTATTTAGCGCTCTATGGATCACAGATGAACTCCAAAAAGATCGTTTTCATCAGGATTCTGATAAGCTATTTCAGGTCTACACCAAATTTCTAAGTTCTGAAGGTGATAATGTCTGGAAAGGCGTTACTGGTTTGCTGGAACCAGAAATAGAATCACAAATTCCCCAAGCGGAGGTGGCAGCAGTATCTACCGACGTGCATGAATATACGCTAAGCGTAAAGAGTCAGGGATTTAAAGTACAAGGCCGATTTGCAGATGAAGATTATTTAAAGGTTCTCAATTATCCACTATGGAAGGGCGAAGCTGATGCTCTCGCTGATCCATCCAACATCCTGATTACTAGGTCTCTTGCCAAAAAGATCTTTGGAAAAGAAGATGTGATTGATGAGTCTATCACCTGGCACTTCTGGACAGCAGATAAAACTTTCCGTGTAGCTGGTATTCTTGAAGACGTGACACCAGCTACCTCCGAACCATTCGAATTTATCTTGCCCTGGGTGTACTACCATGATGAGCTCATTAGCTACAAGGGATGGGGTAATTTCTATGGCAGAGTAATTGTGAAGTTGCATGAGTTGGATCAAATCGCATTGGCAGAAGAGAAAATCAATGAGATATTCCAGGAAAATGTTGAAAATGACCAGGTAAAGCTGTTTCTAACAGGATACTCCGACCAGTACCTTTACAGTAATTACGAGAATGGAGTTCAATCTGGTGGCAGGATAGACTATGTGAACATGGCCATAGTCGTGGCAATCTTCATTCTTCTTATTGCCTGCATCAACTTCATCAACCTGTCAACGGCCTTCTCCTCTTTGAAGACCAAAGAGATTGGAGTGAAAAAATCCTTTGGAGCGTCCAAACGAAACCTCGCTTTCCAGTTCTTTTTCGAATCTATATTGCTTTCCACCCTAGCTGTAACCATTGCTTTGATTTTTGTAACGCTGTTGATTGAACCATTCAATCAATTGACCGCAAAGCAACTTAGCCTCAGCTTCGACTCCAGATTCATTTTATCCGCGGTGATTTTTATACCCATGATCGGGATTATCGCCGGGCTATATCCTGCACTACACTTATCAAGGCTGGAGACCATTACAGCTTTGAAAGCTAAGAAAACAAGTAGTAAGGTCCAGGGTTCAATGGGCCGTCAAACACTCGTATTCATCCAGTTTACTTTATCGATCATGCTGATTGTGGGTACTCTTATTGTAAGCAAACAAATCGATTACGCCCTCAATAAGAACCTGGGATATGACAGAGACAATCTCATGTACTTTTTAAGGGAAGGCAGACTATTTGAAGATGATAAAGCCTTCATCGCTGAACTAGAAAATATTCCTGGAGTACTGGATGTTTCGAAAAGTGGGTTTTCAGTCGGGCCAGACATGCAGAACAGAACAGGAGGCATCGATTGGCAAGGGAAAGAAGAAGACCGGCAGGTACAGTTCTGGGAGAATAATGGCGATGCCAACTCAGTGCAAATCCTGGATTTGGAATTGGTCGCTGGACGCCATTTCAGTGAAGATTTAAATTCTGAAGAAAATAGTATCATTTTCAACGAAACAGCCATAGAAGTAATGGGGATGGAAGACCCCATTGGGCAGACCGTAGAGCATTACACCGGGAAGAAACAAATCATCGGAGTAGTGAAGGACTTCACTACAGAATCTCTGCACAAGGAAATGGAGCCGGCAATGTTCTTCTACCGACCTGAAATGGCACATTATATCATGGTGAAAATTGCTAAAGGCCAGGAACTCGCCACTATCGAAAGGTTAGAATCTATTTATAAGGAGTTCAATCCTAGCTATCCATTTGAACCTGGATTTGTGGATCAGGATTACCAAGCCATGTATGACTCAGAAATGAGAGTCTCTACCCTCTCGAAAATATTTGCCGGCTTAGCCATTCTAATCTCCTGTATGGGATTATTTGGACTGACCATTTTCCAGGTTCAGCGAAAGGTAAAAGAGATCGGAATCAGAAAAGTCTTAGGTGCTGACAGAATCAAGTTGGCTTTCAAGATGACTTTTGAATTTACAAAATCTGTATTCCTGGCACTGATAGTAGCCATACCAGCCAGCTACCTGTTAGGATCGAAGTGGCTGGAAAATTTTGCTGATAGCATTGTATTAAATGGCTGGATCTTGGCCTTTGCTGCCATCATTGCCATTTTAATTTCATTCCTCACAGTAGGATCACAAACCTTACGAGCTGCTAATGCCAATCCAGTGGATTCATTGAAAGACGAATAGCAATACTTTTTAATTTCTTTTACAACTTAAATAGAAATAGCGCGTATATTTCTTTTACAAATTCAATAAAAATGGGTAGAACAAATTTTTTGGGAGAATTTGAAGAATTGATTTTGACCATGGTGCTCATTCTCAAAGAAGAGGCATATGGCAATACAATTGTTCAGTCCATCAAAGACCATCAGAAGCGGGAAGTCAACCTGAGTTCAGTCCATATCACCCTCTACAGACTGGAGGAAAAAGGATATTTAGAGTCGCATATGGGCGGTGCTACCAAGGAACGTGGTGGTCGAAAGAAGAGATATTTCAAGATTACCAATACTGGCAAAGCACTGTTGCAAGAGATGAAAGATTCTAGAACAAGCCTTTGGAAATTAGCTCCTCAGCTCCAGTTTCAATCTATTTAATTAAAGCACCCCTATTTACATTATGAGAGGACTATTCATTCTTTTCATTGTCATCCTGTTCGGCGCTGATGATAAAGTTGTGGTAAATGTCCCTTCAGCTGAATCTGAAGCACAGTACATATGGCGGAATGTGCAGGATATCCAATTCTTTGAGAAAAATGGATATCAGGTAGCATTTCCGCCGGTAGCATCTCTTGAAAATCTTAAGGCTAAATCCAGAACACAAGGTCTTTCTAATGAGGACTATCAAGTCCTGGAATCAGAACTCAAGGCATCGGTATATGCTGAAGAAGACTACAAAGCCGGTTATGAGAAAGTGGAAAATGCGCTCCCCTTGGTGAACAAGATGCTGGAGAAAATTAAGGAACTGGAATTGGATTGGGAGTTCAAGATGTACGACCAATACAATGTGAACCTAACACTCTATGGTCCTGGAGGCAGCTACAATCCTGATACTGGTGATATCACGCTTTTCACTACTCCCCAAGGACAGTTTAAGCAGTATGAAAATCCCGCAAACACAATCATACATGAGATTGTACATATGGGCATAGAGGCCTCATTGATCAACAGGTATCAGGTTCCTCATCAGATGAAAGAAAGAATAGTAGACCAGTTTGTGATGCTCAACTTTAAAGAACTTCTTCCCGATTATCGACTTCAGGATATGCGAGATTACCGGGCAGACGACATCATGAAATCAACCGCCGATTTAAAAGACTTAGACAAGAGAATCGAGAAAATATTGAATGAATAGAAGACTGCCTTCATTACCTGCTAGGTTTTTCCAGTGGTATTGTAAGCATTCTTTGCAGGAGACCATCATGGGGGACCTGGAGGAGCAATTTGGTCATGACCTCCAAACCATGGGGCTTGCAAAGGCGAGACTAAGATTCACCTGGAATGTACTTCGGTTTTTCAGACCAAAAATTGTCAAGCCAATAGACGAAAATCAAAAACTCAATCAAACAGCCATGTTCAAAAATTACTTTAAAGTCAGCTTCCGCAACATCAAGCGAAATAGGATCTTTTCCTTTATCAACATTGCAGGCCTGGCCGTAGGGATCGCAAGCTGCCTGCTGATCGCGATCTACGTAAATCACGAGTTGTCTTACGACAAATACCTCACTAACTACGACAGGACTTATAGGGTACTCCACTCCTTTCGAAGTAATGAGGATGCTGAATTAGAACCAACCCCAGCACCTGAAGAATTTCAAGTGTGGGGTAATGGCCCAGTGGGCCCTGCATTGATCAATGATATGCCGGAGGTCGAACAGTTCTGCCGATTCAAGAACACTGGTAGCTATTTGGTGGAGATCAATGGCAAGCGTTTCCAGGAAGATGCTATTTGGTTAGTGGATTCAACGATGTTCCAGATATTCGACTGGCCACTATTGGCGGGAGATTCAAAGACAGCCTTAAATGAGCCTACTAACATCGTACTTACTCAAAAGTTGGCTAAGAAATACTTCGGTGATGAAAATCCAATTGGTCAGTTTGTCACTGTAGGAATCAGCAAAGAACAGTACAAAGTCTCGGCAGTAATGGCCGACCTACCGGATAACTCTCACATCAAGTTTGAGGGACTGTTTCCTATGAGTGCCTGGACCCCTTGGGATCCAGACCTTTTCAACTGGTGGGGGTATGTTGACTTCTACACATACTTCACCTTGAAGCCAGGGACATCCATTTCATCACTAGAGTCTAAGACTGATGACTTCCTGAAGAAATATAACCCTGACTGGAGTGGATATGATATAGCTTATGAACCGCTTAGCGCTGCCTATCTTGACTCAGTGGCACAGCGACAGATTGGGGCTACTGGTAGCATGGATAATGTCTACATCTTCATTTCCATAGCCCTGTTCATTTTACTCATTGCTTGCATCAACTTCATGAACTTGTCTACAGCAAGATCTGTCGAAAGGGCCAAGGAAGTTGGTATTAGAAAAGCGATAGGATCCCAACGAAAGTCTATCATCACTCAATTCCTGGTTGAGTCGACAGTCATGTCTTTCATAGGCGGGATCTTGGCTGTGGCAATAGCATGGTTTTCATTGCCCTTCCTGGAAAAAATCGCAGGCAAAGAAATGGTTACGGCCTGGCTTTTCGCTCCAGAATTGATACTTCTCTATGTGATCTTGCTTTTTGCAGTGGGAATTATCGCTGGACTCTATCCAGCATGGGTCCTTTCCAGGTTCAAATCAGTAACAGTACTTAAAGGGTCCTTCAAGACCTCTTCTCAAGGCACGCTCTTAAGAAAGGTATTGGTCACCCTACAGTTTTCTCTTTCGATAATGCTGTTGGTAGCTACTAGCATCATCGTATCTCAACTTGATTTTCTAAGATCTTATGATAAAGGGTATGACTCTGACCAAATGCTGGTAGTCGACTTCTTTTGGGATGGCAAAGTACAGAACCAAATAGAGTATGTAAAAAGGGAGCTACTCACCCACCCTGATGTGAAGTCCATCAGTGCTTCTAGAGCTGTGCCCGGAGACTTTTTCCCTGATGCCGGAACCTCGATTCAAAGTCCTAATGGCGATATGGTACAAAAGGGCCCTGCCATTTATGAGATAGACAATGACTTCATTTCCAATTTTGGTATGGAAATAATCGCGGGACGTGGATTCTCAAGAGATTTCCCAGCTGATACTACGCAATCGCTTCTAGTGAACGAAGCCGCCACTCGACTCTGGGGGTATCAAAACCCAGAAGATATTGTAGGTAAAAAATTCTCCCAATGGGGCCGAGAGGGCCGGGTTATCGGTGTGATCAAAGACTTCAACTACAAGTCATTGCATCAGAAAGTTGAGCCACTTTCCATGCGTCATTCAAATGGTCAGAGTAATGCAAAACTGGCGCTTAAACTATCCACCGGCCAACTTGGTAAAACACTGGAAGAACTGGAAACGAAATGGAACGAACTAGCTCCTCACAGACCATTCCTTACATACTTCGTAGATGATTCCTTCAATGAGCAATATGAAGCAGATCAGCAATTCGGGACCATCTTCTCCATTTTCGCTGGACTTGCTATCATCATAGCCTGCTTGGGTCTATTTGGATTAACTATCTACAGCACAGCGCAGCGGACGAAAGAAATTGGTATCAGAAAGGTACTAGGTGCAACAGTTGGATCCATTGTAGGTATCATGTCACTTGACTTTCTGAAGCTATATGTGGTTGCGATGGTCATTGCAATCCCTCTGTCGATCTTCCTGATGAGAAGATGGTTGGAGGACTTTGCCTATCGTGTAAACCTGAGCTTTGATCTTTTCTTGGGTGCAATCTTTGTTACTCTATTCATAGCGCTAGCAACCATGAGTTTCCGCACGGTAAAGGCCGCGATGGCCAATCCGGTTGAGTCTTTAAGAAACGAATAAAACCTGACCAATTAGATATTGATTTAAAGCCACTTTTAAGTGGCTTTTTTTATGGAAAAGGGGGAATGTTATTGAGACAATTACTGTTTCTTCCTTAAGCTTGTTTTCAACTAAATGATGGGTTTATGGATGTAGAAATTTTATCCCGGGTTCAGTTCGCATTAACAGTCTCTTTTCACTACATCTACCCGCCTCTTAGTATTGGCTTGGGACTCATCATGGTCTTTCTGGAAGGCTCCTATCTCTGGACAAAACATCCCCAATACCACGTTCTGGCAAGATTCTGGACAAAGATCTTTGCAGTCACTTTTGGTATCGGTGTAGCCACGGGAATTGTCATGGAATTTGAGTTTGGCACCAATTGGGCCACCTATTCGAGATATGTTGGAGACATCTTTGGTAGCGCCTTAGCAGCCGAAGGTATTTTCGCTTTCGCTTTAGAAAGTGGATTTCTGGGAGTTCTACTATTCGGGTGGAATCGGGTGAGTCCGAAAGTGCATTTCATCGCCACAGTTGGTGTTTGGCTTGGGTCCATGTTTTCGGCAATATGGATAGTGGTGGCTAATTCTTGGCAACAAACACCGGCTGGATATCATATTGTAGGGGAAGGAATGGAAGCCCGAGCTGAGATCACAGACTTCTGGGCAATGGTATTTAATCCTTCCTCTGTAGATCGATTATCTCACGTTTGGATAGGGGCTTTTTTAGCAGGAGCCTTTTTAGTCATGAGTGTGCATGCTTATTATCTCTTGAAGGGTAAGCACATTGAGATCTCAAAGAAGGCCTTTCGCATTGCGCTGATAGTGGCAACAGTTGCTAGTTTATCGCAATTATTTACTGGTCATAGGTCAGCAGATGGTGTAGCCATAAACCAACCTGCGAAGCTTGCCGCGCTGGAAGGACATTTTGATAGTCTGGCCGTCGCTGATATGTACATTTTAGGTTGGGTTCAAAAAGAAAGCCAAACAGTCACAGGAATAAAAATCCCAGCTGGACTAACATTCCTTCTTCACTATGACTTAGACACACCAGTAAGAGGTCTTAATTCATTCCCAAAAGATGAGAGACCTACTGCCCTAAATGCCATCTTCCAGTTTTACCATTTGATGGTAGCAATCGGGATGACGCTGATTGGCCTTACCCTATTTGCATCATTCCAACTGTGGAGGGGCAAACTTTTCGAGCAGACCTGGTTGCTAAGAGCCTTTGTCTTCGCCGTATTCTTACCCCAAATTGCCAATCAGGTTGGATGGTTCGCTGCGGAAATGGGTCGACAGCCGTGGGTTGTTTATGGTCTATTGAGAACTTCGGATGCACTTTCTAAGGTAGTGACTGCCAATCAAGTGCTCTTCTCTCTGGTCCTATTTACCATCGTGTATATCTTCCTCTTCGCGCTTTTCATCTACATGATGAATAAAAAAATCCAAAATGGACCCGACGAAAGCGAACTTAAAGAGCAGCGACCAAGGCAGAAAAGCATGACTGAAGCATTTAAACCAAGTATCTGATGGCTACTTTTTTAGGAATCGACTATGCAATATTATGGTACCTGGTAATAGGCGGTGTTTTTACTGGATACGCCATTCTGGACGGTTTTGATCTCGGAGCTGGAGCCTGGCATCTGTTCTTCAAGACTGATCGGGAGCGGAGAATCGCATTGAACGCCATAGGTCCTGTCTGGGATGGCAATGAAGTATGGTTGGTCATTGGAGGTGGAGCTCTGTTCGCAGGTTTCCCTGACGTTTATGCTACGCTTTTCTCAGCCATGTACATCCCATTCATGTTGTTTCTGACCTTGCTCATATTCCGAGCTGTCAGCATCGAATTCCGAAGCAAGGAAAAAATGAAATGGTGGAGAAACACATGGGATTTCCTCTACAGTATATCAAGCATTTCATTAGCCATTTTGCTAGGGGTTGTACTGGGCAACGTTCTACAAGGAATGGCCATAGGAGCTGACAAAGAGTATGCCCGTTCATGGCTTGCCTTTCTCAATCCATATGCCCTATTAGTTGGCTTTACTACATTGGCCTTGTTCATGATGCATGGAGGTATTTATCTCATCATGAAGACCGGTGGCAAACAGTTCTTTCAAATGATTCAACTTGTAAAGGTTGCTATTTTGGTTTTCGTGGCATGCTTTGCTGGAATCACTATCTATTCCCTAATAGACTTTCCTCATTTGTCCAATCGACTTCTGTCGAATCCCATTTTTGTGGTTATCCCTGCATTGGGTTTCTTGAGTATCGCAAACATTCCGAGGCTAATACATAAAAGAAAGTATCTATTGAGCTTCTTCTTTTCTGGACTCACAGTGGCATTCATGCTGCTGACAGTCTCTTATGAGCTATATCCAGCCATCTTGCTCTCTAACCTTGATCCTGATTATTCCTTAACCGTCTTCAACGCCTCAGCATCTGAGAAGACCCTGGGCATCATGCTGATCATTGCGGCTATTGGAACGCCCCTGGTTGGTGTTTACACAGGGTTTGTTTTCTGGACATTTCGTGGTAAGGTCAAAATGGATGAAACCAGCTACTGAGCTTCTTGAATCAAACAGTTGGGGTCAAGATGGGATGATTTAACTTAGGAGAAACTTAACCTATTATGAAGCCCTTCCTCTGCATTCTATTTGTACTTATCCTTACTAGCTCTTTTGCCCAGCCAGCAACCGAGCTTGACCAACTCTCTCAAGAACAAGCGTTGGAATCATTTCCAATCCTCAAGGATATTTTAAGCATCCCAAATGATGCTTTTAATCATGAAGACATTGCAAAAAATGTAGCCTGGTGCGAGAAAGCCTTCCGAGCAAGAGGGTTCGGTACCACTCAGCTTCGAACAAGTACTGTCCCGTTACTACTAGCAGAAAGAAGACACGAAGGAGCAGAAAAGACGGTACTCATCTATTTGCAAATAGATGGACAACCGGTTGGGTTCACTCGATGGTCTCAACCCAGTCCTTATATCCCAACTTTGAAAAAGCGGCATGAAGACGGCACGTGGGAGGCGATAGATTGGGAAAATATCGAAAACTATGATGATGATTGGAGAGTGTTTGCGCGTTCCGCAAGTGATGCCAAAGGGCCTGTGGCAATGTTTTTAGCTGCATTAGATGGTATTGAAAAGTTGAAAAAGCGACCGAACTTCAATATCAAAGTAATCATGGACTTTGAGGAGGAAATGGGATCTCCAAGGCTCCCTGGAGCTGTGACCGAATACTCAGATCTTTTGAAGTCTGATATGCTCATCATCTTCGACGGCCCCAGACACATCACCAACAAGCCTACTTTGACTTTTGGTGCTCGTGGCATAGCTACCATCACCCTAACCACCTATGGACCAGTGGTGCCACAGCATAGTGGACACTTTGGAAACTATGCTCCTAATCCAGCGCTAAGACTGGCCAAGCTTCTGGCCTCCATGAAAGACGATGACGGTCGAGTCATAATCCCTGGGTTTTATGATGGCATCTCCATCAGTGAAGAGACGAAGAGAATTCTTCAGGCTGTACCGGATGATGAAGCACAAATCAAAGACAGGCTACAAATCGCAGAAACAGACAAGGTCGGGAGCTACTATCAGGAAGCTATTCAGTATCCTTCGCTGAATATCCGAGGAATGCAATCTGGCTGGATTGATAAAAAAGTGCGGACGATTGTGCCAGGTTGGGCCCGTGCCGAAATAGATGTTCGGTTGGTATTGGAATCAGATCCTAAAAGATTGATAGAATTAATCAGCAACCACGTCAAAGACCAAGGTTATTTGGTATTAGATTCTATTCCCAATAAGGAACAGCGACTCGCAAATGCAAAGATTGCTACATTCACTTCGAAAATATCCTACCAGTCCTTTATTACGGACTTTGATTCAGAGGTTGGATTGTGGCTAAGAAGCGCTCTTGAAAAAGCTTTTGGCGAAGAGCCCATCATGATCAGAATGAGTGGTGGCTCTATCCCAATCTCTCCATTCGTTACTACGCTGGGAATACCGGCAGTAACGGTACCAACTGTAAATCGTGATAACAATCAACATAGCCCTAACGAAAACCTGAGACTTGGCAACTACAGAGAAGGAATCAAAACCATGATGGCTATCTTAACTGAAGAACTGTAAAATGAACGAACAAATAACTTTGACTGAAAAGACACTAGATCATCTCGAATCAACAAGAAAGTGGACGCTCTTTATGTCCATGTTTGGCTTTTTAGTCATAGGCCTGATGATTCTTTTCGCATTTACTTACCAGTCCATTGCAAATGACATGTCATCAAGCACTAGTGAACCTTCCGCAGCCTTTGTCTTGATATTAATGCTTTCATTGACTGCTGCCTACCTACTTCCCATCTTGTACTTATACCTTTTTTCAACTCGAATGAAATTGGCCATTGGCAGTAGAGATGAAAGTTTGATGGAGTCCTCATTCAAGGCCTTGCGGCTACATTATACTTTTCTAAGCATCTTGATAATATTAGTCATCGCTATCTACTTAGTCGCAGGAATCATTTTTGGCATTACAGGAATGGCTAAAATTTAGCGGTACTATTATTTTTTTGTCTTCAACTTAACATCATAAAGGTCTTTCCGACGATCCTTTAGGTTCCTGACACTACCTACTTCATGAAGTTGCTTCAATAGATCCAAGTCCACATCTACTACCAGTATCATTTCAGTATTGGGCGTAGCTTCCGCCTTAATACCATTGACAGGGAAAGCAAAGTCACACGGAGTGAATACCATGGATTGAGCAAACTGAATATCCATATTGTGAACCTTCGGTAGGTTACCGACAGAACCGGCGATGGCCACATAACACTCATTTTCAATGGCCCTTGCCTGGGCACAATTCCTCACCCTCGAGTAGCCATTTTGCGTATCCGTCAGAAATGGCACAAATAGAATATTCATGCCATGGTCGGCCATGATCCTGGATAATTCAGGAAACTCCACATCGTAGCAAATAGACACGCCGACTTTCCCGCAATCCGTATCGAATACTTCGATACCCTCTCCACCTACCATACCCCAGGCCTTGACCTCATCTGGTGTCACATGGATCTTCTCAAAAGATTCACAGTCGCCATTCCGTTTACACAAAAACCCCACATTCAAGAGGCTGCCATCACGCATCAAGGGCATGCTTCCAGTGATGATATTGATATTGTAACTGATGGCAAATTGAACGAATCGCTCCCTAATCTCCTCAGTATATTCCGCTAATTTCCTGATTGCATCAGGCTCGCTTAGATGATTCCATTCGGCCATCAAAGGAGCATTAAAAAACTCTGGAAATAGCGCAAAGTCACATTGATAACCAGACACAGCATCAATGAAGTACTCTACTTGTTGAAACAACTCATCAAGCGACTTATAGGGTCGCATTTGCCACTGCACAAGTCCCAACCTCACCACACTTTTGTGCTCTTGTGATGCCTCTTCAGGAGTTGTATGGTAAATGTTGTCCCACTGTAGCAGAGTAGCATACTCCATAGAGTCCTTATCCCCTTCGGAATAGTTCCTGATTATTTTCTTCACATGGAAGTCATTGCTCAATTGGAAACTCAGAGTAGGATCATGAATCTCCTTCATCTGGACCTTTTTGATGTACTCCCTGGGCTTGAGCTCATCGGCATACTTATGATAATCAGGAATCCTGCCTCCAAAAATGATCCCTTTCAGGTTGAGTTGTTCACAAAGCTCTTTTCGTGCGTCGTAAAGCCGCCTGCCAAGACGGTAACCTCGATAGTCGGGCCTGATGAATATATCAATCCCATAAAGCATATCACCATCGGAATTATGTGTCTTAAAGGTATAGTCGCCCGTGATTTCACGGTAATTGTGTCGATCACCAAACTTGTCATAATCCACTATGATGGATAGTGCACACCCTACAAGCACACCATCAGCTACCACACCAAATTGCCCTTCAGGAAAGGCCTTGACGAGATTTTTAATGTCCTTCCTTGTCCACGCTACATCGGACCAATTGGCATAGGCCTCCTCCATACTGGTAGCCAATTCCTCATAATCCTCCAATTGGATATTGCGGACCTCAACCGACTTAATTTCCATGGTCTCAGATTCCCCTACCGACAATTTATCAGACATAGTTTGTTCCTAAAATTTTCACAAAGTTGCCAAAAGCTGGTTTGGCCAATAGATGGAAGATAGAAATATTTTTATGGGAACGATGGCTTTCAAGCAGTGAGAATTACCTCCGCTTAATAGGGCTATTGTCTTTTTGCATAAGATTGAAGAATTTGAGACCAAAAAACCACTGAACTAAACGCTATGAAAAGAATCCTCTTAGTTCTTATGATTCTTTCCCTATTCAATATTGCTTACTCACAAACTCCCAAGAAGGGCGAACTCGTATCGGTGAGAGGCAAAAAGCTTTACTATGAGAAGTATGGCAAAGGGACACCACTTATCTTCCTTCATGGATACAGCTTGTCCTCTAATCACTGGAAAACTTATGTCCCAGATTTCAAGCATGACTATGAGGTCTATCTAATTGATCTAACTGGCCATGGTAAGTCAGACCCTTTCAAAGAAGATTTGTCTATCAAGGAAGTAGCTAAAGACCTACAGGCACTTATTCAATATCTGCAACTGGACAATATCCAGGCCATTGGTTTCAGCTTTGGTGGAGACGTTCTTTACCATCTAGCCTTACTTGACCCTTCATTAATTCAATCGATGATAACTATTGGAGCAGTAGGCACATGGGATGTAAATGACTTCCCTCAGTACATGGAAGGTTATACCTATGAAAACAAAGACAATTTTCCGTGGCTAAAAACCTCACATGAGAGCGACGCCCAAATCAAAGGCCTTATGGAGCAATTTAAGAACTACACGGTCTATTTAAGCAACGAAGATCTTGCTCAAATAAAGCCTGAGGTACTGGTAATGATGGGCGATGATGATGAGGGAATGGATTTCACTGAGTTGGCCAGAGTAAAGAAGAACCTTCCAAACTCAGATGTGTGGGTGCTACCCAATGTCTCTCATGGTGCTCATCAAGGAGATAACAAAGAAGAATTTATAGCCATAAGCAAAAGATTCTTATCTAAATAAACAATGGGTGCTGAAAAAAATCTCGCTGTACTCTTGGCAGCAATACGTCCAAAGCTCAATGAGGGAGAGTACGTATTCTGTGTAACCAATGATCGAGATCTAATTGATGGAGTAAATGCTGTTAGCAAGTTTCAGGAAAAAGAGGGCACGACTTTGATCATTGAAAAAGGACAAGCTGATAAGCTGAATCTGGCATACGATTATATAGCCGCCTGGATCACCCTGGAAGTTCATTCTTCATTGGAAGCCGTAGGTTTGACAGCTACCTTTTCTTCAGCATTGGCAAAAAACAATATCAGCTGCAATGTGATCGCGGGATTCTACCACGATCACATCTTTATCGATCATCGAGATAGCAAAAAAGCAATGGAAGTTTTGGAGAGCCTCTGCTAATGATAGAGAGCTAAATTTATCCTTAAAAAGGTGAATGAAAATTCTAAAAAGGTTCTTTAGTCTATTCTCAGATACGGACGAAATCACCGAAGAAGTAATCTTCCACTTTGAGAAGAATCCAGATGAATTGGATTTAATAATAAACAAGGAGTATTTCAATGCCTTCTACCTAGGCATCATTTTCATACTTGGATTAGGCACAACCCTATCCGCTAGAATCATCGACTATTTCTACGGACATTCATGGGGAGACTTTATTAGCAATGTGGTATTGGATGTTTTGTCCGAAGTGGGGATAGCCATTTTCGGTGGTGCTATTGTAGCTTATCTCCTGGAATTCATGAACAAAAAGCAGTATCAACGAAATATTGCGTTTAGGAGAAAAGTAAAGGCTATTATTGAGTCAAGGAAAAACGAGAAAACCAATGGCTAAGAAGCTAATACTAGCTGTACTTGTATCATTCATTGGGATAAATGTCTACGCGCAGGATGATGCCTCCCAAGAGTATGACTTCCTAGGCCGAATCTTTTTGCCTTCAATTGATATAGGATACCAAATACCCAATTCCGACCTTATAGAAGGGTCCGAAAGAATCGCCACTTCTATAGAGTACAGAATCAGAAACAACAATGACTTCTTCATACGGCTCAATTATGACACCTATGGAGCGCGCTATAATCTCCCAGCCAATAACAACACAAGCAATACGATTAGCGGTACTGTACAGTTTTCAGACATCTCGCTCGCGCCAGGTTACCGCCTGGGAGACAACACTTTCAGGCTAATGTTCTCCTATATGCCGGGCATCAAACTTTATGAGTTTCCCACTGCCACCTTAAATGGACAGGTCATACAAATCAGCCAGGAAAAGAAATCACTCTTTACCACCACTGCCCTGATCACCCTCGAATATTACTTTGATGACAAATCCGCTCTTACTTTAAGCCTATTCCAAAATCAGGTTTGGCGTGATATAGACTTCTGGGAAGATGGAAGCTCAGCCGTTGGATTTTCAATAGGCTTCATTACCTCTCTTATTGGACAGTGAGTTAACAAACCTGGCAACAGGGAGTTAAGACCTGGAATGATCCAACACATCCTCTCTCAATGAATCTTAAATACCTGATAGGGGCTATCATATCCATTCCCTCATTGCCTATCATGTATTTCCAGGGAAAAAGGATCAAGAAAAAAATTCCCCAACTTCCAGAGGCTAAAGGAAATGAAGGCCATGCAGCTTGCAAAGAAGGGTCAGATGCAAGACTGAATATCATTTCTTTAGGGGAAAGCACCATTGCCGGTGTAGGAGTCGAAACACACGAGGAGGGATTTACCGGGACCTTAGCTAAAGAACTCTCTAACCTGCTTCAGGCAAATATATCCTGGAAGGTATATGCCAAGAGTGGATACAATGCCAGGAAGGTGCGACAACTCCTGCTTCCTCAAATCAAAGAAGACAAAATAGATTTGATAGTTATAGGTCTAGGCGGAAATGACGCTTTTGAACTGAACAGACCATCAGCCTGGCGGACTCAGGTGATCTCACTGCTAGAAGCCATTCATAGAAGATTTCCAGAAACGCCCATAGTGTTTTGCAACATGCCGCCTATCAAGCTCTTCCCGGCGTTCACTCCCTTGATTAAGTTTACTATTGGCAACCTTGTAGAAATACTAGGCCAGGAGTTAGAAAGTACAGCTGATCGATTCGAAAACACCTTCTATTTCGGGGAAAAAATCACATTCGAAGAATGGTCCAAAAGATATGACGTGGAAACCTCCGAACAGAACTTCTTTAGTGACGGAGTTCATCCATCAAAACTGACCTATCAGGTCTGGGCAAAGGATGTTGCCTCCAATATTTTTAACAATAAGGAACTTACTGCTCTTCTAAAGAACTAGTTTCATCCGTCGGAGCTTCCTTCTCCTCCTTCAATTTAAAATTGGCTACCTCCTCCTTCAGTTGAGTGCCTATAGCTGCCAATTGCTTAGATCTATCAGAGTAATTGGTCATACCTGCCGATAACTCAGCAGCAGACGAAGCCACCTCCTCAGTACCAGCAGCCGTTTGTTCGGCTACCACCACAATCGTTTCCGTGATTCGCACAACATCACCAATATCGTTGATTTGGCTTTTGGCGGCAGATAAAATACCCTCAGATAGCTGGAACGTTCTTGTATTGGAAGAAGCAATATCACGAAATGCGGAGGAGGCACTCTCACTTGTTTCCTTTCCATGATCAACACTTTTCTGCATCTTATCCATCATTTCCGAGGATGCCTTAGTATCGCCTTCAACATCCTGCAGCAACTGTTCTATTTCAATGGCTGAATTTTTTGAATCTTCTGCAAGTTTTCTGATCTCTTCAGCCACTACCGCAAAACCCCGGCCCGCATCGCCAGCCTGAGCCGCCTCAATCGCGGCATTTAGTGACAGGAGATTGGTTTGGGATGCGATATCTGTAATTACCGAAAGTGCTGAAGAAATTTCCTTAGACCTTGTTACCAGGTTTTGAAAGGCCCTCTGAGTTTCTACTACCAGCTTGGATATCTCTTCCATGTCGGCACCAAGTTTATCCAGCCAGTCTTTGCCTTGAGATCCTAAATCGGCTCCAAGACTTGCCTGTTCATTGATAGCCTCAGCCTGCTCTCCAACGTCATTACTGGCTTTCATGATGCCATCCAACAACTTTGAGGACTCATCAACTTTTACCACTTGAGTTTGAGCTCCATTGCTGATCTCCCCAATGGCTGTTGCTATTTCGTCTGCATTTAAGGTCATCTCCTGGCTACCAGCACGCATCTCTTCTGACGACTCTCCGATTTCTTCCGCGTTCTCACGGATCTGGCGCATCAGCATGTTGAGATTGTCAAGGGCATGATTGAAATTACCTGTCAGTCGCTTCATATCCCCTTTTGCCTCCGCATCATACCTTGCTGAAATATCACCCTCCGCCATGGCATTCACCATGGAATTTATATGCATGAAGGGCTCATAGAGATTCTTCAGCAGCTCATTCACTGAATAGGCTAGATCTTTCCATATCCCAGCTTTATTTTCAAGCACCATGGAAGTAGAGAGATTACCTTCCCCAGCGCTATTCACCACTGACTGTATTTCTTCAAGAGATTCAGTCAAATTACTCCTCATCTGTAGGAGCGCTTGACCTAGAACATCATGTCTACCGGATGCCTCAAACGCAAAATCCAAATCACCATCGCCAATATGTTGTGATAATGAGGCCTTTGAAGTCAACTCATCAAACAAATCATTAACTGCCTGAGCGATACTACTGAGTTCGTCATTTCCTGAAACTGCCAGTTTTCTGGAAGGGTCTAGGTTGCCCCTGGTCAGACTCTTCAGTAGGTGACTGGATTGTTTCAATGAGTTAGCGATCTTACTGGAAATATTGAGAATAAAAATCAATAGCAACGCCAAACCTGCTACACCCCACAGAATAGTGTTGATGAATATATTCCTGTAAGGCTCCATGATGACCGAAATAGGCACCACGGTAGCAACCGTCCAGTATTCATCAGTTTCACCGATTTGTATAGGAGCAAAAGAAACAAACGTTTCTTGTCCATTTTCAATCACCGTTTCCGTAACGAGCTCACTTCCTCCAATCAGTTGCTTTATCTCCTCTGGCAAAGCTTCCACCACTGATAAAGTATCACTTTTTCCTCTAGTATGAGAAAAGTCAGGATGACCCAATATGGTCCCAACGTCGGTAAATAGAAAAGCATATGAGTCATTGAAAGCTTCAAATGCGGTTAGTTCCTGAAAATAGTTTTTCTCCTCAACATTAAGCTGAAAGAATATACCCACGACCCCTACCACCTGATCTTCAATTACTATTTTATTGACGATAGAAGTGCCCCAATTGGTCTCCCCAGCAGCCAAAACCAAAGTGGAATAGGGCTCTGGGATCTCAGCTTTTTGATTTGACAGATAACCTGCGTAAAAAGCAGGTACTTCTTCCTTTGTCTTGAAAATGAGATTTTCAGACTCTCTAAATCCTCCATTTTTCCCGTGGGCGAGGATATACTCATAAGAACCATACTGGCTTTTCCAGTTTGGGTCGGTATAAACCTTATCCAGTGTCAACCAAACATTTTGGTAACTAGGACTTGAAACCAAAGTCTTTTTTGATAGCTCTTTGATCAGGTCAAGCCTTTGGTTTTCCGGAAGCACCAGCAACGTTTCAACTGCATCTGCCAACCCTTGGGATACCGCGATATCTAAATCCAATTGTGATTTAGCTTCATTGGCCTTTTCCAAAGCCGCGCTAGTCGCTAATTTTTTCCCCTCTTCCAGTGCCTTTCCTCTGACGGAATACACGATGTAGCCGAAAGTAATCAGGTAGCCGATCACTGCCGAACCCAAGACAAGAACTAAAAGTTTTTGTCTAATAGAGAGTGCTTTAAACATGGATGGTTGATTGGTTAAAATCTAAAGTAAGCCATGAAGAACCATAAACTCACTCACTTATCCAACCCTTAACAATTGACATTGACGATAGTTTGTATGAATCGGTATTATACCGATTAAAAGTGCTTCCACCCTTGAGCTTTCAAAGGGAAGACTTGGTCATTCCTGTTGACGATCACTTTACCCTTATCTGCCTCATGCATATAGCCAATAGTATGAATATCAGCGTGATGCTCGATTTTCTTGAAATCATCATGAGAAACCGTAAAAAGCAATTCATAATCCTCTCCACCATTTAAGGCACAGGTATTAGGATCAAAGTTGAACTCCGCAGCGGTTTCGTAAGTCTGTTTATCAATGGGAATCTTATCCTCATAAATGGCCGCTCCCAATTCCGATTGCTTGCATAGATGGAAAAGTTCCGAAACCAAACCGTCTGAAATATCAATCATGGAGGAAGGTATCACACCTAGATCCTTAAGTTCGTGAATGATATCCATCCTGGCCCTTGGTCGGAGTTGCCGTCCGACCACATACTCATACTTATCAAGTTGTGGTTGCATATCCGGATTACCCAAGAACTCTTGCTTCTCACGCTCCAACACTTGAAGTCCGACATAGGCGCCCCCAAGATCTCCGGTCACACATAGTATGTCATCCTTCCTGGCAGAGTTTCGATAGACCACTTGCGCCGCATTGGCCTCTCCCAAAATGCTGATTGAGATAACCAGTCCGCTGGTTGAAGCCGTGGTGTCTCCTCCAACTACATCTATGTCATAAGCATCGGCGGCAGCAATAATACCATCATAAAGGGCCTCCACGGCCTCTACGGAAAACCTATTACTCAAAGCCAAATTGACTGTCACTTGCTTAGGTGTACCATTCATAGCAGCAATGTCCGATACATTGATGGCGATGGATTTGTAACCAAGGTGCTGCAGTGGCATGTAAGAGAGATCAAAGTGAACTCCTTCTATCAACATATCAGTTGAAAGCAAAGAAAGTTGGCCATCCTCTACAGAGATAACTGCCGCATCATCTCCTATTCCCTTCAGTGTGCTTTTTTGTCCATTTTTAAGCTTTTCGGAGATCTTTTCAATCAATCCAAATTCACCTAAATCCGATATTTCTGTCCTCTTATCACTCATGACTTAATTTCCTGACATAATTCTACCAATACTCCATTTGTAGACTTAGGGTGCAAAAAGCAAACGAGTTTATTGTCTGCACCTTTCTTCGGCTTTTCGTTGATAAGTATGAAGCCTTCATTTTCCAACCTACTCATTTCCTTCTCTATGTCTTCTACTTCAAAAGCGATATGATGAATCCCTTGACCTTTTTTTCCGATGTACTTGGCAATGGCACTTTCATCACTGGTTGCTTGCAAAAACTCAATCTTGGTTTCACCCATTTGAAAGAAAGACGTATCCACATTTTCTGAAGCAACCGTCTCAGTCTTGTAGGAAGGTCGGTCAAATAACTTTTCGTACAAAGCATTCACCTCTTCCAGGTTTTCAACGGCTATACCAATGTGCTCAACTCGAATCATTTTTCTTGATTTGAAGTATTTTTGCAAAAGTGTTGAAACTTTTTCTCAACTGAATTTATTGTTTCTTCAAGAGCAAGGTTAATATTATGATTTCTGTTACTGATAAAGCGAAAGATCAATTGATGGTGCTAAGAACTGAAGAAGGTCATAGCGCTGATCATAATGTTAGGGTGTCGGTAAAAGGCGGTGGCTGCTCTGGCCTCATGTATGACCTGGAGTTCGACGATAAAATCACAGATGGTGATGATGTATTCGAGGACAAAGGAGTAAAAGTCATTGTCGACAAGAAAAGCCTGCTATACCTATTAGGTACTACACTCGATTTTTCAGATGGCCTCAACGGAAAAGGATTTCAATTTGTAAATCCGAATGCTTCCAGAACCTGCGGGTGCGGAGAAAGTTTTGCCGTTTAGTCTTCCAGCGGCAGACTGATCAAGAAAGTAGTGCCTCTGCCAACCTCACTTTCAACTTGGATTTGCCCTTTGTGCTTGTTGATGATCTGATGACTTATAGCAAGCCCTAAACCTGTGCCTTGCCCTACTTCCTTGGTAGTGTAGAAAGGTTCAAAAATTTTCTTCATATCCTCCTTGGAGATGCCCTTTCCAGAATCCTGCAACCTGATGAGTATTCGCTCATCTTCCAGACTGGTAGAGAGATGTAGGCTTCCTTCTCCTTCCATGGCGAAAATGGAATTATCTATCATGTTCAATAGCACCTGGCTAATCTCACCAGGACTGCCCCACACACCCGGGATTTCATTGAGGTCAGCGTGAATTGATATTTCCGCTGGTAAGCTAGGTTTCACCAGCGCAATCGTTGAATTGATAATCTTATTGAGATCAAACTTGATGGAAGAATTTTCATTCTTCCTCGAGAGATTTTTAAGGCTATTCATCAACTCTTTCACCCTCCTGGTACCGTCCTCGATTCCTTCAAGCAACTTTCTGGTTTCTCCTATCAATACCTCGAACTCCAGCTCATCCATCAACTCTAGCAATTCCTTGCCCTTTTGGCTTTGAATGAGCTCGCCATGCAGATCTCTCGCTTTCCTTAGGATCTTATCAATATCTGAAAAGTCTTCTAACAAAGGCTTGACATTACCCGATACATAGTTGATTGGGTTGTTTATCTCATGGGCTAGACCAGCTGTCAACTGTCCAAGTGAAGCCAGCTTTTCTGATTCTATCAAAATACCTTGAGCTTGTTGCAGTTTCTGGACGGTCTCCTTCAACTCCTTATTGGACTCAATCAATGCGTTTTCTTGTTTCTTGAGCTCTGTAATATCCGTGTGAACACCTAATACATACTTTTTCCCCTTTACTTCAATCCTGTCCTTGGTTAGATAAAGCTGCTTCTGATGGCCATCCGGGCTAGTATAGATCGATTCCGAGACGATCGTATTACCAGTATTGATAATCTCAACATCTTCCATCATGAAGATCTTAGCTTGCTGCTTGCTGTGGTGTGTCTCTAAAGCAGTTTTCCCAATAACGCCCCCTTCAATACCTTGGAAAGAATCTGCTGCAGACTGATTCACAAGGACATATTTACCTTCATCATCCCTGACAAATATCAAATTGGTAATGGAGTCAATGATCTTCTGGAAAAAATCATGCTGTTCTTGTAGCTCAGCTGTTCTTTCTTCAATCGCCTTTTCGAGGTTTCCATGGTACTCTTCAAGCTGCTGATCGATGGCTATTTTCTGAGTGATATCTTCAAAATGGCAGGTTACTCCTGAAACCTCTGAAGAGGAGTCGTACATTGGGTTCATGGTCAACTCAAAATAACTATCCCCTATTTTCCGACGAACAGTAATATGCATGCCGTCCATAGCTTTCTCCAGACTTCTGCGCAAATCCTGTCCGATGTTGTCCGGTAGAAATTCAAAGAATGAATGGTATAATCGAGGTTTCTTCCGAAAAAAGCTTTGAATATCACGAGCGTGCCTGGATGAAAAATGTAGGTATTTAAAGTCTTTGTTTATGGAAAAAGTATTCCTATTCTCGACATTTCCCTCTACAATTTCCAACTCTTGATCCGGGATGGAGATACCTCCTATTTTCACCAATCTTAGTCTTGATAGAAGAGCCACTGTGATTGCCGGCCAGGCAAGCCCGATAGCAATTGAGGTGTGGAAGTGAAATTCTGGTGCAAGGTAAGATTGAATAAGTACTAGTGAACTTACCAATGCCACACCACATGCCATGAGCATGGCTGATAATAGCAGGCGTTGACGAGAAATGGTGACCGACTGACTCATCCCAGTCCGAAATTAACAATGCCCTGCGAGAACAGGGCATTTTACACCATATCTTCAAAAACGATTAATACATCATATCGTAGTATTCTGCCGCCATACGTCTACTGGTGAACTGTGGAACTACCCCATCAATTCCCTTGAATACGATCTCATCCCACTCTGCAGGCTTGTCATAATAAGTTGGAAGCACCTTCTCTTCTAATATCTTGTAAAGGTTATTAGCGTCTGTTTCATCCTGCACCTCGATAGGCTCATGATGGTCGACTACAGGTAACACAAAACAGTTTTCACCGTCTTGAGCAAACTCCGGGATCCAACCATCAAACGTGGATACATTAACTGACCCATTCATCGCAGCGGTCATACCACTGGTACCAGATGCTTCCCGAGTTACTCTAGGGTTGTTGAGCCAAACATCAGACCCTGTCTTCAGCTTCCTCGACAGCTCCATCTCATATCCAGTAAGTATCGCACAACTCGGATGATGCTTCGTAAACCTAACTAACCGGTTAAACGTCTCAATAGCTGCGTAATCAAAAGGGTAAGGTTTTCCAGCCCAGATTATCTGAACAGGCTGTCCGGCCTTGTTGAGTAATGCATCCAAACGCTCCAAATCATAAAGCAACAGATCTGCTCTCTTGTATCCCGCAAATCTTCTAGCCCAAACGATGGTCAGCGTATTCACATCAAATATTTTACCTGTTTGATTGGCCACTTCTCGGAACAGCTCATGCTTTAGCTGGCTTTTACGCTTCTTATAGGCTTTAACATTCCCTTTTTCCCAGCTCTTAAGGATTTCAGGATCTTGCCAGAAATATTGATTCTGAGCATTGGTGATAGGCACTATCTTATTACCCCCATCAAAGTCTTTCCACATGTCCTTTGAGACATCTGCATGCAATTTCGATACTGCATTCGCGATCTTCGACAAACGCAGCGCTGATACAGTATAGCTCAACATTCCATTGCCGACAGTGTGCTCGGCCAATTCTTTATCACTCAACGTTCGGCCAAAGAAGCCCATTTTGTTAAGGAAATTCCCATCCCGCTCTTCATTTCCAGCTTTTTCTGGTGTGTGCGTGGTGAAAGCAAACTGATCTGACTTAACACCTTTATCCTTCAAATAAAAGAATGCCGGTAATCCGTGACCTTCATTCAGGTGATAAATATCTGAACCCCCTAAAGCCTCTACTACCTTGGCGCCACCAACACCTAGCACTATACTTTGTGAAATTCTTGTCAGCTCATTCGCATCATAAAGCCTATCAGTGATGGTCCTGGAAAGGTGATCGTTTTCTTCCAGATCAGTTGTAAGAAAATACATGGGAACGGTTCCAAAAACTTCAGGCTTAAGCACCATTGCCTTCACTTTGACGTTGGCATTGTCCATTATTTGAACACTGACTGTAATGCCAGTATCCTCAAGGAAATTATAGTTCTTCTCTGAAAACTTAACCTCTAAACTTTGATCTTCATTTCGACCTTGATCATAGTATCCGTACTTCCAAAGCATCCCTATTCCTATCAGGTTTTGCTTCAGCTCAAAAGCACTTCTCATGTGAGACCCAGCGAGGAAACCAAGACCACCAGAGTAAGTCTTAAGTACTTGATCTACTGCGAACTCCATACTGAAGTAGGCTACTCTTTTCTTAAAATTTGGAGCAGGTTTATAAGGATGATACCACTTACTATACTTAGACATTTTCGAGTCAGTTTGAATTTCAAAAGCCCTCGAAAATAAGAGATTGACATTACAATAAGGCGAAGGGGTGAAGCGAAAATATCAACAAAAAAATTTCAATCGTTTGCAATTAAAATCAGCCAACATCTACCGAAATTTACTTGTCCATCAAAGGGTTGGTCAATTTCAAATGCTGTAATAACATGATGGTTTTCGCATCCTTTATTTCACCAGACCCAATCATATCAAAAGCCTTCGAAAAATTGAGCTCCAACACTTCTATATCCTCCTCTTCATCCACTCCGCCACCTTCTGAAGCCTTCATATCATCTTCATAACGTGCAAGAAAGAAATATAGAATCTCGGTAACCGATCCCGGCGACATATATACCTCAAAGACTTTTTCTATCTCACGTATTTTGTATCCTGTCTCCTCCTCTGTTTCCCGTCTTATACAGTCTTCAGGGTTATCAGCATCCAATAGGCCCGCCGCAGCTTCAATCAGCATCCCGGATTCATTGCCATTAAGTGCCGTAGGTATCCGAAGTTGACGTGTGAGCACTACCGATTTTTTCTCTTCATTATATAGCAATATTGTAGCTCCATTTCCTCTATCATAAGCCTCTCTGCTTTGCTGTATCCATGTACCGTCTGGTAACTGATAGTCAAATTCCACTTTATTCAAGGTGTACCAGTTATCGGATAAAATAGATATGTTGTTGATCTTAAATTTCTTCATTTGATCATTTAGTTTCATATTTGATCAAATATGATCGTAATTATTATCTGATGCAACAGTCTTTAACTGATTTTGAAAGAAAAAAGGAAATACTACAATTCCTGAGTACCAGCCAAAAGGCAAGTGTGAAGGTCATTGCAGCCAAATTTGATGTATCTGATATCACGATTAGAAGGGACCTTCAAAACCTTGAGAATGAAGGTAAAGTCACTAGGTATCACGGAGGTGCTATGATTAAGGAGGAACAGTCCTCTTACCCTTTTAAAAACCAGAAGAATATTGCGGCTAAGCGATCGATTGGCATAGCCGCTAGTAAATTGATTAAGCCAGGCGACAAGATCTTTCTGGACTGTGGTAGTACCATTTCATGGCTTTGCCAGGCTATTAAAGACGTTCCTGATATTACGATCATTACCAATTCACTACCTAATCTACTGGCCCTGGAAGAATCAAGGGCCAAGATCAATTTCGTAGGTGGAGAATATGATAAATCCAGAAGAGCAGCCCATGGCCATATGGCCAACAACCACTTGAAATATTACGCTGCCGACCTGGCTTTTATAGGTGTAGATGGCATTTCCTTAGAAATGGGATGTACCAGCCATACTGAAGTGGAAATTGACAATAGCAAAATAATGGCATCACAATCCAAGCAATCAATAGTGCTCTGTGACGCAACAAAGTTTGGAAAAGATGCATACATCAAAATGATGGATGTCAGTCAGGTTCATACCATTATCACGGATAATAAAGTGGACAAAATTGAATTGAATCGCTTTCGAAAAGCTGGGCTAAAAGTGCTGGTAGCCCCCTCCTCGTAGTTGGACTTTGCAGCTGAAATATGTAAACTTTGTTACAATAATGTCTTCATCTCTCATGTTGAAGTAGAAAACTCGCTGAAATGAAAAAGCTATTCAAACTTCCATATATCGCATTGGCGATACTGATTGTATCCTTACCACTTTCATGTTCGGATGATTCAGATGAGGCCCCGTCGCCTATTGATTCTTCTGAAAATATTATTCCTGAAGAATTCAGTGTAGATGTACCAAGCTCCTTGACAATCGGAACAAACCCAAACGGCAGGGCTGCGAACGATGATTTGTCCGGAGGATCTATCTATGAAGCGCTAGGCTTGTTCATAAAATTAGGAGAGGAATCCGCTGAGGTTACTGAAGCGATAATTCTTGGGATTCGCACTTTAGATATTACAGGAGCTACAGAGGGAACCTACCTTAGTGCTGATGACGAACGAAATAAGCGTTTTCAAACAATAGAAGGCGCTACATACCAAGGCACAGATTATGAGTTCCAGCTTTTGATTACAGATATTGAGGATGAAGGCAATGACGATGGTGGTAAAGCCATGCAAATATTCTGGAATACAAATCCAGTAGAAGGAGTAGCCATCCTGAAGCCTTACAATATTGACCGAAGTGAGGCTACAGATTCACCGGAGGCTATTTATAAAATAGAGTATCAATCACTGAGCGATATGGGCTACGACGCGCATATGATCGTCAGCATATCTGGCTTAACAGTAGATGCTGAAGTTGACCCATATGGAGTTGACAATCTCAAAATGTTTGTTGGAAGAACGGGAGAAACGGTAGACATCTATGGCAACTCCAATCACCCAGGCGCTCAGTTCATTACGGAAGACGCTGGTTTTAATTGGGCTTTTGTTGCCTCAGGATCAGATGAAAAAGATAGAGGGGTTGCTGAAGTTGGCTTACCTCCGAGCAGTCTCAACAGCTCAAGCAGAGAAGTCATCTTAGAAGATTATTCTCTGAGAAGTGTTTTCTCCGCTCAGATTTTAGAGGCATTTCCACTGGCTGGCCAAGAAATCATTGATCAGTACCTTGACAATACTTTCCCACCGGGATTCTTTGATGAGACTGGATTCGTACAAGGTGGAGAATCTCCTGGAGAAGAGTGGGATGAGTTTCAAGCAAGGATAGCTGACTTAACACCTTTCAATCCTTCATCCATCAGCTCTCAAGAGATCTCTTTTCAATAACCTACTAAAAATCAAAATTATCTGGATCGGGGCCGACTCTTTCTCCTCGATCCAGTTGATCTATTAGTTCGACATCAGCTGCTTCAAGTTCAAAGTCGAAAATATCGCTATTGCCCTCAATGCGCTCTTTTTTTACACTCTTAGGAATGGTAACTACTCCTTTCTGAAGGTCCCATCTCAACACAATCTGGGCAATGGTTTTACCATACTTCTCTGCCATGCTTTTCATTTCCGGCATGTCGAAGATTTTCCCTTGCATCAATGGACTCCAAGCCTCATATTGGATTTTATTCAATGAGCAGAAGTCGACCAAATCCTGTTGAACTAGACGGGGATGGAATTCCATCTGATTTACCATCGGCACAACATTAGCAGAAGGCAATAGGTCCTCAAGATGATGCTTAAGAAAGTTACTGACGCCTATTGCTTTCACTTTCCCATCCTTGTAAAGCTGCTCCATGTCTTTCCATACAGCTTGATATCCACCTACCGGCCAGTGGATAAGATAAAGATCCAGATAGTCAGTCCCAAGTTTCTGTAGGCTTGTCTCACATGCCTCTATGGTCTTGCCTTCGCGCATATCGGAGTTCCAAACTTTGGAGGTAATAAAAATATCTTCCCTTTTCATCCCCGATTGCCGAACCCCTTCGCCTACACCCTCTTCGTTCTTGTATATAGCCGCAGTATCGATATGGACATAGCCTGCAGCAAGCGCATACTTTACAGCATTTACAACTTCATCCCCATCTTGTGACTGCCACACTCCTAGCCCGAAATAGGGCATCTCAACACCATTGTGTAATGGGATCGTTCCTTTTATATCAGTAATATTCATCGTCAATCTTTGCTCTAAAAATAGTGGTGCTTATCCAATAATCAGCAACGACCTGCCTTCCAAGCCCACAATATCAAAAGCGGATGGACCAGAACGAGTCTTACCCAACCTACCCACAATGGAGCACATAGACCGTCTTCCACACACCCACCGATATCAATAAAAAATACATGGGAAGGTATGAAAGCTATTAGCATCAGCATTATACCGTAAGCAGCTAGTCTCCTACTTTTAGTAAATAATAGTCCCAACCCAAACAGTACCTCTACAATTCCAGCTACAACATTTATCTCCTCATGTAAGGGCAGGTATTTAGGAATAAGAGGTAAATAAAACTCTGGATGAACGAAGTGATTTACCCCTGCTACAAAGTAAAATATCGATTGAAGGTAAACTACTAGTCCTTTCTTCATGACAGTTTCCAGGCGGTAGTGGTTCGCACTCGTCTTAGTATCATAAAGAATGGCACCCACCAGATCAAGTCGTTCGTTATCAATGTATAGCCAAAAGCGGCGGGAGCTTGACCCGTAAAGTAATTGAATAAGAAACCAAGAGGTCCAAATATCTTCCCTAAGAAACCTACCGCCACGATGGGCCAATGCTTTATTGGATTGTAACTAGACCACCAATATCCTAATCCATACACACCAATAACCATCCCCATCCCCTGCCATATCATCGGGTGATTGATTCTTTCCATCCCTGTGAGATCAAAAAAATGCTGTGGAAAGAGTCCGACCCACGCACCCCATAGCAGGTTGTAAACTGCTGCTATTTTTAGGACAGTAGACATCCATTTGGGATATTCATTATTTGCAGTCATCATCATTTGATTTCAGTTATAGTTTGATTCGGGCGAGCATAGTTAAACCTGGAAAGTTTCTTTGGTGATAAGTAACCATCCAAGCCATTGATGGTCACTGTATCGGCTTCTTGAAGATCAAGGAACCCATCCTCCTTTAAATATTCTTTTGAAAACCGGACTTCTAAAATTTTGCCTAAAACCAAAATCGTCCCATTAGCTTTAATCTGGTACTCCTCCAGGAATTGCATCCCCACTTGGATATTAGCCTCCTCCACATATGGAGCTGGGTGATCAGTCCAAAACTCTGTCAGTTCACATGCTTCGAATTCATTTACATACTCATCATACTTGGCTGAAGTCTGATGCGCCTTGACTATCACATTACTATTGATATGATTGACTGTATAATAACCAGAGTTTTTGATGTTTTTGTAAGTATTGCGAGGTACCGTCGTGGGTCTGGTCACAAAACCTAATATGGGTGGGTTGCTACCAAAATGTGTGACCGAACTAAATACGGCAAGATTGGGACCCATCTCAGGGTCTTGAGTACCAATCATGTTGGCGCTCTTGAACCCAGAAATTGAGTTGATAAGGTTGTTACGAAAGAGCTGGGGAAGCTCCATGATTGCGTCAAATGACAGTTGCTCTATTTCTTCTTTGGACATGTCAGTCCAACCCCTTCCTTGAGCTTATTGTTGCGAGATATTTTTTGGCAGTCGAACAGTGAAGGTGCTTCCTTTTCCAACCATACTCTTTACAAGAATATTTCCACCATGCCTTACGACTATATTCTTGGACATGGCCAGCCCAAGCCCTGTACCTTTTCCAACTTCTTTAGTAGTGAAAAATGGTTCGAAAATCTTTTTCAACTGAATCCCAGCAATACCGGAACCAGTATCCTTGATATCGAAATAAGCAAATGAACCGTCAAACCACGAGTAAATGGAGATTTTACCTTTATCATCAATGGCTTGGATAGCATTATTAATCAGGTTGAGAAAAACCTGGCTGATTTGCCCTACTGAACAGGGTATTCTTGGCAAATCTGGGTCAAGATCCACTTCTAGCTCGATCCTGTCTCTCACTGCGTGTTCCACAAGACGAATAGTACTCATCATGGCTTTATTTAAATCGCTTAGAACCATCTGGTCACTGTCCGCCCTGGAAAAGTCTCTAAAGCTCTCAACAAGCGTCTTCACTCTATTGCTCCCATGTTCAATTCCCTCCATCAACTGATGAATTTCTTGGATGGTATAGTGGAAGTCTACTTCGTCAAAAAACTTGAGCATCTCACGGCCTTTAGCACTTTGCTGCAAGTAGGAGCGATTATGTTCCACCATTTCTACCAGCTGACTCATCTCATTCAAATCCGCCGTAAGAGGTTGAACATTACCTGCCAGGTAATTCACAGGATTGCCAATTTCATGGGCCAATCCAGAAGTCAATTGACCAATGGAAGCCATCTTCTCAAACTCTATGAGTTTACCTTCAGCATTTTGTAAGTCATCAATTTTTTGTTTGAGCTGTTCATTCGCTTCCTGCAGCTTGATCTCTGTATCCTTCAGGTTGCTGACATCAAACAAGACCCCTAACAAATACGGAACACCATCGAAAATCACTTTCTTCTTAATCACTCGCATCCAGTAGTCACTGCCATCTGGGGGTTGCTCCTCATCATAGAAAGGCACATCCCTTGCTCCTTGTAAGATCTTGTTATCCTGCGCTCTTATCTTTTTTATGAAGCTTTCATTCCCAAAGGAGAATTCAGCCATAGACTTACCGATCATACCTTCTGGTTTGTGACCAAAAACCTTGGCGTACGGCTCATTACAAAATACTATTTGAAAATCGCCATCTCGGACAAAAACAAGGCTATTGACCTCATTTAAAATCCTCGCAAAGAAGTGCTTTTGTCTATCTAGATCAGAAGTACGGCTTGTGACCAATTCCTCTAGCTGATGCTTCCTTTCTTCAGTTTCCATCGAAACTTTCTTGCCGATACCCAAGGAGAAGAAAATGATTTCCGCAATGAAACCCACCTTAGAAACTATGGTCAGGTCCGACTTCTCACTCCATATAAAGGCATCATAGAATACGCCCAGCACCATCAGCAATGTCCCATAGAGAAAGTAATTGGTAATAACATCCTTTCTCCTCAATAGTAGGATGTAGGCCACAACAGAGATGGAAATTTGGCTAAGAATGCCATACTGAGTTATTTGGGAGATAATCTTGTATGGTTGATTAAAGAGAAATAAGAGCAATTGAAATCCTGCAAGTACCAAACAAAGCATCACGGCTATTTCCATTACTCTGTCCATTTTAGGAATCAGTGTTTTGGTCGGAACTAATGACTGAATAAATCGCCAATGAAACAAAGGAGCCAATAGGGCTACGACCATGAAATAAAGCGTGAACTGAGGATGATCAAATAGCACATAATCCCTCAGTAGCATGGTGACGAAAAGAAAGAACAGTGAAACCAGAAGCAGATAAATACCCAGGTACAAATAGGCATTCCTACGAGAGTTAATGAAGAAAATGATATTGTAAAGACCAAAAATCAGGACGATCGTGACAAAGATCAGATCATAGACCATTTTCAGTCTTTCCTTATCCAACCATCTATGTATGCCATAGAACTGAATAGTACCCTGAATAGGATGCGCAGATTTTACTAAGGTCACAACAAACCTTCGGCTTTCTCCAGGAGGGATAATATAGCTAGAAGCATTCCCTCTCCTCATTCGCTTAAGTCTGCCCGGCACTAAGTATCCTACGGTATCTCTTTCTATTTCTACTTCGCCTTTGAAGACTCGTACCCCGACATAATCGTTCTTTCGGTAGTCAATAACCCACTCTACCTGTGTCCGATTGTCATTTCGGACTGTAAAATCCATGGATATCCCCTCCAATCGGTCGTCACTAATATCTGAAGCCTTTGAAATTTTTCTACCCGTCTTATAATCCTCCAACAGGACATTATCTCCAGACGAAATATCGAGAATTAGACCATCTTTTAGGATAATAGGATCAGTTTGTCCATGTAAACTATGGTCAAAGAAAAAAGCACAAAAAAGGATAAAGATGACGGAATACCTCAACGCTAAAGACTGAACTCAGGGCAAAACGAAACTACGAAGCTGGATCTATATTGTTGTCCACAAAGATAACTTCATTCAATTAGAAGATTGTTATCCTTTGAGATGACCAGTTCTTGTAGGCGTGTCATAGCATTTCTATTGGCTGGTAGATCGATGGAATTCAAAATTGTCCTTTTTTCAGTATTGGTAAGATGCCAACTCAGAGAAGCACGATCCTGATTTTGAGCTTCATTGTCATAGACAATTTCTACGACATCAAAAGGCGCTTCAAGCCAGGTATTAACCGCATTTATCGCGACATCATTATTAATATCCTGCATGCTTGCGAGATTGTTATAGACATCTGAAATGGGCTGGAAAAACCGATCCACTATAGATGCATTAGGCCTTTCTTTAGGTTCTTGAACCCTTTGGGTATCACGAATAACCAATAGAACTACCCCACTTGTGTTCGCTTCAATCCATTCTTGAAAAACCTGAATCAATCTGAGTGAACTACTAATTCCGAAATTATCCGAAATTCCTGCGTCCATCACTTCTAACCTGGGTTCACTAGGAAGGCTCACCGTAGGAGTAATGTAGGGAAAGGAAGCAGACATCCGTAAAGCAGTCAATAGGGAAATATTCCCAGCTCCCTGCTCATCGAAAAATCGCTGAAAATCGACTCCTCTTATTTTCTTCTTGTAGGATTCGTCTAGTTGCAGGTCAAAATTCAGAAAGGAGATGCCTGGGTTAGAGATGTAAAGTTTCCTCCCATCGTTGGCTATAGTAGGTGACAGGAGCAACCACGGTATTTCAACGTTCAGTTCCTGCTCCCTGTACTCACTGACATTTCTGGAAAAGACTCCTTCCAGATTACTATTAAGGCTCTTCTCAAACATGTAACCTCTATCCTTTTTGTAGCTAAATCCAGCATGGGAAAAAGAACTTAACTTCAGAAATGTATCATTGACAGCTAATGAAAAGACGATCGGATTTAAATTGTCTTTACCAAGATTCTTTAGCCATCGATCATCCTGAAGGTGTTGTTTCTGAGCGTATAGTTCACGGAAGTAGGTAGCACCCACCATGCCCCCAGACGCTCCCGATATCATGAAGGTTTTATCCATCAGCCTACCATCTAAAGACAGATCAGCCTTTTGCATGGCGAGAAAAGTCCACAGGGCCGCTCTTTGTCCCCCACCACTAGTACACAACAATACAAGTTTGGGTTTTTCAGATACCTGCTTACGTCGCCATTTTTCCAGCATTTGATTTACCTGGACATAGTCATTTTGATATGTCTCTTCTGTGCAAGTCTCAGATATAGAAGAGATGTTGTAGGATACCTTTTCCCCGCTGTAATCCATCCCTGCTGCTTTGTGTATTTTTCTAATCGCCCCTTCTTGGACCAGCATATTAGCTAGGATAAAAAGAGCCAGAAAAAAAGCCACTCCCCATCTTTTAAACCAATAGGTGATGGCACCTATCATCATAATCACAATCGAAAAAAGCAGCAGGACACTGGCGGCAGCCGGTAGTTGAAAGACTGGCACATCCATGAACGTACCAAATAGTAAAACCAAAGCAATAATGAGCAGATCAAAAACCACTGAGTTGAAATGGTTTTGATCGAAAACTTTCAAAATTGCTTCCCGATCGAAAAAGTTATGCAGGTGACCACATTGATGCGACCTCAATTTCAGGTCAAGGTACGATCTCACCGGGTTTCGATTCTTAGACTCTTTCCACTTGATCATCATTCGCTCGCGGCTGAGTTTTGTTTTTCTCAAACGCTTGTCGACACTACCTGCCAAATACTTGAAGATGTCTTTGTTGGTAAATCGGAAATAGATGAACGTGATCAATAAAAAAGAAATAGTTCCTATTAGGAAACCACCTACCATCCCGGCAATTCCGATTAGACTCTGGTCTTCTGTAGACAATTGAAACTCAATGATTTTATATAAGTAGACCAGAAGTACGGTAATGGGAATAAGTCCGTTATTCAATGAAAATTTCAAGAATGGCCGTTCGAGAATACCAATAAATGAGAATTTGTGCCCGTCCAAAATGTAGCTTGTAATGAAGAATGCCATGGTCAAGTTGGCAAAGGCCAACCCCATGATAAAAAAGCTCCAAAAACCTACTTGATTGAGATACTCTGGGTCCAGGAATAGATATTGTATCCCATATACTTTGCCAATACCTCCGAAGAATGCGGCTACGAAAAAAGCCCAAATTGAGAGTAATGGAAGATTCCTCTTGACATGATGAAATAGAAGCTGTAGCGGAAGAGAGTAGAAAATATTTTCAAAAAACTTTTGCATCCAGGCTTTTCAACGTACTTAGGAAAACAATTTATATAACTTGACCATTTTCAAAGCTTAAAGATGTGTTTAGAAACAATGACAATATCCTCTCAAGATGGACTTGAATTGCATGTAAAACATTGGCCCGTCGAAAATGTAAAGAGGGTAGTTTGTATTATTCACGGACTGGGAGAACATAGCGGTCGATATGATCACTTTGCAAAAGCATTAAATAAATCGGGTTCTGCGGTTTTTGCGTTGGACTGCAGAGGTCACGGTCTTTCAAAAGGTAAAAAGGGACACTCTTCAAAATACTATTTACTTCTTTCTGACATTGAGGAGTTAATCAAAACAGCAAGATCTGAATACACAGACTCCCCTATCGTCCTTTTAGGTCACAGCATGGGTGGTAATCTGGTGGCATCCTACGCTTTGACCATGAATATCAATGAGATTTCAGGATTCATCCTTTCAGCTCCCTGGTTGAAGCTAGCTTTTGACGCTCCCAAATGGAAAGTGAAAATGGGAAGATTTTTGAGTAATGTCATACCGAGTATCCAGCTTTCGAGTGAGCTAGAACAAGGGCTCTTATCTAAAGACGAAGCAGAGATCGCTAAATATGCCAATGATCCATTGGTACATAGCAAATTGACTCCAGGTTTATATTTCCAAATTGAAAAGGCTGGACTTGAAAGTATTGATTCCGATAAAAGATTGTCTAAACCCATCTTCTGCTACCATGGCACCAAAGACGGCATAACTTCGGCCCATGCGACTGAAGCTTTTGCAAAAAAGATGGAAAACGGTAGCTGGTGGTCTATAGAAAATGGATATCACGAGCCACATAATGACGAAGAAAGAGAGACGGTTTTTGATAAGATCAATACCTGGATAGAATCCGAAATTCCTACCTAGAATTGAGAGGTAGACAGGATATTTCCCAGATCGAGATTTGCAGCTGCTTTCGGACCTGTTTCTTTACCGAAAAAATAAAGCTCGGCCTGCTCCCCATTGAAATACTCCAACATCACATGGAAGTAGAAACTATTCAATCGATTGACAAAGCCCCCATGCACATTTGGTTTTTTATAGAGAAATCCGCTCACACCACTTAGGATATAGCTGTCTGCTACTTTCTCCTGTACGAGTAGAAGCGTGCCTTCATTCTGCTCAGAAACCATAGCCCTGAAATCTACATCAACTTCATTGTAGGAGAAACAAACCTTTACCAGAAGATTATTTAATCTCTTAACTTGAATGTTGGTAATCTTCGGATCTTCAGAATAAGAAGAAACCAAATCCCCTTCATAGGTTTTTGATAATATGGCGGCTATGTCCTTTTCCATCTCTATGCAAAAGTGAATTCAAGCAATTTACTAGAAAGTCTCTGCGAGTTAAACAGGAATTTTCATGGTTAAATAGGTAAAACAACGAGTTGCATGCTAAAGATTATCCGTGTTTGGCATTGAATTCATCCGCCATCGCCTTCAAAGCATGCCAGTCTTCTTCGTAATAATCATCGATTTTCTTCAGTTCAGCAGGGTCAATTAATGGGCCTTTTGGAACCCATGATTCTGGAAAAAGTACAGCAACATAAAGGATCAAATGAAAAAATGCCCACCACGACCTAAAGAAGATCCAATGCAAAAATTTATTGTGATAGGCCTTAGGTGGAGTTCGCTTAAACCTTCTGCAGAAAGCTCGGATGACCAACAGCTGCTTCTCGCTATAAGACTTGTGAACTGGCTTCAGCGAGACCTTTTCCTTATCATATTGGGCTCCTGCAAAATGAGCTATTCTATCAAAGAAGTTGACGGGATTCTTCTTAAGGTCATCATGAAAAAGTATGAGTGGCTCATTTCCTGTATATGATTTAATGATCTCTATTTTTCTTTGGTAGTTCAACTCGATCTTTTTCCAGAAGCCATCATCATCTTCCAGATTGATGAAATTGGAAAAGTCCCAATGCCATCCATTTTTTACATATCTCCTGTATTGAGAGGCCACCCAACTCCCATGCCGCCTGAAAATCACAATCACTTTAGGCGATGGTATTTTCTCAGTAAACCATTTCAACTCCCTTTCTAATTGCCGGTCAAACTCCCTGGAAACAAGAAACCGATCTCCCTCCATACTCTGAATACGCTCCCTGCTTGATTTATATCTGTTGGTTGGGATATATTCAATCCCTGTAAGTACTGGGAAAAACCTATGTTGCAGATAGGTGGAGGCCACCTTCCCTAAGCCAACATGAAAAATGACAGTTCTTTCTTCGGACACGCCGCAAAAAAAGTACACTTATGAGACTTTCCAATCAACTCGATTTACGATCAATCAGAATCTCATTAGTTAACATTAAGTTAACATTCGTTTCACTTTAAATTAAAACAAGTACAGATACATTTGCGATCCCTTTCGAACAGGGACTCCTGTACAAGAGCAAAAACGAATAGAAAAACGTGACAAGCAAAAGGTTCAATTGGGATAAAATCTTATTTAAGGTAGAAATAGGATTGTTTGTTGGCTTCCTGATTTTCTTAGTCTTAAATCATTTTTTTCATTTTTTCACTGCCTGATTCAATTTCCTGGAATCATGGCCGTTTAAGAGAAAACAGACATTAAAAAATCATCTCTTTCGCGAGGGATGTGCGTTGATAGGTTAGGTTGGTTAGAGCCTCGGAAAATTTTCGAGGCTCTTTACTTATATAGCCCTTTAGTGCGAGGTAGTTTTGCAGGATGCCTCAAGATGATTCTTATCTATCAGGACTTAATGAGCCTCAATACGAAGGAGTGGTCAATACCGAAGGTCCATGCATGATCATAGCAGGAGCGGGATCTGGAAAAACCCGGGTCTTGACCTTCCGAATCGCTCACCTCATCAAAGAACATAATGTTGATCCCTTTAGCATTATGGCCCTTACATTCACCAATAAAGCTGCTAAAGAGATGCAGCATCGAATTGGAAGCGTGGTAGGAGCAGATGCCAAAAATCTTTGGATGGGCACTTTCCACTCAGTATTCAGCCGGCTATTGAGAGCAGAGGCCACAAAGTTGGGCTTCAGTAGCAACTTCACTATTTATGATACCGATGACTCCAAGACATTAATTAAGCAGATTGTAAAAGAGCGAAATCTGGATGATAAGCTTTACAAACCCAATGTAGTCTATAACAGAATTTCTGGTGCGAAGAATAGACTGGTTTCTTATCAGGAGTATAACAACAATCCCATCTACCAGGAAGATGATGCAGCCAATATGCGTCCTGAAATGGGTAAACTATACCAGATGTATGTCCAGAGGTGTTTCAAAGCCGGGGCCATGGACTTTGATGACCTCCTCTTCAACACCAACGTCCTCTTCCGAGATCATGCAGATGTGCTCAATAAATACCAACAGCGCTTTCAGTACTTCCTGATCGACGAGTTTCAGGATACCAATATCTCACAGTACATGATTGCAAGGAAGCTTGCAGCTGTGCGCCAAAATATATGTGTTGTAGGTGATGACGCTCAGAGCATCTATGCATTTCGGGGAGCAGACATTCAGAATATTCTCAACTTCGAAAGAGACTATCCCGATCTCAGGGTCATCAAACTTGAGCAGAATTATAGGTCTACTAAAACTATCGTTAGCGCTGCAAACTCCGTAATCAGCAAGAATAGAGCGCAACTTAAAAAAGACGTATGGACCTCCAATGGCGATGGTGAGCTCATAGAATTGATGAAAGCGACCTCCGACAATGAGGAGGGCAAGTTGGTGGCTAGTGCCATTTTCGAAACGAAGATGCAAGACAAAGCACCCAACAATGATTTTGTGGTTTTATATCGAACCAACAGCCAGTCCAGAGCGATTGAAGAAGCATTGAGGAGGAACAACCTCAAGTACCGAGTTGTAGGAGGTCTTTCCTTTTATCAGCGAAAAGAAATAAAGGATCTATTGGCCTATCTCCGCTTCATGGTCAACGCCAATGACGAGCAGGCAATGCGCAGGATCATCAATACGCCTAAAAGAGGTATAGGGCCTGGAACAATAGACAAATTGATTGTAGCAGCCAATGATCATGACCTCCCGCTCTGGAAAGTCATGGAAAACGCTACCTCCTTTATAGGAAACAGAGGAGGACAGCAGGTCCAGGAGTTTACAACCATGATCAAAAGCTTCAGACTCACTGGAGAAAAGAAAGACGCTTATGATACGGCAGCGCTAGTAGCTAAAAACTCAGGAATCCTGAAGGAGCTTTACGAAGACAAGACGGTAGAGGGCCTGAGTAGATATGAAAACGTACAGGAGCTCCTAAATGCGATTAAGGAATTTACTGATGATCAGGAAAGAGAGGATAAATCTATTTCCGCATTCCTTCAGGACGTTGCCCTCTTGACGGACGAAGATCGAAATAACAAATCCGAGGATGCCGTCACGTTGATGACCATTCATGGAGCCAAAGGATTGGAATTCAACTACACCTTTATAGTAGGTCTGGAGGAAGAGCTATTCCCCTCTCAAATGATGCTTCAGAGCAGGGCAGACTTGGAAGAAGAAAGACGCCTTTTCTATGTGGCTTTGACAAGAGCCAAGAAGAAATTATTCCTTAGCTATGCGCTAAACAGGTATAGGTTTGGCAGACTCAAAAATTGTGAGCCAAGCAGGTTTTTAGAGGAAGTAGATCCTAGACTACTAAAAGTAAACAGGAAGTTTTCTAGTCAGGAACCGGTATCTCCCTCGATGAATTACGTGACAAAGAATTTTGTCTCTAACATGAAGAAGCAAGCCTCAGACAAGAAGTTTGCAAGTGCTGTTCACCATAAACCCAACCCGGATTTCAAACCTTCCGACACCAGCAACTTAGCCGTCGGCATGAAGGTAGAGCATCCAAAATTCGGATTCGGAGACGTCACAGCAATAGACGAACAAGGATCCAATAGAAAGGCTAAAGTCCTTTTTGAAGGTGCCGGAGAGAAAACACTCCTATTATCTTTCGCTAAGCTGAGAATAGTCGACTAAGCTCAAAAGGCTTCTGTTACATTTAGATAAAAACCAGCTGTATCATCCCCAAATCCAAAATCCAGGCGCATATTGAGCCTTTCGGTCTCATCGATTAGGATCCTGAGACCACCTCCGTATGAGGGCTTCATTCTGGTTATTTTCATATCTCCGAGTTGGTTGGCTACGTTGCCGACACCTGCAAAACCAACCAGACCAAATCTCCACCAAACTGGCATTCGATATTCTACCTGCGAAGCCACCATGTGATTATCTCTGAACCTTCCACGATAGTATCCTCTCATGAGAGAGCTTCCTCCTAATAGGGAGAGATTATGAAAAGGAGCCCTGCCCTCTACGAAATTTCCAAAAACCTGGAAAGCCAAAATATGATTCAAGTTCTCACTTAATTTAAAATACTTCCTAAAATCAACACGGTAATTGTTGTATTGGAATTCCCCTCCCAGAAGCTTCCCGTGGAAAAAGGAGGAAACAAGCAAATAGTATCCTTTATAAGGATTAGCGATGTTATCTCTTTTGTCAATAACGAAAAGCGGGCCTAGGCCCACCACTTCTGAACCATTGAAGCCCGCTACCATAGATCGTTCCAATAGTCCACTCTCAACCAGACTGTAATTGAATCGATTGTAATAGCGAAATTCTAACCCACTGAAAAAGCCAGGTATTAACTGCTTGAGCAAGCGCTTTTCAAGGCCTATGAAATTATACTCTACAAGTTCCTCATTCGATTCACTTGTACCAGACCCTACGCCATAATAAAACTCTGGAAACTTTAGAAACTCGACCCTGCCAGTTAAGAACAAATTCTCCCCAAAAGTGAAGAGCTGATATCTTGTATTAAAGATGAATTGCTTCTCAGTGGTATATAGTGCCAAAACTCGAATTTGAGAGGACCGAGCTACTGTATCCTCTGGGTTGAGCTTGAACAGTCTTAAAGAGGCACCACCAAACCCAAAGCCTGTTTCAGGAGAAAAGGAGATGGCAGGCAGCGTAAGCCAGGTACCATTTTTAACCTTCTCATCTTGTGCAAGTAGGTTGCCTACACCAGCAAACAAAAGCGCAGAAACAAGCAAAATCCGAAATGAGCTCAAGGGCACCCTGGATTGATATTCATAACAGCAATATCGTGAATTACAACAAATGAAGATTTAGGCTCCCATTCACTCCGGATTTATTCCGGTTGAGTCAAAATTGAAATTCAGTCTAATAGTATTTGCCTTAATTCGAAGTAAGACGAAACAGAGATGAAAAAACTTGACATTCAATCAGCGATCAGAGATTTCATATTTGAGATGGGTGAAGGACTATGGAGATACTTCCATATGAGGGAAAGAAGATTCAGAACTTTCTAAGAAAGAGAAATCATCTAAAAGAAATTATAGCCAGACATAGTCTGGCTTTTTTGTTTAGCAAAAACTAACAAATCCTCTTAAAGTATAGTCGTTACTAATAGCAGACTAGCGAAAACTCCCTTCATCCAAGATTTACTCCCATCAGTCGAATATTCCACACTTTCATCGATAGTCAAAAACACTTTTTCAGCTCTTCAGCTATCTTAGTATAAGATCCAGCTATTGTAATTAATAGTAATACCTTCATTAGAGGCTAGTAATTACCATAGATATTTTGTCGCCAAAGCAAATTTTGTGAAAACAATTTTTGAAGCATACTATCAACGGTAGTCTAAAGCCTCAAAGAAGCATTTTTTTAGAGCATAGATGACAATATCAACCTTGGAAGCAGATTTAGATTTTGAAAGACTCGCCTTAGTCGCTCAAAAAACAGACAATGCAGTAGTCATTACGGATAAATATGGCATTACTGAATGGGTCAACGAAGGGTTCACAAGAATAACCGAATACGAATATCAAGAAGCAATAGGCAAAAGTCCCGGTGAGCTTTTACAAGGACCTAAAACTGATCCAAAAGACGTAGAGGCCATCAGGTCGAAATTAAAGTCCGGCAATTCCTTTGTACAGGAGATTTTAAATTATGCCAAGAGCGGTAGAACTTACTGGCTTCGATTGTCTATTACACCCATTAGAAATGAGTTTGGAGAGATCGTCAACTACATAGCGATTGAGTCAGATATCACCGAAGAAAAGAAAAACAAAGAGGAGCTCAAGAAAGCCCTCCAAAAGTCCCAAGAGGCTGAAGAGAAACTAGCTAAGGCCCTTGCTGAACAAGAACAGCTTTCAAAGGAATTGATGCTTGCTGACCTTCGTTTCAAAAGCACATTTAAGCAAGAGAAGAACATAGAGCAATCTTTAAAAAAGTATCGGTCTGATTTGGAGAGCACACAAAGTCAATTGATCAGCAATGAGAAAATGGCAAGTATTGGCCTACTAACGGCAGGCATAGCGCACGAGATCAATAACCCAATCAATTTCATCTCCAGTGGTGTTACCTCATTGAAGGCCCTGGCCAATGACCTCAAAGCTTTTCTATCAGACCTGGACGAATCACTCAAAGCCAATCTAAATAAGGAACATCTGGAAATTTTAGAAGGCCTCAAGTCTGATCACGAGCTGGACTATGTAATCAATGACATAGACGATATGCTGCAGGATGTAGAAACGGGAAGTAAAAGAACCGTTGAAATCATAGATAGCCTTCGTCTATCTGCCAGGGGTGATGAGGAACAAAAAATACCTGCCTCCGTCAGTAGTCTACTTGATGCCAGTTTGATTTTATTGAAAAACAAGATTGGATCTACTAAAATCGTAAAGAGCTATGGCGATCTGGAGGAAATCAATTGCCTACCTGGCCCGTTGAGTCAGGTATTTACCAATGTTCTGGGTAATGCGCTACAGGCTTTGACCAAAGATTCAAAAGGCACAATAGAAATAAAGACAAACCAGAAAAAAGGAAATCAGATCGTTGAGATTAAGGACAATGGCTGCGGCATTCCCCAAGAATTTCATGACAAGATCTTTGAAGCAAGTTTTACCACCAAAAAAGTTGGAGAAGGTACTGGCTTAGGAATGTCAATCAGTAAAGAGATTATTGAGAAAAAACATAAAGGAAAAATCTACTTTGAGTCTAAGGAAGGTGAAGGCACAACCTTTATCATACAACTTCCCATGTCCTGACCGCTCGCTCACATAGTTAACGGTCCTATACACACACTAATTATTCCTGTTTACCCCAGCTCCCATTATTTACAACGGACTATCCTAACCATTTTACACTAGATTCGTTCTATAACAGCAGACGGATGTGACCGTCTTTTCCAAGATCCATACATTGTAGTTCAGTAGGTGATGGATCATCCCTATCAAGTCAACCAGAGCATAGCTTTTAGAAATAGTATAAACTAAACCTAATACGTCTATGGTGCGGATTGGCAATTACTATAAACCAAAGTTTCTAAGTTTTCGGAAGGCCCTATTCAGGCGTACTACTTAGTGGGGCTTCAGGCAATCACCTGCACGGAACGTAAGTGCTTTCTGCATTTTTCCTTTTCAACCAAAAGTTCATAATCCTTTCATTTAGGTATCACATAAATTCAATCGCCATCAAAAGAAAACAGCTATGGTACTAACAGAAGAAATAGATTTAGAAAAACTAGCTCTGGTAGCTGAGAAAATAGAAGATTCCGTAGTGATTACAGATAAATACGGAGTTGTAGAGTGGGTCAACGAAGCTTTTACTAATATTTCAGGATACTCCTTGCAAGAGATCCTTGGAAAAAAACCCGGAGATCTTCTCCAAGGACCTGCTACCAGCAAAGAAGATGTCCGCTCCATTCAGGAAAACCTGAAATCTGGCAATTCTTTCGTCAGCAACATTCTTAATTATGCTAAGTCTGGCAAGACTTATTGGCTACGACTTTCCATAACGCCCATAAGAGACGATTACGGCCAAATCACGAATTTCATTTCTATACAGACAGACGTTACTAAGGACATCAAGGATAGAGCCTTATTGAAAAAAGGCTTAGACAAGCACAAGGAGGCAGAAGAAAAGTTGGCCAGAGCCATCAAAAAGCAGGAACAGCTATCCAATGAGTTGATGCTTGCCGAACTGCGATTCAAAAGCACCTTTAAGCAAGAGAACAACATCAAATCATCCCTGCAGAAGTACAGATCGGATTTAGTGGATACCCAGAACCAGTTAATCAACAATGAAAAAATGGCCTCCATTGGTTTGTTGACGGCAGGCATAGCCCATGAAATCAATAATCCGCTCAATTTTATTTCCAGTGGAGTCTCTTCGCTAAAGGCGATCGCTAGCGACATTAGAAATTTCATGCAGGATTTGGATGATTCGATTGTCAGCCAGCTGCCACAGGACAAGCGAGCCATGGTTGATCAAATAAAGTCAGATCATGAACTTGACTATGTATTGGAGGACATGTCTCAGATGCTGGATGACGTAGAGACCGGCAGTAAAAGAACAATAGAAATAATCAACAGTCTACGTTTATCTGCCCGAGGTGATGAAGAGGAAAAGGTCTCCGCAGCAGTTCACAATCTCATCGATGCGAGTTTGATTTTGTTGAAAAAAAAGACTGAAGGTATCAACATAACTAAAACATACAAGGATCAAAAAGAAATCCTTTGCTACCCGGGACCTCTTAGTCAGGTATTTACCAATATCATAGCCAATGCTCTCCAGGCAATTCCAAGCGGGAGGAAAGGAAAGATTGATATTTCCACCTATCAAAAGAAGGATGTTCAATACATATCAATCAAGGACAATGGCACCGGCATTCCCGAAAAGATTGCGCATAAAATCTTCGAACCAAGCTTTACAACAAAGAAAGTAGGAGAAGGAACCGGATTAGGCATGTCTATAAGTAAGGACATCATTGACAAAAAACATAAGGGGCAATTGAGCTTCACTTCTAAAATAGATGAAGGGACCACATTCATCATACAGATTCCGATGAAGTAAAACTTTACAGATAACTAATATTAATATTTCATTAAAAAATTGTAATCACAAGTAAATTAATCCTGTTGACCGGTGTTTATTCCTGTTTATTTATTCCTAAACAGTTTGAGGAAGACATTGACTATCTTCGAAGAAGACCAGCTATGCATAGTTCAACCATCAACTTAGCATGTGATTATGTATAGGCGCAACAAGACTAACCCAACCCTCACCACCTTGTCGATTGATTCGGACATTCCTTCAAACGACTTATTCCTGTCTTACATCGATTCAAATCGCTGTTTATCGAATATCAGAAATCTAATTATATGCTCGCAATAATTTCGAGTAAAACCTTAGAGCATATGATAATGACAGAAGTGGAAACCGTAGAATTGGGTTTTAGCAGTGACATGCTATCGAAAATTGCAGCAAATACCAGCAATGCTGTAATCGTTACCGACTTGAAAGGTAAAATCCTTTATGTGAATGAGGGTTTTGAGAGAATAACAGAATACTCCAGGAAAGAGGCGATAGGGAAAAAACCAGGATTCCTGTTGCAAGGGCCGAACACAAATCCGGATACAATCAAAAGTATAAGGAAAGGACTCAAAAATTTCGAAAGAGTCAATGAGACTATCCTGAATTACGCTAAAAGTGGCAGGCCTTACTGGCTTCAGTTGGACATATTCCCCATGTTCGATGCTGAAGGTGTACCAGAGTACTTTATGGCCATTGAATCAGACGTGACAGAGCTGAAAGAGAATGAAAGACTGGCCAGCGAGCAGAATAAAAGAATTCAAGAGAATATATCATACGCCCAGATTTTACAGAATTCTCTATTTAGAGAGAACAACAATTTCAAAAATATCTTCCACTGTTCTTTCATAGTAGACAGGCCAAAGGATGTCGTAGGCGGAGACTTCTATTTCGCTGATGTCATTCAGGGTAAAAAAGTTTTGTTGTTAGGAGATTGTACTGGTCATGGCGTCTCTGGAGCCATTATGACGGCTTTGGCAATATCAGCCATAAAGGAGCAATTGGCCCAATATAAGACGTTGAGTCCTGGTTTGATTCTGACCAAGGCTTTGGAGAAATTATCGTCAAGGCTGTCCGCCGAAGACAACTATTCCAAAGATTCCTTTGAGGCGACATTACTCTTTATAGATGAAAATAAAAAATCAATCCGTTATGCGTCAATGAACCAATCTATGTATCTTACTGGGGAGGAAGTAGATCAGGTGATAAAAAATAAAGCAAAAGGCGCACTAACTGCCGAAAGCATAGAAGGTTCTATTAGCTACAAACCAGAAACCATGCTTTATCTAAGCTCTGATGGCTTTCAAGATCAGTTCGGAGGAAAAGATGACAAGAAATTCACAAGCGCCAGTATGAGGAAGTTATTCAATGAAATTCATACCTCTAAATGTGGCGACCAGAAAGAAGCAATTAATAAAACACTTTCTGAATGGATCGGTTTAGGTGATCAGACCGATGACATTCTGACAATAGGAATAAGACTTTAATTTTAAACCAATACTATTATGACCTTAGAAGATGCTATTAGCAAATCACTTTCTGCTGTACCGAAGGCGGTTGCTGCAGGTATCGTAGACATGGATAGCGTTATGATGCTAGACATGAAGACAACAGCCAGCCACCCTCAGGAAGTGTTTGATTTCCTAGCTGCCGCGACAAAGGATATGTTTGAAGGAGAGAATGTTGTCACCATTGAAAACATTTTCAAAAAAGCGAGAGGCTCCAAATCAAAAGACCACTACTTCCAGGAAATCGTGGTGTACTCCACTAACCTTCTTCACTATTTCACCAGAATACCAGGTAAAGACTCTACTGTATATGTAGTAGTGTGCGCAGCGGACGCCAACGTTGGCCTTGTAATGGTGAAGGCAAGAGAAATCGCGAAGGATATAGAGATTTAAGTCTCTTTGGAATCACGATAATATTAAATACAAAATTGAATTGAGTCGTGATTGACATACAAAATCTAGAGGTCCATAATGAAGGCGGAAGATTACTCTCTTCCGCCTCATTTAGACTCAAAAAAGGGGTATTTCTCTCCATTTTTGGCCCTAGCAGTAGCGGAAAAACGCTACTTTTGAACTTCATTGCTGACCAGCAAAATGATGGCCTTAAATATTCATCAGAATCCCATTGGACCAGAACCGACCCAATCTATTTTCTAAAGCAGGGAGAAACACCTCAGAACCAGTTTTTAAAGCACCCCAACTTCTATCAAAGCCTGGTCTTGGTGGATGAGCCGGAAAATAACTTTACTATTGAAGAATTTAGTCTGCTAGCCAAAAAAATGAAAGAGCATGATGGTACGCTGGTATTCAGCACCCATCACCTCGATTTCCTCGAAAGCTTTGCAGATGAAATCCTTGTACTTAGATACGGGGAGTTCAAAGGAGTCTACTCAAAAGAGAGCTTCTTCAATAATGATGATCCATACATAGATTATTTATCCCGAATGGGTTGCTGATATGATAGGTTTTAGGTGGATAGTAAAAGAGAAGTTGGCAGGGTCTGCCCAGCCAGGACTATACGCAGACTGGGAAGAAGACCTGGATTTTCTTCAAAGAAGAGATATCGGATTCATCATGAGTCTTACCGAATCTCCGGATATAGAAGAGAACGCAAAAGCGGCAGGTCTGGGATTCTATCATCTTCCTATCAGAGACATGGATGTGCCCAAAGCTGAAGTCGCCGTGATTGGTATCCAAAAACTCCATGAAGCTATAGAGTCTGGACAAAAAGCACTTATTCATTGCAAAGGTGGCATCGGAAGAA
>CAZZHO010000006.1:0-58037 GCA_964653795.1 uncultured Roseivirgaceae bacterium | reverse complement strand
CTTACCACCTTTCGCGTATGGCTCAATCAGGTCAATTACTTTAATTCCAGTGAAGAGTACTTCGGTAGAGGTGGAAAGCTCTTCGAACTTAGAAGCTGCTCTGTGGATTGGTAGCCCCTCAGTAGCCTTAGGCTGATCGATACCATCGATAGCTTCACCTACTACATTAAAAAGTCTTCCTTTGATATCATCTCCGATAGGCATTTTGATAGGAGCACCCGTATCAACCACGTCCATGCCTCTAGTCATACCATCAGTTGCTTCCATCGCGATCGTTCTTACACGATCCTCTCCAAGGTGTTGCTGAACCTCCAAAACAACTTTAGTACCGTCATTTTTGGTTACAACTATCGCGTCAAGGATGTTAGGTAGGGTGGCCCCCTCAGCACTAAAGCTGACATCCACAACTGGACCGATTACTTGGGTTATTTTTCCCGTATTTGCCATTTTATTAGAGATGTATTGTGTGTCGCCGTTAAATTGAGTGCGAAATTAATGACTTCTAATTGAAAAGAGAAGGGTTGCAATTGTTATCTCGACCGGAAGGTTTATGCCTGAAAAATAGGAGCGAAAGAGAATCACTCTTAGCCTTATCTATTCCCGCTTTCGCCTGTACTTCGTGCCGGCTCTATCGGGGCTATTTTGCAACTTGATTCACCTTGATATGAAAAAAGTTTCTTTCGGAAATACTGACATACAAGTCTCCCAAATTGGATTGGGTCTTGCTGCATTGGGAAGACCAGGCTATATCAACCTTGGGCACGGTAAGGACCTCAATAAAGACTATGATATTGCCAAAATGGAAGCTGTCACTCATCGAATGCTGGATGAAAGTGTCAGACTGGGTATTAACTATTTCGATGTGGCTCGCTCATATGGCAAGGGAGAAGAATTCTTATCCAGCTGGACAGGGAGAAAAGATATGGACACAGTGGTGGGATCTAAGTGGGGCTACTACTATACAGCAGACTGGCAGGTCCAAGCAAATAAGCATGAGATCAAAGAACATTCTATAGGGTTACTTAATAAGCAGTGGCCGCTGAGCCATCAGCTACTTTCTCCCAACCTGAAGATCTACCATATTCACTCAGCCACTTTCGAAAGTGGCGTATTGGATAATCAAGAAGTCCTGAGAAAACTCGAAGCAATTAGAGAAACAGGTATAGTCATAGGCCTTTCCTTAAGCGGTCCTTCCCAAGGACACGTCCTCGAAAAAGCCCTGGAAATCAAAGTGGGATCGAAACCACTCTTCGGATCCGTCCAGGCCACATTCAATATTTTAGAGCAATCAGCTGAAAACTCTCTTATGAAGGCAGCGGAGAAGGGGCTTGGGGTAATCATCAAGGAGGCCGTAGCAAATGGTAGATTGACCGGACGAAACAAACAGGGTGCGTATTTGCATAAACTTCAAAAAATGGCCGAAACGTATGAAACAACTATCGATGCAATCGCCTTGGCCTTTGCACTATCCAAGCCCTTCGTAACAACAGTGCTTAGTGGGGCTAGTACCATTGAGCAATTGAATTCCAATGTTCAGTCCGAATCTCTTGAGCTAGAAAAATCGGACATCCAACAATTGAACGGACTTGTCATGGAAGCGAAAGATTATTGGCAGGAAAGAAGTAGTATGAGCTGGAATTGAATTGTCAGCCAATTCAGACAATAAAAAACCAGACCCCCTTCTGGAAGCCTGGTCTGATTTAACCTAACAAATTATGTATACGAAACTAAAATTGAATTCTCCTACTAATATAGCGAAATTTCGCTAATAGAATTATTTCACAAATTGTCTAGCTTTGAGGCATGACTGACGAAGTATTCGGCTTAAAACAAATCTTTGGTCTCAAGATCAAAGAAATAAGGCAGGATAAAGGAATTACTTACCAACAACTCAGAGAAGAGACCGGCCTTTCCGTCAGTTATCTCAGTGAAATTGAGAATGGTAAAAAATATCCTAAGAGTGACAAAATCATGTTGCTCTCAAAGGCACTTAAAGTACAGTACGACGACCTGGTGTCATTGAAAGTACCCAAGAAGCTACAGCCGATTTCAGATTTGGTCCAATCAGATTTCTTCAGAGCCTTTCCCTTAAAGGAGTTTGGACTTGACCCTCAGAAGCTAGTCGAGATCGTTTCTCAGGATCCGACTAAAGTCAATGCCTTCATCAATACCATTCTCCAGATTTCCCGAAATTATGAATTGAAGAATGAGAAGTTCTTCAATGCTGCCCTTCGGTCCTATAGAGAAATACAAAACAATTACTTTGAAGACCTGGAAGAAAGAGCCAGTGACCTGAACCTTGAGTTTACCGAACTCGCAGAAATTCCTTTCAACCAAAAGACGCTCTCAACGATTTTACTTCAATTGGGCGTTCGGACAGAGTTCCAGCAATTTTCAAAAGAAGCTGATCTACAAGACATCAGGTCCATTTATCAACCCCATTTACGAAAGCTACTGATAAATGAAGGACTGCATCCAGGTCAAATCAATTTCATAATCTCAAGAGAGATCGCTTTTCAGTGGCTGAGATTAAAAAAGCGCTCTTTTAGCACCCCCTCCATGGGCGAGCAAGACTTTGAATCCATCCTTAATAACTACCAGGCTTCCTACTTCGCAGCGGCTCTGATGATGCCTGAGAAGATGTTGGTAGAAGACTTCAAAAAATTCGCTAATCAGGAACAATGGAATCCGGAATCGCTCATCGAATTATTAAGGAAGTACAATGTGACACCTGAGATGCTATTTCAAAGGCTATCGAATGTTCTTCCGAAGCATTTTGATCTGAAAAGCTTGTTCTTCCTACGGTTTGTAGGCAAAGGGGGTAACTTCACCTTAACCAAAGAACTTCATCTCACCAATACACAAAACCAACATGGCAATGAACTAAATGAATTTTATTGCCGCAGATGGGCTTCCTTAAAGGGCATAACAGAAGTAATGAAGAGGGGCGGCAAAGGCGTTATGGCCAAAGCGCAAATCGAAAAATACCTGGCTACCGGTCAGGAATACTTATGCCTTACATTCGCCTTCCCTAACGTCTCCAACCCCAATGAGGCCATTAGCGTCACTGTCGGATTTCTAGTTAATAAGAAATCTCGTGAGCTCCTGAAGTTCCTTTCAGATCCAGACATTGAATTCTGCGAGGTAAATACCACTTGCGAGAGGTGCGGGCTCACTGATTGTAAAGAGCGAGCCTCCAAACCTACTATTTACGATAAGATCACAAAAGATAAGCTGAGACAGACGGGTATTTCAGAGTTGATCTCTCAGCATTAAAAAAGCCCTACATAAATGCAGGGCTCTTAGTCTCATAGGAGGTAGTCAAAAAGTCAATATCAACTACCGCACATTTCACATCCTTCCGGATCATCCAACGAGCATTGCATAGCCGCCTCATTATAGGCTTGCTCATCCTCCGCACTATTTGGATTACTATTCTCTTCTGCTTTTGGCTCAACTGCAGTTTCTTTCTCTACAGTGAACTTGATAGCGTCAGTAGCTGCTTTCGTTCTCAGGTAGTACATCCCTGTCTTAAGACCTTTCTTCCATGCATAAAAGTGCATAGAGGTCATCTTACCGAAGTTAGCGTCAGTAAGGTGGATGTTCATACTCTGACTTTGGCAGATATATGCTCCTCTGTCAGCTGCCATATCGATGATAGCCTTCTGAGAAATCTCCCACACAGTTTTGTACAAATCTTTGATATCCTGAGGTATCTCAGGAATATCCTGGATGGATCCATTGTTCGCCTTGATTTTGTTGATGATACTATCATTCCACAAGCCAAGACTGATCAAATCTTTCATCATGTACTTATTGGCTACAATAAATTCACCAGAAAGTACTCTTCTAAGGTATAGATTAGAAGTAAAAGGCTCGAAGCACTCGTTGTTACCCAGAATCTGCGAAGTAGAAGCAGTAGGCATTGGAGCAAGCAACAATGAATTTCTAACCCCATGCTTTCTCACTTTCTGCTTCAAGTCATACCAATCCCATCTTCCAGAGTTAGGCTCAACACCCCACATATCAAATTGGAAAATACCTTTTGAAACTGGAGAGCCTTTGAAAGTCTCATAAGGACCTTCTACTTCCGCCATTTCCATGGATGTTTCCATGGCTGCAAAGTAGATGGTCTCGAAAATATCTTTATTGAGCTGCTGCGCTTCCTGTGATTCGAATGGATAACGCATCAAAGCGAATGTATCAGCCAATCCCTGCACACCAATTCCAATTGGACGGTGTTTCATGTTGGAATTTTTAGCCTCAGGTACAGGATAGTAATTCACATCAATCACCCTGTTAAGGTTTCGAGTGACCACTTTAGTGATCTCATAAAGCTTTTGATGATCGAATGTGCTATCCTCATTCACAAACTTGGATAGTGCAATAGAAGCCAGGTTACATACAGCTACTTCGTCCTTAGAAGTATACTCCATGATCTCAGTACAGAGGTTACTGCTTCTGATAGTACCTAAGTTCTTCTGATTTGATTTCTTGTTAGCGTGATCTTTATAAAGGATGTAAGGTGTACCCGTCTCGATTTGAGATTCAAGAATTTCAAACCAAAGCTCTTGCGCCTTTACTACTCTTCTTGCCTTTCCTTCTCTTTCGTACTTTTCATACAAACGCTCAAATTCTTCACCGTAGGCATCACACAGATCAGGTGTTACATCTGGGCTGAAAAGTGACCAATCACCATTAGACTCTACTCTCTTCATGAAAAGATCAGAAATCCAGAGTGCGTAAAACAGATCTCTTGCTCTTAACTCTTCTTTCCCATGATTCTTCTTCAGATCGAGGAATTCGAAGATATCCGCATGCCATGGCTCCAAATAGATAGCAAAGCTTCCTTTTCTTTTTCCACCTCCTTGATCAACATACCTGGCTGTCATATCAAAGTTTCGGAGCATTGGCACGATACCATTGGAGGTACCATTAGTTCCTTTAATGTATGCCCCTGTTGCTCGGATATTGTGAATACTCAATCCAATACCACCGGCTGATTGAGAAATTTTAGCGCATTGCTTAAGTGTATCGTAAATACCGTCGATACTATCATCTTGCATCGTCAATAGGAAGCAAGAAGAAAGTTGAGGTTTTGGTGTTCCCGCGTTAAATAATGTCGGAGTAGCGTGCGTAAACCACTTCTCTGACATCAAATTATAAGTTTGAATAGCTGAATCAATATCCTCGCCGTGGATACCAACTGAAACTCTCATCAGCATGTGCTGAGGACGCTCAATGATTTTACCATCAAGCTTCATCAGATATGATCTTTCTAAGGTTTTGTACCCAAAGAAGTCGTAATTGTAGTCCCTTTCATAGTCTACTGCATCATCTAGTCTCTTGGCGTTGTTCTTTATCACACCATAAGTCTCAGTAGATATTAGCGCTGCATTTTCACCTGTCTTCGGGTTTTCATAAGTGTAAAGTCTTTTCATCGTATTGGAGAAAGACTCGGAGGTCACCTTATGAAGGTTTGATATTGAAATTCTTGCCGCCAGCTTAGCAAAGTCCGGATGCTTGGTAGTCATGGTCGCTGCAATCTCAGCAGCCAGATTATCAAGCTCGATAGTAGTTACACCATCATACAATCCGTCAATTACTTTTTTGGCAATCTCAACGGGCTTTACAAAATCCGGATTGAGTCCGTGGCAAAGCTTCTCTATCCGGGCGGTTATTTTGTCAAACTTTACGGACTCTCTACGTCCGTCTCTTTTAATTACTAGCATTTTTTATCGGCGATTAAGGAACTGTCTATTAAAAATCTTCATCCAGGCTGAATTTCGGCTTGTCTTTCTCACTATTCATCACACCCGCTTTCTGGTATTCTGCCACTCTCTTCTCAAAGAAGTTGGTTTTACCCTGAAGAGAAATCATCTCCATAAAATCAAACGGATTTGTACTGTTATAAATTTTATCACAGCCAAGCTCTCCCAAAAGTCTATCTGCAACGAATTCTATATACTGACACATAAGGTCCGAATTCATTCCAATGAGTTTTACCGGAAGTGCATCTGTCACAAATTCTTTCTCTATAGCAACGGCATCTTTTATGATTTCCTGTACAGTACTTTCAGGAAGTTTATTGATCAGGTGATTCGTATACAATAAGCAGGCAAAATCACAATGAAGTCCTTCGTCTCTTGAGATCAGCTCATTTGAGAAACTCAAGCCAGGCATTAACCCTCTTTTCTTCAACCAGAAGATGGAGCAGAAACTACCTGAGAAGAAAATACCCTCTACAGCAGCAAAAGCAATTAGTCTCTCAGCAAATGATCCCTCATCGATCCATCTGAGTGCCCAATCTGCTTTTTTCTTCACACAATCCATCGTCTCAATGGCGTTGAAGAGCTTATCCTTCTCTTGAGGATTTTTGATTAGGGTATCTATTAATAGGGAGTAAGTCTCAGAGTGAATGTTTTCGATGGCTATTTGAAAACCATAGAAAAATTTAGCCTCGGTATACTGTACTTCTGAAACAAAGTTTTCAGCAAGGTTCTCATTTACTATACCATCACTTGCAGCGAAGAATGCTAGCACATGAGATATAAAGTGTCTTTCTCCATCTGTGAGATTAGCCCAATCTTTCAGGTCTCCACCAAGATCTATTTCTTCTGCAGTCCAAAAGCTGGCCTCAGCTTTTTTATAAAACTTCCAGATGTCGTCGTGTTGTATGGGGAATAGTACGAATCGATTAGCATTCTCCTTGAGAATCGGTTCGACTGTTTGTAAGGCTGTATCACTCATGGCTTTCGTTTCTGTATATATATAGTTCTCTGTTCCCCCTTTTTGTTTCCTACGCCAGAGACAAAATATCTTACTCCTGGGTAATACCTTGATTACCAGGCTTCTTCCACATGCTGTAAAATATTGTATCTAGACGTTGGTGAGAGCCTATCTAGAAAAGTGGTTTATTTTTTCTTTTAGGCTTTTACAAATGTGTTCAAACCGAGTAAAAAAATCAAGCGGCACCTATCCACGAAGATCAATGAAAATAGAAATGTGGATAACTCTATAGTGAATTGGTTTTCAGTACTTTAATTGTGCAAAAACAAATTTTAGCTTTATTGTTTTCGACCCATTTCGAGCCTTTAAAAAAAGTTATCGCCATCTCAAAAAAATTATCCACAGGTTAAGCCAATATTATAAGAGGTTGATGTTTGCAAAATTTATCCAAACACCTATCTTTGCAGTCCTTTTTGAAAATAGAGAAATAATGTACGCAATTGTTGACATTGCAGGAAAGCAATTCAAAGTCGAGAAAGATAAGTTCCTATATGCACCTCTTCTGGATCAGGAAGCAGGTAGTGCTGTAGACTTTGATAAGGTGCTTTTAGTAGATAACGAGGGTAAGGTGAAAGTAGGTACTCCTACGGTGAAAGGAGCTAAGGTCTCTGGAAAAGTATTGGAGCACGTGAAAGGAGATAAAGTGATCGTGTTCAAAAAGAAGAGAAGAAAAGGCTATAAGAAGAAAAATGGCCACAGACAGCAATTTTCTAAAGTATTAATCGAAGACATTAAAAACTAATATACCATGGCTCATAAGAAAGGTGTAGGTAGTTCCAAGAACGGTAGAGAATCCGAAAGTAAAAGACTTGGAGTGAAGATATTCGGTGGACAGCAAGTAATAGCTGGTAACATCATCGTAAGACAAAGAGGGACCAGACATCACGCTGGTAACAACGTAGGAATGGGCAAAGATCATACGCTCTTCGCACTAACTAACGGGGTTGTAAGGTTTCAGAAGGGGAGACAGGACAGATCGTACGTTCATATCGATCCAGCTTCTTAATAAGACCTAGGAAAAAATCATAAATAAGAAAGCCGATCATAAGATCGGCTTTTTTGTTTTCCTTCAAGAAATAAGTCTTACGCAGGAACTTCTTTGTTCTTTCTTGGTCTTCCAGGAAGCACAGTGTCTTCCTTAAAGCCATTCTTGTAAAGCTTCTTTCTTGTCTTCCAAACCTTGTAGTTGTTTTTGTTTCCAACTTCAAATTGCCACTTCATGTGGGCTGAAGCTGTCATCCACTGCAAATTCTCTACATGGTTGTTTCTGGGATTGTTGTCCTTGTGAATGATCATGGTGAAATTGTCCGCATCATCATTCTTTACAAAGGCCTTGGCAACTTCCTTATGTGGATACACAGTTCGCCTCTTGCCTTCATCATCAATCAAATCTAGGAAGTAGCATTTGCAAGTCTTATTCCACCTTTGCTTCATTAGTTTACCCTTCAATGTCATATGGGTTTTACTACCCCTATGCCATGTCTTTCGGGTCTTGCTCCTAATTCTTCCTCTACTTGAAATCTCGTAATTCTTGAAGCCTGGGATACCTTCCCATAGCTCTTCGGATTTTCCGTTCGACATAAAATTGCTCGTTTGGTTGAAGTAATCAATAACAAGCTAGCTCTTAATACAGGTTACTTGTAAAACTAGTATTTTTATTTCTAACGCTTAACTTAATAATTAACTTTTTAAGTAACGTAATGAAACATTGGGCTACCCTCTTGACAATAATATTTCTGGTAAACTGTGAGCATAAAAAGAACAATATGACACTAAGCGAGTACCCAAGGTATGATGGTTCTGATCTGGGTATCAGCACGAAAGAAGGTGCATGGCAATTCAAGGTTTGGGCTCCCACTGCAGAAAAAATACAACTCCATTTATACAAAGATGGCAGTGGCAATACGCCTTATGAGAGTCTAGAATTGTCTTCCGATGAGGGTGTCTGGAAAATAGAAATACCAGCAGATTACGAAGGCTCATACTATTCCTTTCAGGCAACAATTGACGGGCAAACGATGATGGAAGTTGTTGATCCTTATGTGAAAATGGTGGGTGTAAATGGTCAGCGTGGCTATATTGGAGATCCAAACCAGGTCCGCCCTGAAGGGTGGGAAGAGGATGTGAGTCCGGTTCTAGACCACCCTAATGACATTGTTTTGTATGAACTACATGTCAGGGATTTTTCAATACACGAGTCCTCAGGACTTAATTCATCAGGAAAGTTTAAGGCCTTTACTGAAACCGGGTCTAAGAACAATTATGGCCAATCTACAGGTATTGACCATTTGAAAGAACTAGGTGTAACACACATTCACTTACTGCCATCTTTTGACTTCAGATCCCTTGATGAGAGCATACCTAATAACCCGAAATACAACTGGGGTTATGACCCACAGAATTACAATGTTCCGGAAGGCTCCTATTCTACAGATGCAGCAGATCCTAAAGCTCGCGTAAAGGAATTTAAGGAATTGGTAATGGCACTGCATCAAAATGGTATGCGGGTGGTGATGGATGTAGTCTATAACCACACAGGCTATACAGAGGAATCCTTGTTCAATCAACTAGTACCCAACTACTATTATCGCCAAAATGCTAAAGGCGGCTTCTCAGATGCCGCTGCCTGTGGTAATGAAGTGGCTTCAGAGAGAGCCATGGTCAGGAAGTTTATGATTGAATCTGTGAAGTATTGGGTAGAGGAATATCACATCGATGGGTTTCGATTTGATTTAATGGGAATTCACGACATAGAAACAATGAACTTGATTTCCGAAGAATTGCATAGGATCGATGAAAGCATTTTCATCTATGGAGAAGGATGGACTGCAGGAGCTTCTCCACTTCCAGACAGTGCCAGGGCTTTAAAAGCCAATACGTCTCTCCTCAAAGACATAGCAGCGTTTAGTGATGACTTACGAGATGGCCTAAAGGGAAGTGTATTTGAAGATCTGGAAAATGGCTTCGTCTCGGGTAAAGATGACAGAAAGGAAAGCATCAAGTTTGGAATAGTAGCGGCGACGCAACATCCACAGCTCGATTATGAAAAGGTGAACTACAGCAATAGACCCTGGGCCGGAAATCCGTACCAATGCATCAATTATGTGTCTTGTCATGATAACCACACCCTTTGGGATAAACTGGAGATTTCACAACCCAACGCTACTGTGGCCGAAAGAACAGAGATGCACAAACTGGCCAATACCATCGTGCTCACTTCACAAGGGGTCCCTTTTCTACATGCAGGTACAGAATTCCTAAGGTCAAAAGGAGGGGAACATAACTCCTATCAGAGTCCGGACAGTGTCAACAACATTCTTTGGAATCAGAAAAATGAGAACTATCAAGTATTTGAATACTATCAGCAGCTTGTGGCTTTAAGAAAAGCACACCCAGCCTTTAGAATGAGAAATACGAAAGACATTCAGGAAAACTTAGTTTTCATGGATTTGGAATCCCCTCATCTCGTGGGATATTGGCTAAACAACAATGCCAATGGAGATAGCTGGGAAAGGATTGGTGTAGTTTTCAACGGGTCAACAAAAGAGAAATCATTTGAAATGCCTGAAGGAAAATGGACCGTGGAGCTATCGGATGGGAAATTTGGACAATCAGCATTTTCTGGGGGTCAAAGAATGGTCGCGCCAAAAACGGCATTGATTTTCCACAATTAGTCTTACTATTCGATAATACCCATTCTTTTCATTAACAGAACAGCATTCGTAGAGTGGCACTTGCCTTCTGTGAGTTTATAATCGAAAATAAGTTGATCCTCCTCGGCAATGGTACTGTTAAAGCTCAGGTTTCGGATCAATTCATTCTCGGCATATTCATCCGCTAACTCCAGATCATGAGTTGAGATAAACCCCCTGGCAGAGGTTTCCAGGAGTCTTTTTACAACTCCCCTCACTCCTACCTGTCGATCCATGGCATTCGTTCCTTTGAATATTTCATCGATAAAGAAAAGCACTTGTTCATTAGACGAATCCATCTCCTCAAAAAGAAGTTGAATTCTTCTTAGCTCTGCGTAAAAAGATGAGGCTCCAGAAGACAAATCATCTCTCGTTCTCATACTTGAGAAAAGCTTGAATCTGGAAATATTGACGTTTTCCGCCGCAACTGGGAGTCCGACCCAGGCCATGAGAGAATTGAGACCTACGGTACGTAGAAAAGTACTTTTACCTGACATATTGCTGCCAGTCACGAGATTGAGTGGCCTGGTCAGCTGAAAATCATTAGGTACTCCTGGTTCAGGAAAAAGAAGTGGATGCCGAATAGCACTTCCTTCCCAGACACCATCTTCCTCTAAGACATTTGGAAAACTTAAATCTTCTCGTAAATCATAAAACCCTGCCAAACTGATATAAACCTCAAACTCGTTCAATGCTTGCAACCAATCCTTTAGAGACTCTTTATTTCTAGCTAACCAGCTTTTCAATAGCCAGCCAGTATACAAGTCCACAACCAATACCATATTAGCCAATGGCCAAAGAAAGTTGGCCCTAGTGTCCAACAGATAGACAATTTGCTGGAGTTTCCACAATTCTCTACCCGCCTCTTTTTGGAGCTTTTCTTGATTACCCTTCAGAATGATATTGGTGAATGACTGCTCTTGGATTTTTTGTATCGACCTGGAAAAGACGCTCAAAAAGCGAAATAACCTGTCTGATCTCACTACTATCTTTTGTAGTTGAAGATTATACCGGCCGAGGACTATAAAATTGAAAATTAGATTAAGTATAAAATAGCCAGGAGGAATAGCACTAATGGCAGTTAGTACGGCCAAGGATAAAGTAATGGTGCTTAGTAGAAAATTAAAAATAAGAACCCCTATAGACGGCTTCTTTTCAAATAGGTCCGTTCCCAATATCACTTGATCAACTTTCCTTTCTTCGAATGATAGTGAGCCGAGCACTCCTTGTACGTCTTCTCGCCAGTCAGACAGGGGCTTTAGTTCCTTCAATGCCTCCTGCCGATCTAAAACAGTCTGTCTGTCTTTAATGCTAGTAAGGAACGCCGCCAATCTGGTTTCAGAACTACTAAGGCTGCACCGATTAATATGATAAAAAAGAGAGTTTCGTCCGAAAATGTCTAAATCCTGAGCGAAAGGATGCTCAAAGTCTAAATACTCCGAACCATCATTTACCTTGACCAGCTCCCCCTTTTTCCTTAGCAATTCATCTTTCTGTATTGCCAGCTTCTGGGTTGAGAGCTTCAGCTTATTAGAAGTATTCTGGTCAATGAATACCACAATGATGAAACCAATACCGGTGAAAATGGCCGGAAAAAGAGTCAATTCGTACCCATTGAGGCCCTGGATGACCAAGACTATAGTGGTAATGAATAAGACCAATCTGGCTGAGGAAAATCGCTTTCCTAATACATCAAGTCGCTCGGCTTCTTGTTCAAGCGCATCAATTCTTGCTAGTACATCAATGGGCATTAGCCAAAATTATCCCAGAGTCAGGATTTCGCTTGATATTTTTTGGGAGCATAAAGAAATCCAAATGCTTCACCGCCTTCTTTTGTGTGCTTTTCGTGATGAACGTAATGCGCGTTTATGATGCGGCGTAGGTATTGGTGTTTTGCCTGAAATTTTATCTTAATCCTTCGGTGTACGATGACATCATGGAAAATAAAGTAGAATAAGCCATAAGCCAAGATGCCATATCCTACAAATTTCAGCCAAGCCACCAACTCCACTTCATATCCTAACACTATGAGGCTCACAGAAGGAATACTGAAGACTAAAGCAAAAAGATCATTTCGCTCCAAGGGATGAGGGTGCACCCTATGATGAGACCTATGCCAAACCCAGAGCACACCATGCATGATGTATTTATGAGTAAACCAAGCTACGCCTTCCATGAAAAAGAAAGTCCCTACAATTAAGGATATATTGATAATCCAATTCATCAATTTCTTATATCAAAGGCTGAGAAGTTCAGCCTGTACTTCTTGCATCAACCACATGGGAGTAGAGGTAGCACCGCAAATACCTACGGTATCATTTTGGTTAAACCAATTACTATCCAACTCCCGCTTATGGGAAACAAAATAAGTACTGGAATTTGTTTGCTTGCAAATATTGTAAAGGACTTTTCCGTTCGATGATTTCGTACCTGACACAAATACTATTTTATCGTATTGCCTGGCAAAGTATCGAAGCTCTTTATCACGGTTTGAGACCTGTCGGCAAATGGTGTCATTGGAATTCACCTCAATTCCTGCCTCCGCCAATTGCCGCGTGATATCATAAAATTTATCGGTGCTCTTAGTAGTCTGACTGTAGAGCGTAATGTTTTTCGGAAGCGTCGCCAAATCCAGCTCACTGATATCTTGAAAAACTACCGCCTCATTGCTCGTCTGCCCAAGTAGACCAACTACTTCAGCATGTCCTGGCTTGCCGTATATGTAGATCTTCTCTTTCTTATCGTAGGAGTTTTTGATACGGTTTTGGAGTTTGAGAACAACCGGACAGGAAGCATCTATCAGTTCCAGGTTATTCATGATGGCAAGCTTATAGGTAGAAGGAGGCTCACCATGAGCTCGTATCAAAACGCGTGCATTTTTTAGTGTCAGTAAGTCATCCTGACTAATGATTTTCAATCCCTTATTCTCGAGACGTTTGACCTCCTCATCATTGTGTACGATATCCCCCAGGCAATACAATTCACCATGCTCTTCCAATAGCTCTTCTGCCATCTCAATAGCATAAACCACTCCAAAGCAGAAGCCTGAATTGCTGTCGATATTTACCTTGAGGTTCAGCATATCACATAAACCAGATATGGGTGTTGATGTTATATAAAATCGGTTTTTTCATGTGTAAGGACGTAGTTACTTACCAATGGTCAACTTGGATTTGAAATGCTCATACAGGCTTACATTCATCAGAAGTAGAAAAAAGCCATACATGGTATCTTCTATTGGAATGGTGCCAATTCTGATTCCCAAATTTTCAGCGTCATTATACCACACCACAGGTTCTTCTATGAAGCTACCTGTCAATACCCCATTAACACAGAAAAAAGGAATCAACACAAATAGATAGGCTATCAAAAAGTGTGGTAAATACCTTGGCTTCGAATAGAGACTTACAAACAGCAGAATAATAGCTGTCCCGGTCAGGTTATAGAAAGTGTAATACTTCTCCCAGTTAAAAAGAGCTACTACTAAAATGATAGCAGCCAATCCTACGGATATATTCCGAGCTATTGTCCAACTAAACCCCTTGGGCAAAAAGTACACGACATTCTCATATATGAAAATGGAAGCGAAAGGCACAGTGACAAAAAACAACCATTCTTCGACAGGGAGGTTAATCAGGTAAATGCCTGATAGGTACTTTGCGTTGAACCCCCAAACGCCCAGATTTGTGAAAATCACATCCCAGGCAATGAAGAAGGCCGCCGTAATGGCAATGGCCTTGAAAAGAGGCGCCCACTTTTGGTAATACTTCACACGGTATTCAAAAGACCTTACCAGAGGAAAGGAAATTGTAATTAAATGGAGTGTGAAATAGAGAGACACCTTATATCGCTTTGATAGAATGTTTGAAATACGTTTGAGTCAAGAGCAACATCTTCATCGGGTTTGGAATCCGAATTCGCTCTTGTTTGATCTTTGCGGGAGGTAGATTCTTGATCTTCTCGAAAAGCCTCAGATAATATATATAGGCCAAATAAACTCCTAATCTTGAACCATCAGGTAATCTTTTAATGCCGTCTAAAGCATCATCAAAATCCTTTTGAATATCTGCCTGGATCTCATCTTTATCGCGATCTCCAAATTCGTGAAAATCAACAGCAGGAAAATAGACCCTGCCTCGTACGTCATAATCACTTTTGATGTCCCTCAGGAAATTAACTTTTTGAAATGCTGAGCCCAAGCTTTTGGCGGGGGCCTCAAGTGAATCATATAGGGCCGCATCCCCTTCGCAAAACACTCTTAAGCACATCAACCCCACTACCTCAGCAGATCCATAGATGTATTTTTTGTACAGGTCATCATCGTAGGTCTGCGGGTCCAAATCCAGCTCCATGCTATACAAAAAGGCCTCTATGTGCGCTAATTCGATATTATACCTATGGACCACATCCTGAAATGCATGCAATACAGGATTAAAGCTAAGCCTGTCTTCTATAGCCTTATAGGTCTCTTCCTTGAATGCCTTTAATAATGACCTTTTATCATGATCATGAAATGTATCGACGATCTCATCTGCAAATCGCACAAACCCATAGATACCATAAACAGGTAGATGGAATCGTTTATGTAAGGTCTTTATACCAAGCGTAAATGAGGTACTATATCGCTGTGTTATCAGCTTGCTGCACTCTAGCGATGTTTTAGTAAAAAGGTCTTGCATCTCCATAGTCTCAAGTTAGCCAAAATCCTTTACGATCTCTCTTGCCACTACTTCCCCGGAAATCAGAGAGGGCGGCACTCCTGGGCCTGGTACAGTTAACTGTCCGGCGAAATATAGGTTCTTCAATTTCTTATTTTTCAGGCTAGGCTTCAATATGGCTGTTTGTCTTAAAGTATTGGCCAAGCCATATGCATTACCTCGAAAAGAATGATAATCAGATATAAAGTCTTTGTGTGCGTAAGACCTCTTCATCACGATATGATCTCGAATATTGAGGTCGTTATAGGCTTCAAGTTTTGAAATCGCCATATCAAAATAGCGCTCTCTCACCTCATCAGTATCATCCAAACTTGGGGCCACAGGTATCAGAATAAAGAGATTTTCGCAACCCTTTGGAGCTACCGTATCGTCCGTCTTAGACGTGACTGACGCATATAGCAAAGGAGCGGTGGGCCATTTTGGATGTTCGTAGATTTCTTTCGCATGCTCATCAAAGTTTTCATCAAAGAACAAAACGTGGTGCAGCATCTTGGGAAGCTCAATATCCAACCCTACATAATACAGAAGAGATGAAGGAGCCATCACCCGCTGATCCCAATATTTCTCAGAATAGTTGGCGTATTGGGGTTCTAATACTTTTTGGTCAATATGATTATAATCTGCCGCTGATACTACCACATCGGTCCTAAATTCACCTTGATCAGTATGGACTTTAGAAATAGTCTTATTCTCATAAGAGAAAGATTTTACCTCTTTTCCTGTGAGAATTTTTACCCCTAATTCTTCAGACAAACTCACCATTCCCTTGACAATCTCATGCATACCACCTTCGGGATACCAGGTGCCCAGAGAGATGTCCGCATAATTCATCAGACTATACAATGCCGGCGTGTTAGAAGGTGTAGCTCCCAGAAACAAGATAGGGAACTCCATCAGTTGTCTAAGTTTCTCGTTCTTAAAAAATTTCCTGACATGGCTCCTCATCGAAGTGAAAACATCCATCTTCAATAAACCATAGAGTAATCGAGAGTCAAAAAACTCACTCAAAGAACGACTAGGCTTATGCACTAAATCGTTGATCCCAACCTCATACTTATATTCTGCTTGTGCTAAAAACTTACGAAGCTGCATGGAACTTCCTGGCTCAAGCGACTCACACATTTCCTCGAACTCCTTCATAGAGGCAGGAATGTTGATAGTTTCATCCTCAAACTTTACGGCATAAGATGGATCGAGTCGGATCAGCTTATAATAGTCAGAAACTTGCTTGTCAAATGCATTGAAAAACCCCTCAAACACATCAGGCATCCAATACCACGAGGGACCCATATCAAATTTGAAACCTTTCTCCTCAAAGCTTCGGGCTCTTCCACCCGGAGAATCATTCTTCTCCAGTAGTGTTACCTCATACCCTGCTTTGGCTAAATGACAAGCTGCGGAGAGGCCAGCAAAACCTGAGCCTATTACGCAGGCTGTTTTCGGCATAGAATTAGTTTTGGTAGGCGTAAACTTTCAATTTGTCTTTAAGGTCTTTTCTGGCGATGTGTATTCTATTTTTCACTGTGCCAATTGGAATATTCAATTTCTCAGCAATCTCATGATATTTGAAGCCCCTGAAATGCATCATGAATGGCTCCTTATAATTCTCATGAAGTTTGTCTATCGCCTTTCTGACATCTCTTAAGATGAAATTGGAAGGAGCATTGTTGTGAATCGTACTGTCAGATGAGTTGATGAAGTGAAAGTTATCAGTGGTATCTATAAATGTGTTCCTACGAACCATTCGTTGATAATTAGTTATGAATGTATTCTTCATAATAGTATACATCCATGCCTTGAGATTAGTCCCCTCTGAAAACTTATCCCTATTGGTGTATGCCTTGAGCATAGTTTCCTGCAAAAGATCGTTGGCATCTTCTACGTCTTTAGTAAGTCTCATCGCGAAGGGACGGAGAGAACCTGTAAGCTGATCTATCTGGTAACTAAATTCTAAGGCTGTCATCTTCCAGTGGTTTTTGTTTAATCAAATGTATGATTTCTTCTACAAAATCCAAACTGATTGTTTAATCTTTTTTAGAAAGAGTTAAACATATATAGTGTATATACACGTATTGAGAGTGCCAATACAGACAAAATGATGCCATTAAGGGCTATTTAGCCTATTAAATGTACAAGATTCAGGAATGAATCTTTAACAAAATTTTAATTTTGGGAGAGTTGGTTTTGTGATAAAACCTCAGTGTTATCATCAACAAAATCAATAATATCCTGAATCTTGCTGATGATTTTTACATTCTTGCCGGCCTGTATGTCCTGGCCAACTACCTGATATCCTGTGATAATGATCTTGCTATCGGCAAAAGTCTCACTAATACGATCAATGTATTGCTGAACTTCGCCAATGCCAGGTGTAGAAGTAATGACTGTTACCAGAAATTCCGGCTTGTGAATATTATAAACTTCCACCAGATCCTGCAATGGCAGGCTTTGGCCTAGATAGATAGTCCTATTCTGTCGGGATTTGATAGCATAGTTCGCAAAAAGTAGACTAAGCTCATGCAACTCACCTTCCGGAAGGTAAAGCATGTACTTATTCGCTTCTTGATTAGTAGAGACGTATTGACTATCGATCGCTACAATTAGCTTCTGCCGTACCAAATTAGATATGAAATGCTCCTGAGCCGGATTGATAGCTCCGGTTTGCCAAAGAATACCAATTTTCGAAAGAAAAGGATAAATCACATTGAGCATGGTCTTTTCGAAACCAAGCTTCAATATGTTGGTGGACATGATTTTCTCAAATCGGTCTTCGTCCAAGTCCACCATGGATATAGTCAATGCGTGAATCTGCTCAGGATAGCGCAAATTCATTTCTGTGAGCTTGATCACTTCCCTTTGCATCTCGCCCTCGCTCATGCTGGCGATCTTAGAGATTTTAAACCCATTGTCCTTCAAAAGGGCAACATTCAGGATCAACTTAAGGTCCTTATCGTCATAATAACGAATGTTCGTATCAGTTCGCTTCGGATCAATCAATTGATAGCGTTGCTCCCAAATACGAATGGTATGGGCCTTAATTCCCGATAGGTGTTCTAAATCTTTTATTGAGAAAGTACTCATTCTTCCCTACGTCCAGCTTTGTCAACACACCCAAGGGATGTATTGTTTTACGATTCACAGAAAAAAGTAAACAAAAATAAAATAGATAATCTGACTCATTATCAAATAGATAGCAATAATATTTTTCTGAACCACCTTAGATCGTAGCAATAGCGCATTTAATACCAAAGAAGCTAAAAACCAGGTCACATAATTCATTATTGGAATAGTCCCTGCAGCCCATTGCCAATAATCTAACTTAATAGCCACAGGCTCTATCAAAGCATCCAACAAGACCATAAAGGTGGCCGAGATAAATATCTGAAACAGCAGATTCCTTGAAAAAAGCAGGCTGATGGAGCTGAAAGCTAAACATAGCATCACCCAATTGACCCCCATTACCAATGGAACTTCCAATAATGAAACTCCCAAAGTAGGCCCATATGCGTACTCTCCGAAGATAACTCCGGTCTTAACTCCAGCTACCTCAAGGAAAAATCCTCCAAAAAACACTACTATAGAAAGTGTGATTAAAGAGCGGCTTTGGGCGAAAGAAAAGTACAAAATCAGTAGTGAAACGATGAGATTGATAGGGGTAAGGCTGACGGTCAAGTCACGTGTGTAAGGCACTATTGTGCCGACAATACCGACGATATGTAGAAAAAAGATTAAACAACCCCAGAAATGTGGGTTTACCTTTGGGTCAACAGAAATTTTCAAGAAATCGATATTATCAATGCTAATCTATAATGTCACAGTAAACATCGAAGAGGAAACTGAGCAAGAGTGGAAAAGTTGGATGAAAGACGTCCATATTCCAGAAGTTTTGGCTACCGGCAAATTCACAGGATATAAATTTTTGAGACTATTGAATGAAGTGCCAGATGCTACAGGCAGCACTTATGCCGTTCAGTACTACGTAGATAATATAGGATTACTTGATAGCTACCTCCAGAACGAAGCACATGCCTTAAGAAAAAGTCACATTGACAAATTTGGTCAGAAAGCGGTGGCCTTCAGAACAGTCCTGGAAGAGGTGATCTAGAAGTTCAAGTTGCAATTGATCCACTCTTCATCGAGTGAGGCTCCGTACTTTTTGTAAAAATCTATAGCAGGGGTATTCCAGTCCAGGACCTGCCACATTACCCCTGTACAATTGGTTTCCTTGGCAATTTCTACTGTTCTGTCCAGGAGATCTTTTCCAATTCCGGTTCCTCTTGCCTTTTCCGTTACAATTAGGTCTTCTAAATAAAGCCTTTTGCCTTTCCAGGTGGAGTAACGATAGTAATACATCGACATACCCACTATCTCACCCTCGTCTTCCGCTACTATGAAACCATAGATTGGATTGGGTCCAAACCCATCCTCCTCCATCATCTCAATGGTGTTGGTCACTTCCTCTGGCGCCTTCTCAAATAAGGCGAGCTCTTTGATTAACCTAAACGCATCTGGCAAGTCGGCCTTTTCTCCTTTTCTGATAGCCGCCATTATAACTCTGATTTAGCCAGCTCAGGCACTACCCCCATGTTGTACCAGGCAAACGAATAGATATCCGCCAGTTGCTCCAGTCTTTTGGATATTGGGGTGCCAGCCCCATGTCCAGCATCCGTTTCTATTCTTATCAATACCGGATTCGGCCCCTCATGGGATTCCTGCAAGGTCGCAGCGAATTTGAATGAGTGCGCCGGAACTACCCGATCGTCATGATCAGCAGTTGTCACCATAGTGGCTGGGTAACTGGTTCCAGCATTCAGGTTGTGAACTGGTGAATAGCCTTTGAGATAATCAAACATCTCCTTGGAGTCCTCTGATGTCCCATAATCGCTTGCCCATCCAGCTCCTGCTGTAAACTTGTGGTACCTCAACATATCCATTACCCCAACAGCAGGAAAAGCCACTTTGGCCAAATCAGGACGCTGCGTCATAGTCGCCCCAACAAGAAGGCCTCCGTTCGAGCCTCCAGCAATGGCCAGCTTGTCACTTGATGTATAATTATTTTCTATTAACCATTCTGCCGCAGCAATAAAGTCATCAAATACATTTTGCTTTTGCATCTTGGTACCGGCCTTGTGCCAAGCTTCTCCATATTCTCCTCCTCCTCTCAGGTTTGGCTGTGCGTAGATCCCGCCGTTTTCCAGCCAGTGCACTCTTCCGGTATTGAAACCTGGACGCAGACTGATATTAAATCCTCCGTATGCATATAAATAGGTTGGATTATTACCATTCAATTCAAGGCCCTTTTTATGGACAATAAACATAGGAACCTTCGTGCCATCCTTACTTTCGTAAAACACTTGCTTGGTTTCATAGGCCTCAGGATCAAAGTCTACCTTTGGTTGTGTATATAACTCCGAAGTACCGGTGCCAATGTCGAATTTGTAAATGGAAGATGGATACGTGAACGAAGTAAAAGAATAGTAAAGGCTTTCATCATCTTCATCTCCGCCAAAACCTCTGGCAGTACCGATAGCAGGCAATTGCACATCGCGCACTTTTTTGCCCTCCATGTCAAATTGTACCACCTCTGTCTTGGCATCCTTTAAATAACTGGCAAACAAATACCCTCCGGCCGTTCCTGAAGTCAGTACATTCTCAGTCTCAGGAATTATATCCACCCAGCCTGATTGGGCAGGTGAGTTAAAGTCTACCTTCACAACTCTTTGGTTGGGAGCATCCAGGTTTGTTTGAAGAAATAGATCAGTACCCTGGTTATGAAGTACGAACTCATCTGTTTCCATATCTCCGTCAATTTCAACGAAATCGCCTCCAGATTGGAGGTCCTTTACAAAAAGTACATTCCCGCTTGTGCTTTGAGCTGCATTGGCTACCAGGAACCTCTCGTCTTCAGTCAAGTATCCAAAAATATACCTGTAGGGATTTTCTTCACCTCCAAATACTAGTTGATCCTCGTCCTGACTTGTACCCAACTTATGATAATAAAGTTTATGAATTTGGGTCTTGGCAGATAGTTCACTTCCTTCTTTTGGCTTATCGTAACTGCTATAGTAAAAGCCATCATTGCCTTTCCATCTCAAGCCGCTGAACTTAATATTCTGAAGAGTATCTTCTACTACTTCCTTCGTCTCAGTATTCATTATAATAGCCTTTCGCCAGTCTGATCCTCCGATGGAGATTAAAAATCCAATTAAGCTTCCATCTTTTGTAAAGGAGGTCGTAGCCAGGGAAACAGTGCCATCCTCGGAGAAAGTATTGGGATCTAAGAAGACCTCATCATCTCCTTCGCTGCTTCTGCGGAAAAGTACATTCTGGTTCTGTAAACCATCATTTCGGAAATAGTATTCATAATCTCCATGTTTAGTAGGAGCATACACTCTTTCGTAGTTATAAAGCTTTTCTAGTCGCTCCTTAATTTTTTCTCTAAACGGAATCTGATAGAGATAGGACTGAGTTACATCATTTTGCTGAGTAACCCATTCTGCAGTTTCGTCAGACATGTCATCCTCCAGCCAACGATAGGGATCTGGCACGTCCACTCCAAAATAGGTGTCAACAGTGTCAACCTTGGCCGTTTGGGGGTATTTGAGATTTTCTTTCGGTGCCTGAGTAGTGCATGAAAGGGTGATTGCAAGAATTCCGATTAGGAGTAGGCGCATAATTATTCAATGAGTTTCCTCAAATGTATAAAATGGCCGACTCCTTGAAAAAGAAGGTTTTACCTACGGTTTCTCAATCGTTTTGAGGCCTGTGTAGGATTGGAGAATCTCTGGAACATGGATAAGGTTCTCTTCCTGATTGTTTTCTAATAATGCCGCCAGAATTCGCGGTATAGCCAAAGCCGAACCATTCAATGTATGTGCCAGATACTTCTTACCGTCCTCAGCTTTATATCTCAACTTCAAGCGGTTTGCCTGGTAAGTTTCAAAATTAGAGACGGAGCTTACCTCCAACCATTTCTTCTGAGCAGCAGAGTAAACCTCAAAATCGTAGGTTAAAGCAGAAGTGAAGCCTAGGTCACCTGCGCATAATCTCAAGATTCTATACGGCAACTCCAATTTCTTGACCAGCGCCTCAACATGAGCTACCATTTCTTCCAGCACCTCATAAGACTTTTCTGGTCTTACTATCTGGACAATCTCTACCTTATCAAATTGATGAAGTCTATTCAACCCTCTAACATGAGCTCCCCATGAACCCGCTTCCCTTCTAAAGCAAGGAGTATACCCGGCAAGCTTTATGGGCAATTCCTTTTCAGAAAGCATTACGTCCCTGTACATGTTTGTTATGGGTACTTCTGCTGTAGGAATAAGGTATTGTTGGCTATCTGTGATGTGATACATCTGGCCTTCCTTGTCAGGAAGTTGTCCCGTTCCATACCCAGAGTCTTGGTTAATAACCACCGGTGGTTGAATTTCTCTGTACCCGGCTTTAGCCGCTTCGTCAAGGAAAAGGTTCACCATGCCTCTTACCATCCTGGCACCAGCACCTTTGTAAAATGGAAAACCCGCACCACTTACCTTATTACCAAGCCCAAAGTCTACAATGTCATATTGGTCAATCAAATCCCAGTGAGGTTTTGCACCAGCCAATTCCGGCAATTCCCCACTTGTTTTCATTACTTCATTATCCTCCTCGTTCTTCCCTGGTTTCACTAGAGGGTTAGGGACATTAGGAACATCATAGAGCGCCTGCTTGATATCGTCTTCGAGCGTACTTTGTTTTTCGCCTAAAGTCTTAGACTTCTCCTTTAAAATGGAGGTTTGCTTTTTTACTTCTTCCGCCTCCTCTTTCTTATCTTGTTTCATCAAAGCACCGATGCTCTTAGCGAGCTTATTCGATTCACTCAAAACACTGTCAAGCTCCTGCTGTGTTTCCTTCCTACTTTGATCCTTATCTATTATGTCCTGAAGAGTCGTCTCAGGTGACTGAAATCCTCTTTTCTTTAACCCCTGCACATAGAGATCGAAATTTTCGCGGATTTTAGCTACTTGCAACATAAGATTGACGTTGTGAATGGTTTGATAAAGGGAGCAAAATTAGTCAGGTGTAGTCTAGCTGTCGTTTTCAAAGCACGTATTCTATCAAACTTTTGTTTAATAATGCACATTCTTCTATAATTGCTCATCCATTCAAAGTCTTGTGGCTGGCGAGACTGTTCAAAAACTCGCCTTTCAAGCATTTTTAATTCTTACTTATAACAATACCCTACTAATTGTAAATGTATACTTTAGATGATCTGAGCGTAAGGCTCTTGTCAGAACTCCGTGAAATTGCGGAGAAAATGGGCGTAAAAGGCGCCAAAAAAGCGGCAAAGAAAGACCTGATCTACAAGATATTAGACCACCAGGCAACCCTTCCTGAAAGTGAAATAGAGAAAATTAAAAACGATGGTGCAGAATCAGTAGCCCCAGCTGAAGAAGAATCTGCTCCTCCAAAAGAAAAAAAGGCTCCTAAGAGAAAGAGAGAAAACGTGAAGGAGGCAGCCAAAGAACAATCAACTGAGGAGGTTCTGGAGTCATTCGACTTGAAAGTTGATGACGCTTCCTCCAAGCAAGCTAAGGCTACTTCTGAAAAAAGAGAAAATGGCAATCAAGGAGGCCACAGAAAAGAAAGAAACGAAGAAGCAGATAAAGCCAGAGCTGAAGCTCGAGCCAAAAAGGATAAGCATAACCTGAATATCAAAGAATTTGAAGGTATGATTGAGAGCGAAGGTGTGCTCGAAATCATGCAAGACGGATATGGCTTTTTAAGATCAAGTGATTACCATTATTTGGCCAGTCCTGATGATATTTATGTCTCTCCTTCGCAGATCAAGCTTTTTGGCCTAAAAACTGGGGATACTATCAAAGGTCAAATTAGACCTCCAAAAGATGGCGAGAAGTATTTCGCTCTTCTAAGAGTCGAGTCTGTAAATGGTAAGACTACAGATGAGATCAGAGACAGAGTCGCATTTGAGTACCTTACTCCACTCTTCCCTGAAGAAAGACTAAAATTGAGCACAAAGCCAGACAACTACTCTACTAGAATTCTGGACATGTTCGCTCCTATTGGAAAAGGCCAAAGGGGTATGATCGTTGCCCAGCCGAAAACTGGTAAGACCGTTCTCTTAAAAAACGTTGCCAATGCGATAGCAAGTAATCACCCAGAGTGTTACCTGATCATCCTACTTATTGATGAACGTCCTGAAGAAGTTACCGACATGGCGAGATCAGTGAAAGCTGAGGTAATTGCCTCTACTTTCGATGAGCAGGCAGAGAAGCATGTGAAGGTGGCTAATATCGTTCTAGAAAAAGCCAAAAGAATGGTGGAGTGCGGTCATGATGTAGTGATCCTTCTTGACTCTATCACCAGACTTGCAAGAGCTCACAACACCGTAGTTCCTTCATCTGGAAAGATACTATCAGGTGGTGTGGATGCAAATGCTCTTCATAAGCCTAAGAGATTCTTCGGAGCTGCAAGAAACGTTGAAAACGGAGGTTCTTTGACCATCATTGCTACTGCATTGATTGAGACAGGAAGTAAAATGGACGAAGTGATCTTTGAAGAATTCAAGGGTACTGGTAACATGGAACTTCAACTTGATAGAAAACTATCTAACAAACGAGTCTACCCTGCTATCGATGTGCCTGCTTCAGGTACAAGACGAGAAGATCTTCTTATCGACAAGGAAGAACTCAACAGAGTTTGGATACTACGTAAGTACATGTCTGATATGACTAGCGTAGAAGCGATGGAGTTCCTTCTAGATAGAATGAAAGGCACCGTCAATAATGACGAGTTCCTGATCTCGATGAACGGATAAGATTTTTATAAACTCAAGGGGTAGCAGATGCTATCCCTTAGAGTATTCTTCCAGGTACTGATAATATTCAGTCAGTTTTCCTCCCTTTGTAATAGTCGCCTTAGCTATTAGCTTCTCATTATCCTCCCCAAGAAGTGAAGGCAAGACATTTTCCACCATTTGGTCTCCAAAGCTCTCAGAAGCATCCCTCGGCAACTCACACGGTAGATTATCGACGGCCATTACTGTTAAATTCGCTTCATCAGTTAACGCCTTCTCCACGGTATCCTCACTAGGATTGTAATCATAGATAGGGTCCTCGATCACACTTGGTCGCTTTGTAGATGGTATGGACCCTTCAATATCACATGTGATATCAGCAATTACGCGTATTTTGAAGTCTCCAGAAAGCGCATCGGACCTTTCGAAAAGCACTGGAGCTTTCGGATCCCAATATGCCGATGCAATCAATACATCTGTCACTTTTGCGTACTCTAGGAAAGAGCTTTTATACAATTCGGGATGGTCAAAAAACTCATGCCGGTTGAACTCCTCGCCATTTTGTTTGAAGTGATAGTCTCTCGAATTGATTTGGGTAAATACAGGTTCATCGAATCGCTCATTTAAAAAGACCGCCGGCGTTACTTTTCTAATGCCAGCTCCCATCAATACCTCCATTGCCCCTTTTGCCACTCTTCCTCCTCCGGTAATTAATAGCTTTACCGCAGGCAAATCAATCTTTGAATATTCAGTCTTCAGATCCTCCAGATCAAAACATTCAAAAGCCCTTCGAATAGAAAACAAATTATATCGCTGACCAAAAGTCCATAAGCCATTATAGGCACCGACAATCCCAGCCCATCTGCCAAATGCTATAACACGATTCCCCGAAGGATCCGTCAGGGTCTCATAATCTATTAATCTGATTTTCTTTTTCAGAATTTCTTGTAACAAAGACCTATTGTACTCCTGCTCTTTGATTGTGTGTGAAAAGAATAAATAAGTTTTGCCATCAACCAAATTCGGAATAGGAACCTCCTTCACACCGAGAAGAATATCACAGTGACTTACATCCTCCTGTACTGCGAGTCCCTGATCCGTGTAATCCTGGTCAGTAAAGCATCTTATATCACTTGATTGGACGTATACCTTTACATCAAAACGCTCTTGAACTATTCTTGCTTGATGTGGGGTAAGTGGAACTCTTCTATCGATAGGAACCTTACCTTCTTTGATAATGCCAATATTCATAAGTGTAATGTTTGTTTATCCGGTAGGAGTAAAATGCAAAAACTAGAGCGAAACTAAATAGATATGGACAACAGCACCTTTACTATAGGGATAATGTGGATGGTTTATTATCTAATTCACTCCCTTCTAGCCGCATCAAGTATAAAAAGAGCTCTTGGAAATCATAAGCTTTACCGTCTCACTTATTCTGCTCTAAGTTGTATCCTGCTAATTCCTATAGTTCTTTCTATTGACCAAAACCAATCTTATCTATTTCATCCTCATTTCGCACTTTCTACTCTCGGGATAATCCTGACACTGGGAGGTCTGGTAATAGTATTACTTTCCTTTCAGTATTTCTCTAGCTTAGAATTCATTGGATTAAAGCCTTCAGCTAAAAGCCTATTAATAGAAAAAGGGCTTCATCGGTATATGCGTCACCCAATATATTTAGGCACAATCTTGGTATTTGCCGGTCTGTGGTTCTCAAACCCTACCACCCAGCTACTAGCAACAATGTTGGTTACTTTTATCTACTTACCTATCGGTATCTTTTTTGAGGAAAAGAAACTAGTCACCGAATTCGGTAAAGATTATTTGGAATACAAAAGCCGCATCCCAGCCATCTTTCCTCGGCTATTTTTTTAGGTCTTCAAGATCCTCTCGATCGCGTAGTTTTTTGTCATCCACGTTCCGATTGAGGAACTTATTGAGATCTTCAATATTCAGATTAGACTTGATTTCACCGAAAGCATCCACCGAAATCTTGAACCCATCCAAGTCTTTGTGGACCCGTGGCTTCTCTTGATTGTTCTCCTTAGCTTGCTTGCTCATTATCTAAAGACGTTTTCAACCTATTCAACGTCTCTATTGACTGGAGGATACGGTCGGAAGCCGACAAACCACCCATAATCTCAATAATCATCATGAGGTCTGGTCCTGAGCCTTCACCCGTTAAAGCCAACCTAAGATTTTGCATCACTTTACCAGGATTGTAGCCTTTCTCATTAAGTGTATTGGAGTACAGCTCCTTTGCCTCCTCCGCGGTAATGTCAGTTTTCCTGGATAATTCTTCAGCGAATGAAGCTAAAGCCGAAGCAGCTTCTTCACCCCATTTTTTTCTGGTGACCTTTTGATCATATGCTTCAGGTAACTGAAAGAAAAACTTCGATGACTCGACAAAATCCTGCAAAAAGCTAACCCTTGGCTTTAGAAGTTCGATAATCTTTCCAGCGGTTACAGCATCGCATTCGATACTATTCTCTGCAAGAGCTTCAATAAAGCCTTCAGATAGGGATTCTGTGGAGCTCTCCTTGAGATAATGCTGATTGAACCAGGTAGCTTTTTCAATTGAAAACTTGGTCCCGGATTTACCAACCTTCTCCAAAGAGAAAATGGATTCCAATTCAGTCAAGCTGAATACCTCTTGCTCTCCTCCTGGGTTCCAGCCCAATAAAGCCAAAAAGTTGACCATAGCCTCTGGTAGGTAACCATTTTCCTTAAAGCCGAAATTTTTTTCTCCGGAATTGGGATCAATCCAACTTAGTGGGAAAATGGGGAAACCTGCTTTATCGGCAGCCCTTTTACTAAGCTTACCGTTACCGTCTGGCTTCAGTATTAACGGAAGATGTGCAAAGGCAGGCATCTCTTCTTCCCAACCTAAATATTTATACAAAAGCACATGAATAGGCAATGAAGGAAGCCACTCCTCACCTCTGATTACATGTGAGATCTTCATCAAATGATCATCAACAACGTTAGCCAGATGATATGTCGGAAACCCGTCTGATTTCATCAGAACTTTGTCATCCAAGTTCATAGAATGCACCAGCACCCACCCTCGTATTTCATCATAAAACCTTACCTCTTCCTGTGCCGGAACTTTAAGTCTAACTACATAGGGTGTTCCAGCACTCAATAAGTCCTCTACTTCCGATTTCGAAAGGGTCAGTGAGTTGCGCATCGTCATCCTGGACGAGGAGTTATAGTTGAGGTTGGCTACGCCCTCAGCTTTTAGCTTTTCTCTTAGCTCTTCTAATTCTTCAGGTGTATCAAAAGCAAGGTAGGCATGTCCCTTTTCCAAAAGTCCATCTATATATTCCTTGTAGATGCTGTTTCGCTCTGACTGTCGATATGGACCAAAACTTCCTCCAATAGCTGGAGATTCATCTGGTGTCAACGAAAGCCACTCAAGAGTATCGGAGATATAGGACTCAGCGCCTTCTACAAATCTCGTTTGATCCGTATCTTCTATTCTTAGCAGAAACTTCCCTCCATTTGCTCGGGCGAACAAATAATTGAACAAAGCAGTACGAACACCTCCAATATGCAAGCCGCCTGTTGGGCTTGGGGCAAACCTTACACGAACATCCATTGATTCAAAGATTAAGCGATCGCTATTAAAGAGATTTCAACTCGAACTCCTTTTGGCAATTGACTGACTTCAACTGTCTCCCTTGCAGGTGGATTTTGGGTGAAATATTTTCCGTATACTTCATTTATAGCCGCGAAATCATCCATATCTTTTATGAATATTGAACACTTCACCACATTTTCCCAGGAGGTAGCAGCTTCTAGTAAAATTGCTTCAAGGTTTTTCATGACCTGCAGTGTTTCTTCACCAATACTTCCTTCGACTAACTGTCCAGAGACAGGATCTAAAGGTATCTGCCCAGATACGAATAAGAATCCATTGGCTTTCACGGACTGACTATATGGCCCTATTGGTGCTGGGGCCTTGGAGCTATTAATGATCTGTTTCATATAAGTTTTATTCGACAGTAACGGACTTGGCCAAATTTCTAGGCTGATCTACGTTACAATCTCTCATGACTGCAATATGGTAAGAGAGGAGTTGCAACGGGATTACTGAAAGTAAAGGCATCAAAGTCTCATGTGTCGCCGGAATCTCGATGGTGAAGTCAGCCATTTTCGGTATCAGGACGTCACCCTCTGTAACAATGGCAATCACGACTCCCTTCCTGGCCTTAACCTCTTGTATATTGGACACAATCTTATCGTATGAGGAATCTCTCGTTGCTATAAATACAACAGGCATATTCTCATCGATTAGAGCAATTGGTCCATGCTTCATCTCCGCCGCAGGGTAACCCTCGGCATGTATGTAGGAAATTTCTTTCAGCTTCAGAGCTCCTTCCAAAGCAACGGGGAAATTGTAACCTCTACCGAGGTAAAGGAAGTTCCTAGCATCCTTAAAGAGGTCTGAGATAAACTCAATCTTTTCATTGGCCTCAAGACATTTCTTGACTTTAGCAGGAATACTTTCAAGATCGACCAAAAGTTCTTTGTATTTCCTATCGGTAATGGTGCCTTTGCGCTCTGCTATTCTGAGAGCAATCATTGCCAAAACCGTGACTTGAGCTGTAAAAGCCTTAGTCGAAGCTACTCCTATTTCAGGTCCAGCGTGCAAGTACGCCCCTTCGTGAGATGCTCTTGCTATAGAAGAACCTACCACGTTGACCACCCCAAATACTATTGCACCTTTGCTCTTAGCAAGATCAATGGCCGCCAGCGTATCCGCCGTTTCACCAGATTGAGAAATGGCAATTACAATGTCCCCCTTTTTTACGATTGGGTTACGGTATCGAAATTCAGAAGCATATTCAACTTCGACAGGAATCCTACATAAGTCTTCGAAGATGTACTCTGCGACCAAACCTGCGTGCCATGAAGTACCGCATGCAACGATCACAATCTTCTCAGCATTAACTATTTCCTCTGCATACTTTTGAATGCCTCCAAGGACTAGTTTTCCGTCGCTTGCATTCAATCGGCCCCTCTGACAATCGGCAATGGAGTTGGGCTGTTCAAAAATTTCTTTGAGCATAAAATGATCATAGCCCCCTTTTTCTATTGCGTCAAGTTCCAGATCAATTTTATGAACTAATGGCGTAATTTCTGTTTCACGTATATCCGTAAGACGAAATTCTGTTCCTTCGATAATAGCTATCTCCTCGTCATTCAAATAAATAACTTCATCGGTATACTCCACTATTGGAGTAGCATCGGAAGCAATGAAGAACTCATTTTCTCCAAGGCCAATGACCATAGGGCTACCTTTTCTTGCTGCGATCAACTTATTTGGTTCATTCCTGGTCATCACTACTATAGCGTAAGCTCCCACAACCCTAGATAAAGCAACTCTTACCGCTTCTTCTATTGGCAACCCAGCTTCGTCTCTTACATATTGAATGAATGAGGTAAATACCTCCGTATCCGTTTCGCTACGGAAAGTGAACCCCTTGTCCGTAAGTTCTTTCTTGAGTGACTCGTAGTTCTCAATGATTCCATTATGAATAACGCTAATGGACTCGTCCATTGAAAAATGGGGGTGTGCATTTCTGTCACTTGGCTCACCATGTGTCGCCCACCTAGTATGCCCAATCCCTATGCCACTAGAAAAATGCTGCGGCGCAATATCTGCCTCTAGCAATGCCACTTTTCCTTGCTTCTTGTGGCATCTTATTTGACCCTCTTCTAAAACGCTGATGCCAGCGCTATCATATCCCCGATACTCTAGTCGCTTCAGCCCTTTTAAAATAACGGGAACTGCTTCTCTAGAACCTAAGTAGCCTACAATACCACACATAGTAGTTCAATTTACCTTGAAAGTTCTGTATAAAAAATCTGGAGCTTCACATCAGAAGCCCTGATTGCACTCTGTTGTGGTGTCATCCGAATTGATGGAATAAGCACAAAACCTGAAGTAACTATTTCATCCTCCTCTAGCTGTTGAGTCAAGAGGAACTGACTGAAAAGTGTTATTGACTCACTATAATTCAATGAATCCTCTTCTAATAAAATGACTCGAGATGTTAATTGCTGTCTACCATCACTGTATTGCTCTTCTGGAGCCAATACACTATTAGAAATATCATCAATCAGGCCTGGACCATTAATAACGCTACCGGGTTTCTCAAAAAAGAAATTGATGCCTTCAATTCTATCAGATTGGTTATTAATCTTTTGATCAAGAACTGGCACCTCCAGTGTCGCATTGTTGATAATTGCTGTCGGGTTGGCTTCTATAAACCCTTGAATCGGTGTAAGGTCTACCTTGGTGTACACTCCGGCCAGGGAATTGATGTACGCAATCCCTGATGCATCAACTTCATCGCCTGTATTCGTCAGGGCAGCTAAGGCTCCACCTGAAAGATCCCTTTCAATATTGTGAGCTTGATTTGCCAGTACAAAAAATGTCAGATAAGTAGAATCCCGAGTGTCCTTCGAAGTGAATTCCATAAAAGTGCTATCTGCGTTTATTTCAATACTCGCAATTCCACCGTTTGGATTAGTAGGTCTGAGTTCTATCCCGTAATCCAGGTCCGCAATATTGCTAGACCGGCGAACGGTATTCCAAAAGCTTTCAACAAAATCCAATTGTAGGTCAATCTCTATGAGCGAATCAGCATTGGTCACCACCAAAGGCCATATTGCTACTATTGGCTCATTCACTTCTAACTCTTCATCTGCTAAATAAACTGCAGATTCAAAAATAGGCTCTGCGGTCAACCGAATTTCCAGCTGTTGATCTATCAAGGCGTTTGAAGTAAGTATCTCAGAAACTTCCAAATACAACTTACCACTTTCTACTATCAACGTATCCACGGGTACAGCTCCATTGCGATAAGCTAATTCCGCGTAGGCATTTACGGAAACAGTGCCGAATACAGAATCCGTGTTTGCTCCTAAAAGCAATTGATTGGATTCATCAGTTCTTAGACTATCGATCAAAATTGATGTAACATCAAGATCGAATTCTTGAAAAAATACTTGTGTCTCGGCATTTCCAGGATCTAGTTCAAGACCTAGATCGTCACTATTCTGACAAGCAATGAGAAGAAAAAGAAGCGCAGATGAGACAAGCCTTACAAGCTTAGCCAACAAGGTCATTGTAAAGATTATAGTAAGATTCTTCGAAATTTTCCGTGGATTCGATTGTATCAACTTTGGTATCTCCGGACAAGTCAGAAACCAGCTTTTTGAAACTCTCAGTAGAATCTTCATCTGCATGTATTACAGCATCTGCAAATTGCATGCCCATTTTTATGAAGCCTTCGTAATCGGCGGTCTTCAATTGATCCAGCATACTATCATCAATGTCCAACATTTTAACCTTATCCAATAAGTCTTCTCCAAACTTATGGGTGAACTTATTATTGTGAATAGTAAATACTGTTTTAGCTCCTTTAAAGATTGGATCGTTCTTGTAAGTAGTCTTAGCATAAAGAGGAATAAGACTTGTCATCCAATCATTACAGTGAATTATATCTGGTGCCCATCCCAATTTTTTAACTGTTTCGAGAACGCCCTTACAGAAAAAGATAGCTCTCTCATCATTGTCTTCGTAGAAATTATCCTCTTTATCAAAGAATACTGACTTTCTGTAGAAGTAATCTTCGTTATCAATAAAGTACACTTGGAGCTTCGCAGTGGGTATAGAGGCCACTTTTATAATCAATGGTTTTTCTTCATCACCTACTGCTATGTTGATCCCAGATAGCCTTACGACCTCATGCAGTCTATTTTTTCTTTCGTTGATCAAGCCAAACCTTGGTACCAAGATCCTAATCTCCATTCCCTTCTCTTGCATCGCCTGAGGCAATCTTCTTACAAAGTCCGCTACTTCCGTCGTTTTCAAGAAAGGATTGATTTCACTCGCCACATAGAGGATTCTGATATTCGACATACTATTAATTATTTGGGGGATGAATTGAAAAATGAGCTCAAAATTATCATATTTTTGGATTTAAGTCAATCTTCCCTGTAGTCTGCTCTGCAGTAAAAGATGTTAAAATTCCAAACTTTAGCGGAAGCCGCTAGTTTCTCAAAATCAGTTCATAGCGGAAATGCCTCTTTGGGGCTTATACCAACAATGGGCGCCCTTCATCAAGGTCATCTGAGTTTGGTGGAAAGTGCAAAGCAAAAAGGGGATAAAACTGTAGTCACAATTTTTGTCAATCCGCTTCAGTTCAACGATGAAGAAGACTTTAAGAATTATCCTATCACGCTAGAAGAAGATTTGAAACAATTAGAGCAAATAGGATGCGATGCTGTGTTCATACCTAGAAAAGAAGAATTGTATTCAGCCTCTCCTAAAGTCGGTTTTTCATTCGGAGCGATTGAAAAAAAATTAGAGGGCGCGTTTAGGCCAGGTCATTTTCGTGGTGTGGGCATCATTGTTTCAAAGCTATTCAATATCATTATGCCATCCAGGGCCTATTTCGGACTGAAAGACCTCCAGCAATATCTTATAATCAAACAATTGGTGAATGATCTATCTTATCAAATTGAGATAGTCGGAGTAAACACGGCCAGGGAATTAAGTGGGTTAGCAATGTCATCCAGAAACATGCGCCTTTCCAAGGAAGGTAAAATAATTGCTGCCAATCTCTACCAAGGACTCAAAAATGCGGAGAAACTATTTTTAGATAAAATACCTTATCATCATATCAAAGAAGAAACCAGTAGGTTTTATTCCCAAATAGAAGGGCTCGAAATAGAATATTTGGAGCTAGTGAATACTGAAAATATGGATGAGCTAGAATTGGATAAGGAATATTCTGAAGTAGCCGTGTGTGTTGCGGGCTATGTTGAGGGTATTAGACTTATCGATAATCTATATTTGCGGCTCAAATAACCCCAGCAATGTTAATCGAGGTTCTAAAATCTAAAATTCACAGGGTAAAAATCACCCAGGCTGAGCTTCATTACGTAGGATCTATCACAATAGATCCTGACTTGATGGAAGCAGCTAATTTGCTACCAAATGAAAAGGTACAGATCGTGAATATCAACAATGGTGAGAGGTTAGAAACCTATGTCATCACAGGCGAACGAGGAACTGGGGATATTTGCCTCAATGGCCCGGCAGCACGAAAAGCCCAAGTTGGTGACATAATCATTATCATCTCGTATTGCAGCCTTACGCCTGATGAAGCTCAAAATCATGATCCAATCGTGATTTTCCCTGGAGAGAACAATAAACTCTAAATCCAAACAGATTTTACGATTATTAAAAATCCTTCTCCCCATCGCCCTGGCGGGTGTATTGCTTTTCCTACTTTTTAGAAATGTAGATTTTGATTCCTTCTGGTCAAATCTCCAACTAGTTAATTACCACTGGATCTACTTTTCAATTCTGATTTCTGTCTTGGCCTATGTCACCAGAGCTTACAGATGGAACCTGATGCTCAACTCGCTGGGTTTTACAACCTCTCTATATAAGAGTACCTTGGTCATCATCATCTCTTATTTAGCAAATGTGGCATTGCCAAGAGCTGGTGAGTTCCTAAGAAGCGGACTAATAAAAAAGACAGATGATATACCAGTCAATGTGTCATTTGGAACCGTAATAGCAGAGAGAGTAGTCGATCTAATGACACTGCTTGTTTTGATCTCTTTTGCCCTAATTTTTGAATTTGACATTCTTTGGACCTTTCTTGAGACAACACTAGCAATAGACTTCAGAGTGCTGGTCATAATAATCATTGGAGGGGTCGTTGTGGGTATCGCTTCAATGATTTTCATTTTGAGTCTGCTAAAAAAAGGTAGCTTTCCGAAGCTAAATGCCTTCCTGGATGGATTGAAAGAGGGTCTGATATCAGTTGCCAAAGTCAAAAAACCCGTACCATTTCTACTTTCGACGGTGGTTCTTTGGGTAATTTATTACTTGATGTCCTACACTATTATTTTCTCCCTGGAAACTACTGCCCACCTATCTGCCACCGCAGGACTACTATTGCTTGTGGTGGGAGGGATTGCCATTTCGCTTCCAGTCCAATCGGGATTCGGCACTTATCATGCAATGATCGCCGGTCTATTAGTAGTATACTCTATTGAGGAAACAACAGGTTTGTTCCTGGCTACACTGTTACATACCTCCCAAATAGTGGCAGTAACTGTTTTTGGTCTTATCTCCCTTTTTCTAATTTTTCTTCTGAAAAAAAATAAAGATGTCAACGTCCAAGAAGGTAGTTAGTCTAGGAAAAGCGGTAGAAATTGTCAGCGAGTGGAAAACCCACGGATCTCAGATCGTCTTCACAAATGGTTGTTTTGACCTTCTCCATCTTGGACATATTAATTATCTGGAGAAAGCAGCACAGAAAGGAGACAAGCTTGTAATTGCTATAAATAGTGATGGTTCCGTAAGAAGGCTCAAAGGACCAGGCAGACCAATGAAAGGACAAGAAGAAAGAGCAAGACTATTGGCTGCATTACAGTTCGTAGATCTCGTTCTTATATTCGAGGATGACATCCCTATTGAGCCCATAAGCGCCATAATGCCAAATATTTTAATTAAAGGCGGGGATTATGAAATTAGTAACATTGTAGGAGCAGATATCGTAATCGAAAATGGTGGAAAAGTCGAAACGATTCCTTTCTTAGAGGGGTTCTCTACTACGAGTTTAGTTGAAAAAATAATTAGAGATAATTCATAAAAATATGTTGATAATAATAGGAATATTTTTCTTCATTCTTAGCTGGGCTGTAAGCGCTAGATTGAAGTCGAAATTCAAGAAATATTCGCAGGTTGGCTTAAATTCCAATCTTAGCGGGAGAGAAGTAGCAGAATTGATGTTAAAAGACAATGGCATCTATGATGTATCAGTGATGTCCGTTGAAGGTCAATTGACTGATCACTATAATCCGGCAAATAAGACGGTGAACTTAAGCCCGGATGTTTATCACGGACGATCAGTGGCGGCTGCGGCTGTAGCAGCTCATGAGTGTGGCCACGCGATCCAGCATGCAGATGCTTACAGCTTCTTGGAGTTTAGGTCCGCGATGGTGCCCATTCAAAATGTAAGCGCACGAGTAATGAACTTCATCATTCTTATTTCGATCTTCGGCGGAGCCTTTTTCCTTGGGATGGGATTCAATAATATCATTCTGATTTTGATAGCATGTCAGGCAGTCATTACACTATTCTCATTGGTAACCTTACCAGTTGAATTTGATGCAAGTAACCGAGCACTGGCATGGGTAGATCATAGAGGCATTGTTACTAACCAAGAACATGATATGGCCAAAGACGCCTTGAAATGGGCAGCGATGACATATGTTGTAGCGGCATTAGGAGCGATTTCTACCTTGCTCTACTATGTCATGATCTTTTTAGGAAATGATGATTAACTAATAATAGCTTAAGGCAAAGGAGGCTGGTTCAAACCAGCCTTTTTCAACTAAAAATAGTATGCATGCATAACATTTCGCCTATCTTTGATGGTTGTAAACATTAATCCAAAAGCTATTTAATTGATGACTTTTAACCTTACCGAAGAACAGATTGCAGTTCGTGATGCCGCAAGGGATTTTGCACAGAAAGAACTTCTCCCCGGGGTAATAGAAAGAGACAATAACCAAGAGTTTCCTGCAGAACAAATTAAAATGATGGGTGAACTCGGATTCATGGGTATGATGGTTGACCCTAAGTACGGTGGAGGCGGTATGGATAGCGTATCCTACGTGCTTGCGATGGAGGAAATATCCAAAATTGACGCATCGGCTTCAGTTTGCATGTCCGTAAACAATTCATTGGTTTGTTGGGGATTGGAGAAATATGGAAATGAAGAGCAGAAAGAGAAATATTTACCAGACTTAGCATCAGCGAAGAAAATTGGTGCATTCTGCCTGTCAGAACCTGAGGCTGGTTCAGATGCTACCTCTCAAAGAACAACCGCGGAAGATAAAGGTGATCATTACTTGATCAACGGAACCAAAAACTGGATTACCAACGGGAATAGTGCCAGCACCTACCTGGTCATTGCACAAAGCGATATCGAAAAAAAGCACAAAGGCATTAACTGTGTGATTGTTGAAAAGGGTATGGACGGTTTTGTCGTCGGTAAAAAAGAGGATAAACTAGGAATCCGTGGTTCGGATACACATTCTCTTATGTTCCAGGACGTGCAGGTACCTAAGGAGAACAGAATTGGTGATGACGGATTCGGCTTCTCCTTTGCGATGAGTACCCTCAATGGTGGTAGAATTGGTATTGCCGCACAGGCACTTGGAATAGCTTCTGGAGCCCTAGAATTCTCTTTAAAGTATGCCAAAGAAAGAAAGGCGTTCGGTACTGAAATAGCCAATCATCAGGCTATCCAGTTCAAACTGGCTGATATGGCTACCAAAATTGAGGCGGCGAGGCTTTTGTGTTTGAAAGCAGCACAATTAAAAGATGCAGGTAAGGATTATGCGCAGGCAAGTGCCATGGCGAAACTCTATGCCAGTTCCGTGGCTATGGAGGTGACGGTAGAAGCCGTTCAGATACATGGTGGATATGGCTTTGTGAAGGAATTCCATGTCGAAAGGCTGATGAGGGACGCTAAGATTACGCAGATCTATGAAGGGACCTCTGAAATTCAGAAAATCGTAATCTCACGAGGATTATTGAAATAATCAAATAATTCTCTTCTGTTTGGGACTGAGAGTGGTTTTGGAATCTTAAAATAAAATATTAGATTCGTACAATATGAATAGCCACGAAGGCTATTTTTTCCCTTAAAGATTATATTTCTTCCAAATGGAGGATTATAACAGAATCATTGAATCACTCTCGGTTCGTTTCGTAAAAGCTAGGAATATTAATATTCTTGAGCCTATAACGGTAGAGAACAACTACGACGTAGAAAATACTTTGATGCTTGTACATCACGGAAATCTCCATTTCGGGAAGGAAAGAGAGACCGTGAATGCTGGCGAAGTGCTATTTGTTCCAGGAGGAAGACCTGTATCCCTTACCTATGGCGGGGGACAAGCAAGTAGTTTATCCAAAGACGATTTTTTGACCAACAAGGACAAGTATGTTAGGAGTGTTCAGGAACTTAACCCTGACTTACAGGGCTATAGCTTTGTCTCTTTTGATGCTAAAGTCTTTGACTCTGTCAATTTCTTTGCCTCCCTGGATGTCCCTGCCTTTTATATTGATGACAATCCCAAGATCGTTGATCTTATCAGAGAGATAAACGCTGAGATGACTGGGAATTCCGCCGGGAAAGACCGGACTATTAAGCTCCTTACTGAATATCTAGTAATAGAGCTAATAAGGCACATTATTAATAAAGGGTTGTTTGTTGAGCAGTTTGCTACCAACAGCACTTATTTTAAAGACCCCAGGCTGATTGACATTTTCGGATATATCAAAGATAATCTAGGTGAGGATCTATCTAATAAGATACTTGCGAATGTGGCCAATGTCTCTGAGGACTATGTTGGCCAATACTTCAAGATGTTGACAGGTATAAATCCACAAGATTATATCGAATATCAGCGGATGGAAAGTGCGGTTCATTTACTCAGAACCTCCAAGAAGAGCATCAGAGAAATTGGTAAAGAAGTCGGTTATAAGGACACAGCGTATTTCTGTCGTCGGTTCAAGATGATGTTCGGCATACCTGCCGGAAAAATGCGCAGAAGAGAATCCTTAGTTAGCGCTTGAGTCGAGCATTTCTCTTTTTCGTCAAATATTCAGCTACTTGTTCCACAACTAATCCTAAAAATATTTGACTCAATTGGTATTTGAAGAAACTGCCGGATTGGGCTTGTTTTTCCGGTGTTTGAGACACTCTCTTCCTTCTGAAAAAGAAAATACGGACTATGAGCAAAGCAAGAGCTGAGAAACCGATTAAATACGTGATTCTCTTCAATCGACCACTGCCTGAATCTATTTCGCTTTTAAGCTTATTCTCTTTAGTGTCGAGCTTAGCCTTTTCTCTCAAGTACTTGCTAGAGTGCTTCATCTTCAGCTATCACATTTTCCTGTTCTTTTAGAATCGCTTCCTCAAACGCTTTAGCGAATATTCCGGATCTGGCTACCAGATAAACCAGTACAGTCACGACCAAAAAAATTAATGCCACTATCAAGAATCCCAAAAAGGAGCTATCAAGAATGGAGTTAAGAAAAAAGGCTAGAGACATGGCCAGGAATAGGATGGTAATGGAAGCAAACAAATAAATAATCAAGAAACTGACCAATCTTGAAAGTATATCCGCCAGTTTCCCTTGGATATCCAGTTTTGCCTTTTCGAGCTTGACCTTGATCAGATCAGCGACCTTATCTATTAGATTATTGATGAATGACACTTCAAGGACGAAGTTAGCTGAAATAAAATAGGGTAGAAAGAACTACTGGTGAATTGCCTGGCCAGTTTGAGGCGGCTCTGTCGTCCTGTCTGTTACGTATATCAAAGAAAAAGGAAGCGCAAAAAAAGTGAGTAACACGTAGGCAAATCCTATAATCCTGAATTTCATCATGAATACTCCAAGCCTCTCAGCCAAGAACGTCGGAAGTTGTTGCAAAGTTGGTATCAGCAAGAATATAGCGACCCCTATAAAGTTGAATAAGAAGTGAGCAATAGCCAGACTGATGGCCGCCTCACTCCTAAACAAAGCAGCCAATAATGCAGTGATCGTGGTTCCCAAATTAGCGCCAAGGATAAATTGAAATGCCCTATTCGAACTGACTTTACCTGTCGCTACCAAGGGCACAATTAAGCTAGTTGTCAAAGAACTGGACTGAACAACAGAGGTTAATAAAAATCCCCAACCGAATGACTTGAACTTATTCTTAAATACTAAATCGTTGAAATTCTTCTTCGCATTGCCAATGAGCTTATTGTACAAAAGGCTGGATATGTACTTTACAATCAGAAGCAGCAAGACAAAAGACAAAATCAAGGTCAATATTGGCCCAAACCAATCCATTAGCGCCATGCTGATAGGACTGAAAAGGTCCAGTTCTCCATTGAAAACGTTGAAACTTGTATTAGTAGGCCCTTTCAATAAGCCACCAAGCACTCTACTTAGATTAGAAAGGAATTGGTATCTTAATTCCAGCGGGAAAATGATTAGCACCGCCAGAATATTGAAAATATCATGAGAGGTACCTGCGGTTATTGCCTTTCTAAACTCGTTGGTTTTTGTGATGTAGCTTAAACTGACGATAGTTGAAGTCAAAGTCGTGCCAATATTGGCGCCCATTACGATGGGTATGGCATTGGCCAAATCAAGCGAGCCTGATGCTACAGCGGCCACCACCATGGAAGTAGTGGTAGAGCTACTTTGTAGAATAGCTGTAGCCAAAAGACCAATAAAAAGGCCTATAAATGGGTTGGATGTAATGGCAATGATAGAGACTGCAGCACTCTCTCCCAAGACGCCAAAAGACTCCCCCATCGCATGAATGGCAAACAAAAATGCCAACAGCGACAATGGTAGCACCAGTAGGTTCAGATACAATGATCTGGGGCTAAAAGTCTTAAGTATTTGAGCGTCTCCCATTGTAAAAGCTGGCAAAAGTAATGCAAAGCTACTATTACATGGATCGCACTATTCCCTGGATTTCATGAAGCATTTATTAAGCATTTGTGAATTAGTCTGTAATATTTATTGGCAAAATGGGTCAATTTGAAAATTCTATTTCCTCAAAATGAATATCAGATGAATTAGGCAAGGGATTATTTTATTGATACTCCTATGTTAATTTTTAGAAAAGTCCCGTGAAGCTCCAAAGTCGAAATTTATTTTGTCTACTTTCGTCAGAGAATTGCCTAATCACAAATTAGATGAAACTAAATAAGGATGGATTAATCCTTATCCTCATTAGCACCGGAGCCCTTCTGGCAGGTGTTTTTTCTCAATCAATAGAAGTAGTAATGTACCTGGGGTTCCTAATGGCTGCATATTCAGTCATTGGAAACGACGTGATACAGACCTTAGGTACTTTTCTCAGCTCAAATGAGAATAAAAAGTGGTGGGTCCTAGCATTGTTTGCTGGAGGTATATTGTCAGTCGCTTTGATATATGGCTGGTACCTAAATGATGGTGACGTAAGCTACGGAAGGTTGATTGGAGATCCAGAATCAAATGGATTTAACAACCCGAAATATGCAGAACCCAAAGATATTGACGGGTTTGGTTGGCCTTATCTCTTACCGCCTATCGTCCTCTTGGTTATTACTCGTTTAGGCGTGCCAGTTAGCACCTCCTTTCTAATCCTGACTTTTTTCAACCCAAAAAATCTCTACGACATGGTAGTAAAATCCATGTCAGGGTATTTAGTGGCTTTTGTAGCTGCTGTCGTTATCTACGCCCTTATTACTAAAAGCCTTGAATCCAGGTTCCAAAAAACTGGCCCCACCGAGAATGAACTAAAAGGTTGGACCATTGCCCAATGGTGCTCCACTGGTTTTCTATGGTCACAGTGGCTTATTCAGGATTTTGCAAATATTTATGTATACCTGCCGAGGCAGGTAGATTTTACAGTGCTGCTCCTGACTCTTGTGGTCTTTTGGATCCTAATTGGATACATCTTCTACAGCAAAGGAGGAGCGATACAAGCAATTGTAAAAGCCAAAACCAATACGGCAGACATCCGATCCGCTACTATTATTGACTTAACCTATGGATTAGTTCTGTTTTTCTTTAAAGAACTTAACAATGTCCCCATGAGTACAACATGGGTTTTCATCGGCTTGCTGGCTGGAAGAGAACTGAGCATTCGCTATATCAGCGGAGGCAAAATCGAAAAAGAAACACTGGTGGACTTATTCAAAGACCTCTTGAAGGTATTCCTCGGGTTGGCAATCAGTGTCGCCTTGGTCTACTTAATTAAAGAGCTCGTTTAATGCTGCAATTCGGATATCGCTAACCACGATATCAATCCCATACCTGTTTTCAAGGCTTCTTCGTCGATGTTAAAAGTAGGAGTATGAACACCTGAAGTGATACCTTTTTGTTCATTCCTTGTGCCTAGTCTGTAAAAGCAAGCATCAACTTCATGTGAGTAAAAAGCAAAGTCTTCACCTGCTAGCCATAGGTCCAGGTCTACTACGTTCTCTTCACCCATGTATGCTATCGCCGCCTCTTTGTTCCTTTGTGTATAAACTGGCTCATTCTTAAGAAAAGGGTAGCCCTTCTTCACCTCAAAGTCACAACTCGCACCCATTGATGTAGCCATCCCCTCAGCCATCTCCTTCATGAGCTGATGCGCTTCAGTTCGCCATTCTTCATTGTACGTGCGAAAAGTACCCTGAACCTTAACAAAGTCAGGAATTACATTGGTAGCACCATCGCCATGTATATCTCCAAATGAGAGAACAGAAGGTATCTTAGGACTAGCCTTCCGGCTGACAATTTGCTGCAATGCCACGATTATATGGCTCGTAATGACCACTGGATCCACCCCCATTTCCGGCATAGCAGCGTGGCCACCTTTTCCCCTAACAGTGAAGTAAATTTCATCAGCACTCGCCATATACATTCCACTTCTGAAACCCACTTTACCTACATCCACTAGCGGCATCACATGCTGGCCAAGAATTTTATCTGGTCTTGGGTTGTCAAGTACTCCTTCCTTGATCATCAATGAGGCCCCTCCAGGTAACCTTTCCTCCCCCGGCTGAAAAATAAACTTGACCTTACCAGGGATATCATCCTTTATTTCATTCAAGATCATGGAAGCGCCAAGTAAAGAGGCTGTGTGCACATCATGACCGCATGCATGCATGACACCTTCTTTCTTCGACTTGTAAGGGACATTATTCTGCTCTAAAATGGGCAAAGCATCCATATCTGCCCTAAGGGCTATGGTCTTTTCGCCTGAGCCAATTGTGAATGTGATGCCTGTTTCAGCTACTCTCTTGGTATCCTCAATACCGAGCGCTAAAAGTTCCTTCTCTACGAATTTTGCCGTTTCGTATTCCTGAAAGGACAACTCAGGATTTTCGTGCAGGTGCCTTCTAATGCTGAGAACCTTGTCAAAGTAGCTCTCACTTAATTCTTTTATACGATTAATCAGTGTTGCCGGCATTCAATGGAATTTTCTCTGGCAATAGCAGTGCCTTTGGGAAATCGGTAAGTAGCTCCTGATGAACACGATGAGCAGCCAGCTGATCAAAGTAAGCACCGCACTTCACTCGATACGAGGGCTGAAAATACTCCAACCTAACCTCAAGTTCGGGCATCGTCCTCTCCACCTGACGCTTTGCGGAATAAGCTGCCTCTCTACTCAGACCACTGTAAACTTGGATTGTGTAGCCATCCCATTTCTTTATTTGACTATTCCGACTAACGATCATCGAATTCACACTGTCAAGCTCCATCCGAATATGCCCAATAGGGGCAGGTGAAGCCGGCAAGATCTCATCTGATGCTACTGTTTCCTTACCCTCAATTTCCGGTAAATCCTTCCAATACCCTGAAAGGTCTTCCTCATAAGGTTGCACGGATTGTGAAACCTGACCACTTGGCTTGCATGCAAGCAGTAAGACTATTATAAAAAGAAATTGTAGGCTACGATTCAACAAGTACACACTTATTAGATTTCACATCTTGCTCGACCGTCTTGAACTTGACATCTTTCTTGACGGTACCGTCAGGATACTGCACTGTTACCCGGTCGTTTCTTCCAACCACTTTCGTGGATTTCGCTGGTGCTTGCTTTTCCGCAGGTGGTCGGTTCCCTTTGTCGTTACTATAAGCAAGAGCCGATCGACTTTCTTCCTTACTTTCTTGATAATCACGCTTAGATCGCTGCTGCCTGGCCTCTCTTACGTCTTCTGCTTGCTCAACGGGGATAGCTGATTTCACCAGGAAGGAGACAGTATCTTCATTGACCTTCCCAATAAATTGCTTGAAGAGCTCAAATCCTTCGAACTTATAGATCAACAATGGATCTTTCTGTTCATAGACCGCATTCTGAACCGACTGCTTAAGGTCATCCATTTCTCGAAGGTGCTCTTTCCAAGCCTGGTCAATGATGGCTAGTGTGGACATTTTCTCCATTGCCAAAATGACTTCCTGACCTTCGGTTTCGACCGCTTTATTCAAATTGACATGAACGCCAATCTGTTTCTTGCCATCAGTGAATGGAACCAGTACATTTTCTACCGTTTGACCTCTATTGAGCTGAATTTGCTTGAGAATGGGTCTGGCTTTCTCAGCAATGTTGTCATTCTTACGATTGTAATTAGCGTAAGCTTCGTCATAGAGTTTCTCCGCCAATTGTGCCTCACCGATTTGCTCAAGTTCCTCAGCCGTGATTTGGAAATCAATACCTAAGACAGCAATTGTTGTGAGTTTGAGACTATCAAGATCGTTACCAAGTTTTGCGTTAGTGGCAATATCTTCACAAGTATCATAAACCATGTTCATGATATCCAACTGTAGACGCTCACCATACAATGCATTTCTTCTTCGAGCGTATATAACCTCTCTTTGAGAGTTCATGACATCATCATATTCAAGCAGTCGCTTTCGTATGGCGAAGTTGTTTTCTTCAACCTTTTTCTGCGCACGCTCAATGGATTTGGTAATCATGCTATGCTGAATCACCTCCCCTTCCTGCAAACCAAGCCTGTCCATGATTTTCGGCATCCTATCTGAAAAGCCAAATAGTCTCATCAGGTTATCTTCAAGGGAAACAAAAAACTGGGACGAACCCACATCCCCTTGTCTTCCAGATCGGCCTCTCAACTGTCTGTCAACCCGTCGTGATTCGTGACGCTCAGTTCCGATAATCGCGAGTCCTCCCGCTTCCTTGGACTCTGGGGTCAACTTAATATCTGTTCCTCGGCCTGCCATGTTCGTAGCAATGGTTACCGCTCTTGGCTTCCCCGCTTCCGCCACGACATCCGCCTCTTTCGCGTGTTGCTTCGCGTTGAGTACTTGATGCTTGATTTTACGCATATTCAACATCTTACTCAATAACTCCGAAATCTCCACAGAAGTAGTACCTACCAGAACCGGGCGATTCGCCTCAGTCAGTTCGACGATTTCATCAGCTACGGCATTAAACTTCTCGCGCATGGTCTTATAGACTTTGTCCTCCATATCGGCCCTAACGATGGGCTTATTGGTAGGAATGACCACCACATCCAACTTATAGATATCCCAAAGCTCACCTGCTTCTGTCTCAGCAGTCCCCGTCATACCTGCCAATTTGTGGTACATGCGGAAGTAGTTCTGCAACGTAATCGTCGCATATGTTTGGGTGGCATCTTCCACTTTCACATTTTCCTTGGCTTCTATGGCCTGGTGTAAACCGTCAGAATACCTTCTTCCTTCCATCACACGACCGGTTTGCTCATCCACTATCTTGACCTTATCGTCTACAACGATGTACTCAGTGTCCTTGTCGTACAAGCAATAAGCTCTCAAAAGCTGATTGACAGAATGAATTCTCTGCGCCTTGATGTTGTAGTCTTTGATCAACTCTTCCTTCTGGCTCAATTTCTCACTCTCCGATAGATCTGCCTTTTCCTCCAGCTGAGCAATGCCTTCTCCTATGTCGGGAAGGATGAAAAACTTAGAGTCTTCACCTGAACCGGTGATCAAATCAATCCCTTTTTCTGTTAGATCGATGCTATTGTTCTTCTCATCTATGGTGAAATAAAGAGGTTCATCTGCCTCTGGCATCATTTTTTGATTATCCTGCAGGTAGAAGTTCTCTGTCTTTTGAAGTGTTTGTCTAACACCGCTTTCACTTAAGTACTTAATGAGGGGCTTATACTTTGGTAAACCTCTGTAAGTTCTGAAAAGAGGAAGGCCACCCTCTTTATCATTGCCGTCCTTAAGCGCTTTCTTGGCTTGATTTAGGTAATCTCCAATAAGTTTCTTCTGCGCATCAACGAGTTTTTGAATACGAGGCTTGAGATCATAGAATTCATGTTCATCCCCTTTTGGAATCGGACCACTTATAATCAATGGAGTTCTGGCATCATCGATCAATACCGAATCTACCTCATCCACCATGGCATAATGATGCTTTCGTTGCACCAATTCACCAGGCTCTCGGGCCATGTTGTCCCTGAGGTAGTCAAAGCCGAACTCATTGTTGGTTCCATAAATAATGTCACAACCATAAGCTTCTCTACGTTCGGAGGAGTTCGGTTGATAGTTGTCTATACAAGCAACTTTTAATCCGTGAAATTCAAAAATTGGGGCATTCCATTCTGAATCTCTTCGTGCCAGGTAGTCGTTGACCGTCACGACATGTACCCCACGGCCTGCTAATGCATTCAGGTACGCAGGCAAAGTAGCCACCAGGGTCTTACCCTCACCCGTGGCCATCTCAGCAATCTTACCTTGATGTAAAACAACACCACCAATGAGCTGCACATCGTAGTGCACCATATTCCAGGTGACTTTTGTTCCTGCAGCCATCCATTCATTGTGCCAAATGGCTTTATCCCCCTGTATCTCAACATGCTCTTTAGTGCCAGCATGTAACTTATCATTCATATTGGCGGTTACGACCAACTTCTCATTAGTTGCTAATCTCCTAGCCGTTTCCTTTACAACGGCAAAAGCTTGCGGCATAATCTCCAGGAGTACCTTTTCAAGTTCCTCATCACGCTCTTCTTCCAACTTATCTATGCTATTGAAAACGTCCTCCTTCTGATGGATATCCATTTTGGGATTGTCCTCCACTTGTTTGTGTAGGTCAGCTATCTGATCATCAATGAATTTTAACTCATCAGCGATAATCGCTTTAAGCTCCTCGGTTCTCCCTCTCAACTCATCATCTGAGATATCTGACAATTTGTCAAACTCAGCATTAATTTTCCCTACATAAGGAGTTAGTTCCTTGAGATCACGATCGGCTTTGGTTCCAAAAATTTTGGTGACCCCTTTGGATATAATATTCAACATAGAAAAGTGTGTTCTTCGCTATAAACCTTTAAAGTTAATCACGCCAACCAGTAAGCGGTTCTTACTTGGCGAATAATCTGGGGTGTTTAGGAACAAATGCCTTGCCTAAAAATAATTCGGTAAAAATGGCAGAGATATTACACCTCGAAAGTCCCTTCAAAAACCTTTTTGGCAGGGCCTTGTAGGAAAATATTGGAAAACTTGTCTTCTTCTCTAGTGAAATTGACTGATAGCTGACCCCCTTTGGTCTCAATAGAAATTGGGCTATCCATCCCTTTAAAACTAGCAGCTATAGCAGTGGCTACTACTCCGGTGCCACAGGATAATGTTTCATCTTCTACGCCTCTTTCGTAAGTGCGCACCTTTAGTGACCCGTTCTCAATCGAGGCAAAGTTTACATTAGTTCCCCCAGGAGCATAATCCCGATGATATCTTACCTCAGGTCCTCTCTCTCCTATTTCTACCTCATCAATGTTGTCTACGAATCGAATATGGTGAGGAGATCCATTGAAGATGAAGTAGTCATTATCTCCTTTCTCCTCCACCTTTTCTATATCACGGATTTCAAAACTCACCAATCCTTTTTCCAGATCAAGTGTGCCTCCATGCTTACCATCTGTGGTGATAAAAGATGTTTGTTTCTCAATGATCCCCAGATCTTTGGCAAAAGTGATAGCGCATCTACTGCCATTGCCGCAAAGACTTTTGCTTGCATCGGGATTGAAAAATACCATCTCAAAATCCTCATCAGGACTATTCTGTATGAGCATCAGTCCATCCGCACCAATACCCCACTTCCTATCACAGAGCCTGGTAATAAGTTCCGTATTATCCGCTGGAAAAGACAAATCCCGGTTGTCGATGAGAATAAAATCGTTTCCTGTACCCTGATATTTGTGAAAGTGAATTTTCATATTGCCAGAAACAAAAAAAGCCAATCTGGTGGATTGGCTTCTTGATGATATTTGAAATCTTTAGATTCTTTCTTTGATTCTCGCAGCCTTACCTTTTCTTCCTCTTAAGTAGAATAGTCTAGCTCTTCGAACTTTACCTTTTCTAAGTACTTCGATCTTGTCGATGTTGGGGGAGAGTACAGGAAATATTCTTTCCACTGCTACACCACTTGAAATCTTTCTCACAGTGAAAGTCTCGCCGTTGGAGCTCTTGTTACGGATTTGCATCACAGTTCCCTGGAACTGCTGGATTCTTTCCTTATTACCTTCTTTAATCTTGTAGTGAACGTTGATAGTATCGCCAGGACCAAATGAAGGAATTTGACTTCTTACCTCTGCGCTTTCTTGCTCTTCTACAAATTTGATTAACTCACTCATGATTTCTGTTTCTTAATCTCTCCTCAGAAAAAGGAGTGCAAATATAGAATTTATTTTATTGAATACGTATGTATCAAGTAGGATATGATACATTTTCTCTATTGATTATCTAAAAGATCGGGTCTACGCTCTTTCGTTCGCTCTATGGACCTGTCACTCCTCCATTCATTTATTTTTTTTTCATGGCCCGAAAGCAACACATCAGGCACTTTCCAGCCATTATATTCTTCTGGTCTTGTGTAAACTGGAGGAGCTAACAAGTTATCTTGGAAAGAATCGGTTAAAGCGGAAGTCTCATCATTCAAAACACCTGGAATTAACCTTATCAAAGCATCGGACAGCACCATTGCGGCAAGCTCACCTCCACTCAATACATAATCTCCGATGCTTATTTCCTTAGTTACAAGATGCTCTCGTACCCGGTCATCCACACCTTTATAATGCCCACAAAGAATGATTAAATTTTTTCTGAGGGACAATTGGTTGCAGATAGACTGGTTCAACGTTTCTCCATCAGGAGTCATAAAGATCACCTCATCATAATCCCTAGCCCCTTTTAATTCGGAAATACATCGATCAATAGGCTCAATGGAAAGTACCATCCCAGCACCTCCACCGTACGCATAGTCGTCTACGGTCTTATGCTTATTGGTACTGTAGTCTCGCAGGTTATGAATCTCAATGTCAACCAGTCCTTTGGTCTGAGATCGCTGGACAATACTCTGATTGAGGGGGCCATCGAACAACTCGGGAAGACATGTGATGATATCAATTCTCATTTGTGGAAGTATAAATATCAATCAACCCATCTGGGAGTTTTACGAAAATGGTTTTTGTGGCTTTCTCCACATTCAGCACCACCTCATCTTGAATAGGAATTAACACCTCATGTCCTTCATACTGCATAGCCAAAAGATCACAATTCGGCATAGAGTATACATTCTCAACCACTCCGATTTTGCGTCCATCCTCTACTATTTCATAACCGGGTAAATCATGATAATAATATTGGTCCTCTTCCAATTGCGGCAGGTTATTCAAAGGCAACCACAACTCCATGCCGCAAAGTCCTTTAGCAGCGTCCAGGGAATCGATATCCTCCAGCGTCATCAGTCCGTTGGACCCTTGAATAGAAAGGGATGAAATAAAAAATGGAACCAGCTGACCATTTTGATTGATCAATACTGATTCCATTTCTAAATAATCTTCAGGATAGTCTGCATCCAGCAATATGGACACAGCTCCTTTTAATCCATGGGTTTTTTGAATGTATCCTAATTGATAGCAGTCATCGAAACCCATAAGTCAAGAATTCTTATTCTGCTTTTGGCTCTTCTGAAGACTTTTCAGTAGGAGCAGATTCTTCCGCAGCGGCTTCTGCTTCAGCTACAGCTTCCGCACCTTCCTCAGCCAATTCCTTCTCTCCTTCTTCAGTATTTGCCTCCGCAACTTCAGCAGCTAATGCAGCTTCAGCTTCTTTTTTCTTGGCTAGCTGAGCATCAATTCTAGCTTGGTTGACTTTGGCTTCAGCCTCCAACTTGGCTTTCGCTTGGTCAGCCTTGTCTTTAGCAAGCTTATCAACTTTACCTTGAATCTTACCTTCTTTGTCCGCAATCCAGGCCTCTAATTTCTTGTCAGCCTCTTCTTGCGTGATTGCACCTTTATCAACACCAACTTGTAAGTGCTTTCTCATCAAAACACCTCTATAAGAGAGCATTGCTCTTACAGTGTCAGTTGGCTGTGCACCATCCATCACCCATTTGAACGCTCTGTCATTATCAATATTCACAGTAGCAGGATCGGTATTAGGATTGTACGTTCCAATCTTTTCGATGAAACGTCCGTCTCTTGGAGCCCTTGCGTCTGCAACGACTACATCATACATGGCAGCTTTCTTGCGTCCTCGACGCGCTAATCTGATTTTTACTGGCATAATTGTTTTTGTTTATGGAACTCGTCCATTCAAATTTTTAAAACAGGAGCGCAAAGATACTGTTATTACATACATATTTCAAACCGTAACCAAACATTGCAATCATCAGCTTCTCAAGACAATCAAAATGCATAATCGTTTAGGCGGTTTTTGGATAAAAAAATGTATAGTATCTTTGAATTGAAAATACCTCAATCCCATGGATGAATATTCGTATGTAGGAAACGCTGATGTCGGTTACATTGACGACCTATACCTTTCTTACAAAAACGACCCTGAAAGTGTAGACGAATCTTGGAAGAAGTTTTTTCAAGGTTTCGAGTTCTCTCAAGAGCGATATGGTGAAAACGGACATTCCAATGCTGGTGCTTCTTCCACACTGAGTAGTCCGAAAGAAATTAAGGTTAGAAACTTCATCTACGCTCACAGGTCAAGGGCACACTTGAAATCTGACACTAACCCTGTCAGAGAAAGAAGGCCACACATCACCAGATTACGGTTAGAAGATTTTGGGCTTTCAGAAAACGACTTCTCCGAAACCTTCGATGTTGGAGAAGAATTAGGGATTGGTAAAGCGACATTTAAAGAAATTAAAGAACGCCTTGCTAGGCTTTATTTGGGCCATATAGGATATGAGTACAATCATATTCGCAATTCGGACATTTTCGAATGGTTCAAGAAAAGAGTAGAAACCGAAGGCGTCAACATCAATCCTCCGGATACTGAGAAAAAGAGGATTCTATCCAAGCTTACCGAGGCTGTTGTATTTGAAAATTTCCTTCACACTAAGTTTTTAGGACAAAAAAGATTCTCGCTTGAAGGTGGAGAGAATACCATTCCTGCTATCGACAAGATCATCCGAAGGTCCGCTGAACTCGGGGCCGAAGAAGTAATTCTTGGGATGGCTCATAGGGGTAGACTCAATGTCTTAGCCAATATCATGGGCAAGACCTACGAAGAAATCTTCAGTGAATTCGAAGGAACTATGACCCCCGATCTAACCATGGGGGATGGCGATGTGAAGTATCACTTGGGATACAACAGTTATGTAGATACCCCTGAAGGAAAAAAGATATATGTAAAGCTTGCTCCAAACCCATCACACTTGGAAGCAGTCAACCCGGTGGTGCTTGGGTACGCCCGCGCTCAAATTGATGATGAGTACAGAGGCGACATGAGCAAGGCTGTGCCTATCCTTATTCACGGGGATGCGGCTGTTGCTGGTCAAGGTATTGTATATGAGTGTGTGCAAATGTCATTGCTCGATGGCTACAGCACCGGTGGAACGATTCATGTGGTTATTAACAACCAGGTCGGTTTCACAACGGACTATGACGATGCCAGGTCTAGTATTTATTGTACCGACTTGGCCAAAATCGTTGATGCACCCATACTTCATGTAAATGGAGATGATGCAGAAGCTGTCAACTTCGCTGCCAACCTCGCGGTAGAATACCGTCAAAAATTCAAGAAAGATATTTTCATCGACCTTCTTTGTTATAGAAGGCATGGTCACAATGAAAGTGATGAACCTAAGTTCACACAGCCCAAGCTATATGGCGTAATTGCTAAGCACCCTAATCCCCGCGATGTATATGTTAAGGAACTCATCGCCAAAGGGGTCATGAATGAGGAAAGGGCGAAGCAAATTGATAAAGAGTTTAAGCAGCAGCTTCAGGATCGTCTGAATGATGTCAAGCAAAACCCGCTAGAATACAAGCCTCAGAAAATCGAAGAGGAATGGCACCATTTGAGAAAGTCTACTTTGCAGGACTTTGAAAAATCTCCTAAGACAGCCATCTCTCAAGAAATGGTTGAGCAAGTGGCAACAGCCCTCACCACCATACCTAAGGAGTTCAAACCTCTAAAACAAATCGATAAGCTGCTCAAAGACAGAAAAGCAGACTTTTTCGATAAGAAAGAACTGAACTGGGCAGATGGCGAATTGCTCGCATACGGTTCGCTTCTAGCTGAAGGAAAGATCGTTAGAATGTCAGGGCAAGATGTGAAGAGAGGCACTTTCTCCCATCGACACGCCTATTTATTCGACTCTAAAACGAATGAACCTTACAGCAATCTTGATCACGTAAAAGAAGGTCAAGAGCCGTTCAGGATTTACAATTCACTTCTTTCAGAATATGGAGTGCTTGGATTCGAATATGGCTATGCGATGGCCACACCTAATGCCTTGATTCTATGGGAAGCGCAATTCGGAGATTTCGCCAACGGCGCGCAGGTGATGATTGACCAGTTCATTACCAGCGCTGAAAATAAATGGCAAAGAATGAATGGGTTGGTCATGTTATTGCCACACGGCTATGAAGGACAAGGGCCTGAGCACTCCAGCGCCAGACCTGAAAGGTTCCTGCAAATGGCTGCAAAGGAGAATATGATCATGACGAACATCACGACTCCTGCGAACCTATTTCACCTACTAAGAAGACAAATCACCTGGGAGTTTAGAAAGCCTTGTGTGGTGTTCTCACCGAAATCATTGTTGAGACATCCGAAAGTGGTGTCACCGGTAGCTGATTTTACTTCTGGAGAATTTCAGGAAGTGATAGGTGACAACTATGTCACTAACAAGTCGGTGAAGAAAGTATTGTTGTGTTCTGGGAAAGTCTACTATGACTTATTAGAGGAGCAGCAGAAGAGAAAAGCCAAAGATATTGCCGTAGTGAGAATAGAGCAGCTTTATCCATTCCCTGAGAAGCAGCTTCAGACCATTCTTAAGAAGTATTCAAGTCCTAAACTCGTGTGGGTTCAGGAAGAACCTGAAAACATGGGCGCATGGACCTTTATGTTAAGAACATTTCATAAAAGCTTCAAACAACCATTGGAACTCGTGAGTCGAGTAGCGAGTTCATCTCCTGCAACTGGTTTCCCTAAAGTCCATAAGCAGGAACAAGAAGAAATCGTAAAAAAAGCATTTGACCTTTAATTAAAAGAAATAATGAGCCTCCAAATCAAAGTCCCAGCAGTGGGCGAATCCATTACTGAGGTAACCGTTTCACAATGGGCTAAAAAAGACGGAGACACTGTCGAACTAGACGAGATACTTTGTGAACTTGAGTCCGACAAGGCCACTTTTGAAGTCCCAGCCGAATCAGCGGGGGTCCTGAAAATTGTAGCTCAGGAAGGGGATACGCTGGAAATCGGTGCCGTCCTTTGCGAAATTGACGAATCAGCTGCTCCAAAGGCCGCTTCTGCGCCAGCTGCAGCACCTGCCGCAGCGCCTGAAAAAACAGGTGAAATCCACGAGATGCATGTTCCGGCGGTAGGAGAGTCGATCAATGAGGTAACAATAGGTACCTGGTCTAAGAACACCGGGGACATGGTCGAGCTAGATGAGGTTATTGCTGAGATAGAGTCGGATAAAGCCACTTTCGATCTGACAGCTGAGGCTACAGGAAAGCTTGAAGTGATCGCAAATGAAGGCGATACTTTAGAGATTGGGGCGCTCATTTGCAAGATTGAGGTAATGGAAGGCGCTACCTCCTCTGCACCTGCAGTAGCCAGCTCAAATGGCACTAGCGCAGAAGCTCCATCCACATCATCCAATCAGACTTACGCTACAGGACATGCTTCACCTGCAGCAGCTAAAATCCTTGATGAAAAAGGAATTGGTGCGGGCTCAGTGACTGGATCAGGAAGAGACGGACGCATTACCAAAGAGGATGCGATAGCCGCACAGAAAAAAGCACCAGAAGCTCCTAAGGCTCCGGAAAAAGCGAAACCTGAAATTGCACCTCCAGTGTTAGGGGGTGGCATCAGCAGGGAACAAAAGCGTCAAAAAATGACGCCTCTCCGCAAAACTGTTTCCAGAAGGCTGGTTTCCGTGAAAAACGAAACCGCCATGCTCACTACCTTCAATGAAGTCAACATGAAACCGATCATGGACCTCAGAAAGAAATACAAGGAGCAGTTCAAAGAGAAATATGAAGTAGGTCTAGGTTTCATGAGTTTCTTCACCAAGGCATGTTGTGTCGCTTTGCAAGACTGGCCAGCAGTAAATGCCATGATAGATGGTGAAGAAATTGTTTACAATGACTTCTGCGATATTTCTATAGCTGTTTCAGCGCCAAAAGGTTTAGTAGTTCCAGTGATAAGGAATGCCGAAGCTATGTCTTTTGATCAGGTCGAAAGAGAGGTAGTAAGACTGGCTACAAAAGCCAGAGACAACAAACTCAGCATTGAAGAAATGACCGGTGGCACTTTTACCATTACAAATGGTGGCGTCTTCGGCTCGATGATGTCTACTCCAATTATCAACGCTCCGCAATCGGCGATTTTGGGAATGCACAATATCGTAGAAAGAGCTGTAGTTGAAAATGGAGAAGTGGTAGTAAGACCCATGATGTACGTGGCGTTATCCTATGATCACAGAATTATTGACGGAAGAGAGTCCGTGAGTTTCCTTGTGAGAGTTAAACAGTTATTAGAAGATCCTACTAGACTGCTTCTAGGAGTTTAGTATTCTGGTATTTGGTATCTGGAAATGCACCATTATCAAAAATTAGAAGTTTGGAAACTGGCCATGGACCTCTGCGAAGAGATCTATGAAGTAACTAGAGCATTCCCAGATGAAGAGAAATTTGGCTTGACATCACAGATGAGACGGTCTTCTATCTCTGTTCCTTCTAACATTGCAGGTGCAGGGAGAAACTCCAAGAAAGAGTTCAAGCAGTTCTTGGCAATTTCCCAGGGATCTATTTTCGAATTAGAAACTCAATTAGACCTGTCGAGAAGGCTAGATCTTCTGAAGACAGATCGATTTAACACAATACATACTAAGCTAGTATCGGTAAGTAAAATGATCAGAGCATTGTCTGAGAGTATTCGAAGCCAGATACAAGCTACCTAAATACTAATAATATGGACTATCAAGTTACCGTTATTGGCTCAGGCCCCGGAGGATATGTAGCAGCTATTCGATGCGCTCAACTAGGATTGAAAACTGCCATTATTGAAAAATATGATACCCTCGGTGGAACTTGTCTCAATGTTGGGTGTATTCCTTCCAAGGCACTTTTGGATTCCTCGGAGCACTTTCATACCGCAGAGCATCACTTCAAAACACACGGTATCGATATCAACAAGCCAAAAGTCAACATCAAGCAGATGATAAATCGAAAAGCAGATGTTGTGAAGCAGAATGTTGATGGAGTAGCTTATTTGATGAAAAAGAACAAGATCGATGTTTTCACTGGTCTCGGCTCTTTTGTCGATAAAAACACGATCAAGATTGATGGCAAGGAGCAGAAGCAGATCACTTCTGAGAAAATCATCATTGCTACTGGCTCCAAGCCAGCGAACCTACCATTTATTGAATTGGACAAGGAAAGAGTCATTACCAGTACCGAAGCCCTCGAGCTCAAAGAAGTGCCGAAACACATGATTGTGATCGGTGGCGGTGTGATCGGGATGGAATTGGGCTCTGTTTATGCGCGGCTTGGTGCAAAGGTTTCAGTAGTCGAATTTCTGGATAGCTTGATCCCCTCTATGGATAAAACCATGGGCAAAGAGCTTCAAAAGTCATTGAAAGGACTAGGTTTTGAGTTTTTCCTCAAGCACAAAGTGACAGGCGTCGAGAAAAAAGGTAAAGAAGTGACCGTAACGGCTGAATCAGATAAAGGCGAAACGGTTTCTCTTAAAGGAGATTATTGCCTGGTTTCCATTGGTAGAAGGCCTTATACTGAAGGATTGAATTTGGAAGCTGCTGGCGTAAAAATGACGGAAAGAGGTCAGGTGGAAGTAAATGACCATTTGCAAACGAGCGTTGACAATATTTGGGCAATAGGTGATGTCGTGAAGGGTGCGATGCTCGCTCATAAAGCCGAAGAAGAAGGCGTATTTGTGGCAGAGCAAATGGTGGGTCAGAAACCCCATATCAACTATAATCTTATTCCCGGTGTGGTATATACCTGGCCTGAGGTGGCAAGTGTTGGCTACACTGAAGAACAGTTGAAGGAGCAAGGACGCAAGTTCAAAACTGGTAAGTTCCCGTACAAAGCGCTTGGTCGTGCAAGAGCCTCCATGGATGTAGAGGGCTTAGTGAAAGTGCTGGCAGATCAGGAAACAGATGAGATTCTCGGAATGCACATCATTGGGGCCAGAGCTGCCGATATGATCGCAACAGGCGTGACAGCCATGGAATTTAGGGCTTCAGCAGAGGATGTAGCCAGGATGTCCCATGCGCACCCAACCTATATGGAAGCAGTGAAAGAAGCTTGTCTAGCTGCCACTGAGAATCGGCCTATTCATATGTAGGCATGAAACGATTTAGGTCAATTCTTCTTTTGCTAGTACTATTTTCATGCGGTGGCGATGAGGAAATACTGGCTGTCAAGAATTCTAAGTGCTTATTAACCTCAGAAAAAAGAGGATCAGCAGATATCACCTATGAATATAATGAGCTAAACCAACTAGTAAGAGTTGTGGGAAATTGGGAAAGTCTTAACAAATTGACTGAAACATTTCTCGAATGGGATGACCAAGGCAGAGTTGTTAAAATATATGACCAAGAAAATCAAACTGAATTATCCTATTTCGCCGATTCGATTATTGTAAATGCTGATTTAGAATTTAGTTCCTCCGGTTTTTTTCAAGGTAAAAATGTATACATTCTAGACGAGCTAGGTAGGTTTGTAGAACTAATCTATAACGGTAATACTTGGATGCAAGTCACGTATTTTGAGGATGACAACATTAAAGAAATTTTTGTCCGCACATCAAATGGATTAGTTCAACTAGTTGAATACTTCGAGTATGATACTTTAAGAAGTAATTACTCCAACATTCCCTTCACTTTCTACCTTGAAGAAGGAAATGTTTTGGGAGGATATAGCCCTTTTAATTTCATTAATAACCCCCTTAGGTCAAAAGTCGTCTTCAGGGAAGAGGAAGATCTATTCAGCTACGAATATAACGCTCTTGGTTATCCAGTGAGAGCTGGAAGAAATACAAGCAGCTTTGTTGACACCTACGGGTACCTCTGTAATTGACTCGCATACTAAGATTCAATATCTCCCTCCATCACCAGCTCAAATTCCTCGAGCCCCAGAACCTTACCATTTACCTGTACTCCTACCTTCTGTACTCCAGGATAATATTTTCGAGTCGTTATGGGTCGAATGGAATGTATTTTTTCCAAACTAGCCTTCTCTCCCTTCTTCAATCTCAGGTTTTTGATCTTAAACACTTTAGGGGCCAAAGTACCATTGGCTTTCATAAAGTGAATCTCATAATCCACCACCACTGAGACATCAGTCTGCCCATCATTCCTTAAGTCAAAAGAGAATACCAACTCCTCACCGAAAACTACTTTGGGCGTATGAATCTTAAAATCGAGCAGCATAATCTTGGCCCTTTTGAACCCTAGCAACTTCAGTGCTCTTTGGTTACCAGACTTTACTAACCCACGCAGACCATGTTTTATGATCCAACTGGTCCCTTTAGTAGGTTTTTTATTCCATTGCTTTAGTATATCCAATACCTGATCTGGATTGTCTTTGGTTAGGTCATTAAGGTTATTGGCCACACTCTTCCTAACATATTCCTCAGGATCATCTTTCAGGTTCTCCAGGACGGGAAAGATCAAGGAAGGATCCTTCTTAAACCGGGGTAATGCCATGGCCCATGGAAGTCTAGAGCGACAACCTTCACTTGCCAACCTGCGGACATGGTAGTTTTCGTGCTTCGACCACTCCAACATCTTAGCCATTACCAATGCCTCACGTTCTTGAATAAATGGTCTTATTGCAAATTCACCACTTCCATGTTGAGTGAATAATTCTAAAGCCACGAGACTCTCCTCCAAGTGGTCTTGTCCAAACTGCTCTACAAAATCAGAGAACACCATCCCGTTCAATC
>CAZZHO010000005.1:0-58261 GCA_964653795.1 uncultured Roseivirgaceae bacterium | reverse complement strand
AGAGTGATAAACCGGAGCATTTCGAGCAACTTATCGATAGCGATACAAAAGCCATCTATTTAGAAGCCATTGGCAATCCAGGTTTCAATATTCCTGATTTTGATGCTATTTCAGCCTTGGCCAAGAAGTATGACATACCGCTAGTGGCAGATAATACTTTTGGAGCTGGAGGTTACTTGTTTCGACCAATAGAACATGGCGCTAATGTGGTAACTGCTTCAGCTACTAAGTGGATAGGTGGACATGGCACATCTATCGGTGGTGTTATCATTGATGCAGGCAATTACAATTGGGGCAATGGAAAGTTTCCTGAGTTCACCGAGCCGGCAGAAGGTTACCATGGCTTGAAGTTTTGGGAGACATTTGGCGAGGGCAATCCTTTAGGTTTACCCAATATTGCTTTTGCAATTAGGGCTAGAGTGGAGGGTTTGAGAGATTTTGGTCCCTCGCAGAGTCCTTTCAATGCTTTTCTCCTACTTCAAGGTTTGGAGACCTTATCCCTAAGAGTGCAGCGAACGGTTGAAAACGCGCTGGAGATAGCAAGATGGCTGGAACAGCATCCGCAAGTAGAGTCCGTCAATTATCCTGGCTTGGAGAGTAGCAGCTATCATGATTTAGCTAAAAAATACTTGAAGAACGGCTTTGGAGGTGTTTTGTCATTTGTGCTAAAGGGTACTAAAGACGAGACAGTGGAGTTTGTAAATTCATTGTCGCTCATCAGCCATCTGGCTAATGTGGGTGATGCGAAGACGCTGATCATTCAGCCTTCAGCCACTACGCACCAGCAATTGACTGATGAAGAACAATTGGCAGCTGGGGTGCTCCCGAACTTGCTCAGAATTTCTGCAGGTATCGAGCACATTGATGATCTCAAGTCCGATTTGCAACAAGCGTTTGATAAGGTATATGCAGGTGTTGGAGCAGCAGTCTGAAACAAAAGACTTAGTCTTAGAGGAGCCACTCTTCCTGGAGGGAGGAGGGCTTCTTCCTGAGGTTTCCATTCGGTATACCTGTGCTGGAGAACTCAATGCCCAAAAGGACAATGTGATTTGGGTTTTTCATGCGCTTACTGCCAATAGTGATCCCTTTGAGTGGTGGTCGGGCTTGTTCGGGGAGGGTACGCTCTTTGATCCTGAAAAGTACTTTATTATCTGTGCGAATATGCAGGGTTCTTGCTACGGCAGCACCTCTCCAGAGAATGGAGATTTTCCGCTGTTGACCATCCACGATATGGTTGAGGCTCATAGGCGGTTGAAGGAATACTTGGGAATTGAGAAGATCGCCATTGGTATAGGTGGCTCTATGGGAGGTCAGCAATTATTGGAATGGGCAGTGCAGGAACCTAATCTTTTTGAAACTATTATTCCTATCGCTACTAACGCCAATCATTCGGCTTGGGGTATTGCTTTCAATGAGGCTCAAAGGATGGCTTTGTCCAACCCAAACAGGGAAAAAGGCCTTGAAACGGCGAGGGCTATAGCTATGCTTTCCTACAGGCATTACAACACTTATGACCAGACCCAGAAGGATTTGGATCAGCGTTGGGATCAGTTTAGTGCAGCCTCTTATCAGCAATATCAAGGTTATAAACTTCGGAAAAGGTTTACCCCTGAGAGTTACTATACATTGTCAAAGGCTATGGATAGCCATCACTTGGGTAGGCACTTTTCATCCATTGAAGAAGCACTATCCAGAATAAAGTCCAGGACCCTGGTTATTGGTATTGAGACTGACGTTTTGTTTCCGGTTGAGGAACAAAAATTATTGGCCGAAGGAATCGAAGATGCCCAGTTGGAGATAATACACAGTGATTTTGGTCATGACGGATTTTTGGTGGAGACTGAGGCAATAGCAGGGGTCATTAAAAAATTCTTATCATGATTAAGGTTGGATTAATAGGCTTCGGCTGTGTGGGTAAAGGCTTTTATGACCTACTGATACGGTATGATGAGTTAGTACAAGTTGAGAAGATTTGTGTTAAGGACATTAGCAAACCCCGAGGAGGATCGGAGAGCTCATTGTTCACTGAAGACCTGGACGAGATTCTCGAAAATAAGTCCATCGACTTGGTTATTGAGCTGATCGATGATGCCGAGGTGGCATGGGAGATCGCCAGAAAAACCTTGTCTGGGGGGAAGAACCTCATCACTGCCAACAAGAAGATGCTGGCTGAGCATCTGGAGGAGCTGGCGTCCCTACAAGCGGTTTTTGGAGGTAAAATTTATTACGAGAGTTCCGTTGCGGCATCTATCCCGATTTTTCACAACCTGAATAGTTTCTATCAGGATTTGACGATCACGGGATTTAGAGGAATTCTGAATGGGTCTACCAATTATATTTTGAGTCTACTAGAAAGGGAAAACCTGAGTTTTGATGAAGCGCTTTCGAAAGCACAAAATGAGGGTTTTGCAGAGTCCGATCCTACGTTGGATATTTCCGGAATTGATGCCGCTTATAAGAGTATACTTCTAGTAGAAAAGTTATTTGGAAGATCTCTTGATTTGTCTTCTGTGGAAGTAGAAGGCATAGATGGGGATCTATTCAAATCAATCCAAAGAGAAAAAGGGACCGATACCAGGATTAAACTCTTGGCCTCTGCTTTTATTGAAAATGGCCATCTCAAGGTACAAGTACGACCCCACGAGCTGAGTGATGAGGATGTTTTTTACAGCGTCAACGATGAGTACAATGCGATTGAAATACAATCGGAGGAGTTGGAAAAACAAATGTTGATAGGGAAGGGTGCTGGCAGTATACCTACCGGATGGGCAGTATTTCAGGACTTAAGAAAATACTGTGAGGAAAATATACGAGCTTACTTGGAAACTTAGAGTTGGCTATTTTTTGAGCTTGTAGGCCGATTTTAGGTATTGGTCACCTAATTCACCATTCTCATATTGTACTACTCTAAAAGCATAAGTCTCTTCATCCAGATATTCCCAAATATCTGCAAACGTCATATCGTATGCTTCATAGATATACCATAAATCCTTGCCATTCACTTGAATTTCGCCAGTAGTGGTACCTCCAAAAGTGTCAAACTCCCAAAACTCTATTTTCTTACTTTCAGGGTTGTATTTCCTCACGCCATGAGCTCTATCGCCAAATTGGGTTCTCTCCTGGTCAATAAATCCTTTGGTTTTCGCGATAACTACCTTTTTATTAAGTCCAAACTCCAGTGTTAACTCCTGCTGGAATTTCGATCCGTCTCCCCACTCTCCATTTACAACCCAGGTCTTTCCAACAAACGGATCAAAGCAAGAAAGAGGATTTTCCTCTGTCTCCTGAGCGGAAGAGCAGAAAAAAGCCACTAAAAATATTGGGGATAGCAGTTTTCTCATATCATAAATATAACCTAGTCTGATTAGCTAGTTATCCGGTAAAGCCCAGAAGCGAAGTAATTTTTTGAATTTGAAATAAGGGAGAAACCTTTTTTAATAGCTTTGAAAATATGAGAAAGGTATACGCATTGATGTTTTCAGTTATGGCTTTTGTGTCATGTGGTGATGATGATGGATCGCAGGTAACAGACAATACCGCAATTGAGGGAAATGATGATGTTGCGACTCAGGCTTTCAACCTTATCAATAATCACAGAGGGAGTCAAACGCTTGCTTCCTTGACTTGGAATGATGCAGTAGCGGAGATGGCGCTGGAACACAGCCGCAACATGGCTTCAGGGGCTGAGGATTTCGGTCACAATGGTTTTGATGATCGAATTGATAGGCTTGCAGTGAATATTGCTTTCTCAGGGTCTGCTGAAAATGTAGCAACTAATCAGGGAGCTGATGATCCGGCGGCGGATGCTGTAGAGGCCTGGTTGAATAGCCAGGGTCATAGAGAAAATATCGAAGGGGACTATGATTTAACGGGCATTGGCGTAGCTGAAGCGTCTGACGGGAGCTTCTTTTTTACCCAAATTTTTCTTCGTTCAAATTAAAAAAAGCCACTTCTAAGGTGGCTTTTCAGATATTATTTCTTGATTTCTTTTATAGGTGAATCACCTCATCATAGGCATCTGCGGCCGCTTCCATCACAGCCTCTGACATGGTCGGGTGAGGGTGTACGGATTTGATGATTTCGTGACCTGTTGTTTCTAGCTTTCTGGCTGATACAGCCTCCGCTATCATTTCGGTCACATTGGCACCTATCATATGGCAACCCAGCCATTCACCATATTTAGCATCAAAGATTACCTTGACAAAGCCATCAGGAGCCCCGGCGGCTTTTGCTTTTCCTGAAGCGGTGAATGGAAACTTACCGACTTTCACTTCATAGCCTGCTTCTTTAGCCGCTTTCTCAGTGTACCCAACAGATGCCACCTCAGGTGAACAATAAGTACAGCCAGGGATATTGTTGTAGTTCAATGGCTCAGGGTTGTGACCAGCCATTTTTTCAACACAGATGATTGCTTCGGCTGTGGCAACGTGAGCCAGAGCTTGGCCTGGTACAATGTCACCAATGGCATAGACATTCTTTACACTCGTGGCATAGAAGTCATCGACCACTACTTTGCCTCTTTCAGTTTTTACTCCTACTTCCTCAAGACCTAAGTTTTCTAAGTTAGTAGATACACCTACTGCTGAAAGAACCACATCACAATCCAGCGTCTCTTCACCTTTCTTGGTTTTTACTTTCACTTTGCATCCGGCCCCTTTCGTATCCACTGCTGTCACTTCAGATTCAAGCATGATCTTGATACCATTCTTCTTGAAGTTTCTGGCCAGCGCTTTGCTCACTTCCTCATCTTCCAAAGGAACAATGTTTGACATGAACTCAACGATCGTGACTTCAGTGCCAATTGAATTATAGAAATAGGCGAATTCCACGCCGATAGCGCCAGAACCTACTACAACCATTTTTTTAGGTTGCTTAGGCATAACCATTGCTTCTCTATAGCCGATGATTTTCGTGCCATCGATTGGAAGAGCAGGCAATTCTCTGGATCTTCCTCCTGTTGCCAGGATTGTATTTTTTGGCTTATACTCCGTGACTTTCCCTTTTTCGTCAGTAACTTCTACGATTCCATCTTTTTTGATTTTACCGTGACCGGGAATATGCTCAATACTGTTTTTCTTGAAAAGGAACTGAATGCCTTTGCTCATGCTATCGGCAACTCCTCGGCTCCTTTTTACCATTCCAGAAAAGTCAACCGATGCGTCTTTCACATCAACGCCATAATCCTTCGCATGATTGATATATTCAAATACCTGGGCACTTTTTAATAAAGCTTTCGTAGGTATACATCCCCAGTTAAGACAAACACCACCTAGTTCAGCTTTTTCTACTACTCCAACTTTCATTCCTAATTGAGAAGCTCTGATAGCCGCTGGATATCCGCCGGGCCCACTTCCAATTACAATCAAATCATACTGAGAAGCCATATTTTCAAGATTTTTGTTCGTGTGAGTATCTCGACTTTTTGCCGAGAGCAGGCAAATTTAAGTCAAGTTTGATCCCTTCCAAAAAGCTTCTGAAAAAGCAAATAGAGAAGTAGTAGTAGTCCATTTGACTCGTGACGACTATATAAATTTTTCTAACTTGTGAATTGGGATTTACCCAATATTCTTTTGTGGTTATGCAATCAGTCGATGAATTCTTTTTCCAATTGGAAGGACAGGTTAGGGAGATAGGTTTGTTGTTGCATGGACTGATTTCTGATGAATTCAACTTACATCCCAAGATTCGATATGGGATACCATTTTACTACGGTAAAAGCTGGATCTGCTACATAAATGTTCTGAAAGATAGTAAGGTAGAATTGGCGTTCCCTAGAGGTAACGAATTGAATGATCCTATGGGGCTTTTATCTGCAAAGGGGCGAAAGCAAGTTAGAAGTATTGAAATTGATGAAATTGAGTCGATCAAAATTGAAGAAATAATCTCCCTAATTGAAGTTGCGATTCAATTAGATACGGAGGTAAAGTATAAGTCCAAAAGGAGTCGTTAAAATCGTCTAGCTTGAAGCAAGAATTCCTAAGTCCCAGTTAGCCACCTAACATCGTGATGAGTCTTTTCTTTACTTCTATTCTGTCTTTTTGTTGGGATAGTCTCCTGTTCATCATGCGATCAGCACCTTGATCTCTGGAATTGAATCTTTCCATATTCACTTCGAATTGACCAAGTTCTTCTTCTTCTTTCCTGATCAATTCTTTGAGGATTTGAACCTGAATCTGGTTTTGTTCCAGTACGCCTAGATCCTCATAATTGCTGTTACGTCTTTTTGCCAACTTCTCTACAAAGTCCATCTCTGAAAGCAACTGCAGTTGTCCGAGATACTCTTGTTTTTGTTTCTCTATCTTGGGATCCCTGCTTCTAATGCCAAACAAGGTCTTACGCATATCATGAGCCTTGTCACTATCGAAAGGTTGATTCCCTTGCTGAAATGCGACAATTTGCCTGTTGATATAATCCAACTGTTTGGAAGGGTCGAAATTTTGTTGGAAACTACGCTTGAGATTATTCTGGAACTTCTGAAGAAGTGGCTTGTAGATTCTGGAGGGGACATTGCCCACCTCCTGCCATCTATTCTTCAGGTCATTGATTTTATGCTGCTTATGTTCACCTGTTAATCTGGAGACGGTATTTGCCTCTTTTATCAGGTCCCAGTAGTCTTGCTCATTTTGTTTTTGCAGACGCCTTTTGTCTTCGAAGAAAGCACGCTTTCTATCAAAGAATTTCTGCACCTCATCCCAGAATTCATCGTTGAGCTTATCCTGCTCCTCTTTCACAGCATTACCAACTTTGATCCATCTGGACTTGATATCCTGAACCGCCTCTGTGGATTCATCCCAGCTGATGATTTCTGCTGCTTCTTTTATTTCTACAATCAGTGATTTCTTGATATCCGTATTGCGAATACGGTTCTTAGCTACAAGCTCTTCTAATTCAGCCTGTAGCTTTTCCAGCCTTTGGTCCAGATCAGTAAAGTCACCAAGCCCATCATAAGTTAAAAGGGCTTCACGGAGGTGAACTGCTTTTTGCAGATAACTTCCTTTATTCTCAGTTTCGGCTATTGTTTTTTCAAGATCAGCAACTTTCGCTGCCATTTCTTCAAAACGCTCTACAAAATATTGGATGGCGTAGGCTTCTCCTTCTTCTCTGATTTCCCCGACTACTCTTTCAGGCTGTTCTTTCCAGGGATTTAAAATAATTTTACCGTCTTTAATGGTTCCAAACGGAGCCTCGGATTTGCTCATAAAGCACTATTGGGTGGATTATACTATTAACAAAGCTAATTTCAACAATTTAACGATATGTCCGACGAAAAGATAATTTTTTCAATGGCGGGGGTCTCCAAGATCTACCCTCCAAAGAAGCAGGTATTAAATAACATACACCTCTCTTTCTTTTACGGAGCTAAAATAGGTGTATTAGGCTTAAATGGCTCAGGTAAATCCTCGCTGCTTCGAATAATAGCTGGTAAGGATACTGATTATCAGGGGGAAGTGGTTTTCTCGCCAGGCTACTCTGTTGGATTATTGGAGCAAGAACCCGAGCTGGATCAGGATAAAACTGTCATTGAAGTAATAAAGGAAGGAGTAAAAGAAGTCACGGATCTACTCGCAGAATATGAAGAGATCAATCTGAAATTTGCTGAGCCTGAAATTCTGGAAGACCCAGACAAGATGGAAAAGTTGATTGCCAAGCAGGGTGAAGTACAAGAGAAGCTTGATGCTCACAATGCCTGGGAGTTGGATAATAAATTGGAAAGAGCGATGGACGCCTTGCGGACCCCTCCTGAAGATGCGATTATCAAAAATCTGTCAGGTGGTGAAAAGAGACGTGTCGCGCTCTGTAGGTTGTTGCTTCAAAAGCCGGATGTGTTGTTAGTAGATGAGCCGACCAACCATTTGGATGCTGAGTCTGTTCACTGGCTCGAGCAGCACCTGCAGCAATATGAAGGGACTGTGATCGCCGTGACGCACGACCGCTACTTTCTGGATAATGTAGCTGGCTGGATATTGGAACTAGATAGAGGCGAAGGAATCCCTTGGAAAGGCAACTATTCTAGTTGGCTAGACCAGAAGCAGAAAAGACTGGCTCAGGAAGAGAAGAGCGAATCTAAGAGGCAAAAAACTCTTGAGAGGGAATTAGAGTGGGTAAGAATGTCTCCAAAAGGTCGTCAGGCTAAGGCAAAAGCAAGATTGAGTGCCTACGAAAAGATGCTCGGAGAGGAAGGTAAAGAGAAAGAAGCAAAGTTGGAGTTATATATTCCTCCAGGGCCACGATTGGGAGCCAAAGTAATCGAGGTTTCGGGTGTGTCTAAGTCTTATGGAGACAAGCTGCTTTTCGATGATTTGACTTTCAATTTACCTCAAGGTGGAATTGTAGGCATTGTGGGACCAAATGGCGCAGGAAAGACAACACTGTTCAATCTTATAACAGGGAAGGAGAAGCCAGATTCGGGGACTTTTGAAGTAGGTCCTACCGTGGACATGGCCTACGTGGATCAAGAACATGATCAGTTGAAACCTGAACACTCGGTATACGAAGCTATTTCAGAAGGCAATGAAATTCTGAGCCTTGGAGGTAAGGAAATGAACGCACGAGCCTATGTGAGTCGCTTCAATTTTAGTGGAAATGACCAGCAGAAAAAAGTTGGAGACCTTTCAGGAGGGGAGAGAAACAGAGTCCATTTAGCTATGACTTTGAAGCAAGGAGCTAATCTTATTTTACTGGATGAGCCAACCAATGATTTGGATGTGAATACATTAAGAGCTCTGGAAGAAGCACTTGAAAATTTTGCCGGTTGTGCGGTAATTATTTCCCACGATAGGTGGTTCCTCGACAGGGTGGCCACTCACATATTGGCTTACGAAGGTGACTCTCAAGTTTATTGGTTCGAAGGAAATTTCACTGACTATGAAGAGAATCGTAAAAAGAGGCTAGGAGATGAAGGACCAAAAAGGATCAAGTACAAAAAATTAATGAAGTGACGTAATAAGCCCTGCACATTCTGCACTTACTTTATAAAAAGCAGAATGATAAATTCAATCGGAAAACTCTTATTCTGGTTCTTTCTGGGGACCAGTCTAAGGTCTTTTCAAGTCCATGGAGTGGAGACAGATATAGTCGATTTATTCACGATAGCCATTGGTGCACTTTATGTAATGGCAATCGTTTTTAAGGAGGTAAGAAAGTCCAGCCAAACTATAATAAAATCTAGCTCTCGACACTAAAACATTATAGAATTGACTATGAAAAAGACTATTAGTGCAGTTTTGATTGTTCTTCTATTTGGGATGTTTTTCGGATCGAGATTGGCTATGTTGGTAAGAGGTGTAGATATGCCAATGATTGACTATTTCTTATTGATAGCCGGAACCGTTCTAATGGGTCTCAACTGGAAGCCTGTTCATCGTGTTCCTCGAAATTCGAGCGAATAAAAAAGGACCGCCTTTAGAAATCAGAAAGCGGCGGTCCATGTAAAGGATTCTTCCTCTAGTATCTTTTAATGGAGCTTAGGCCATGTTCATCTGCTTGGACATCAGGTCGACCTTTGTAGGTTACCGTACTCACTCCGCTGGCATCTACTTTCAGCTCTTCCGTTACGAATACTTTGGCCGATGAAGCTCCTGCTAAGTACAGTTCCATGATCTCTGCCCGGAAGTCATATGCCTTGATTTTAGAGGCACCTGCCATATCTACTTTTACTTTTCTGGCTTCTCCATCCAAAGTCACCTTAGAAGCTCCTACTAAATCCAGTGTGAGGTAGTCCGGGGAAATATTGGCATCAATTTCAGAGGCTCCTGTAAGTTCTATCTCTAAATCGCCTTCTTTGAAGCCAGCTATTTTGGCCTTACAGGCCCCCGACAGATCCAGCCCCTCAAGATTTGGCATCTTCACATATAAAGCGATATCATCCTTCCAAGTATCAGGATCCCACCAACCCCATTCGTGATCTCGGTGTTTTACTTGTAATGAGTTGCCATTTCTGCGAATGTATATATCATCAAGGTCTCGCTCGTTTCCTTTTAGCATCACCTCGTATTCTTCTCCTTGTTCAATAAATACTCTGAACTTGCTTGAAACTCTTACTTCGTTGAATCCGGCGAAATTGTAACTTACTTCTTCGCCTCTAACCCTTTCCCAGTCTCTAAAGACATTGCTGGTCACGGCGCCTCTTTGTCTAGGTTTAATATCATCGTCCGTGATGACCCTATCCAAGCTACTATTTCTACGCTCCTTCTCCTCTTCGCAAGAAGCACATTTTAATCTTCCGTTTTCGAACACCCAATCATTTTCTTCAATCTGATAGGAGCGATATCCACTTCGATAGACTGTATTGGAGAGTATCTCATTCAAGTCTCTTTCCATTCGAAAAACTTTACCCTCTGGGATGTAAAAAGTAGCATCTACCTGTTGGAACCTGAACTTCGCGCGATCAGGGAAAGTAAGATTTGAATCGAAAATGATGTCATCACCATTTTTTGTGACGTTGTAGTCGACAATTTCGGCATTTTCCTGAGCGTCTTCTCTGTCTGAACCTTTCGCTTCAAAACGTAACTCTAATCGATATACACTGTCTTCTGTTCCTCTCAACCTTAGATCTACCGGATCATAATCAGTGTTGTACCACACTTCATTTAGCCTTAAGGTTGGAGTTTCAGCAGTTAAAGGGAATTCTTTCGTTTCCTTAAACGAGCCTCGAACATCAAACTCTTTGATTACAGCGGGAAGGAAAATAGCGGTTCCGGCAATCCCGACAATCCAAAGTCCAAATAGTGACCAACCTAGATAATTACTCCCTACTCGGCGTTTGCTCATCACCATTATCCCGGCCAGGGTTATGGCTAATGCTGGTACAAAGGCAATAAGGAAAGCGAAAAATATGGCTAAAAATGAGACGGAAGAGGAGGCTATTCCCAGCGGGAAGTCACCCATTCTTACGTACTCTGACCACCATTCGGGGGCAAAACCTACCAAGATGAGGAAGGCAGCACTGAAACCTATGATCATTCCAAAGCCAACTATTATGATCATGAATCCCGCAAACACTCGAAGAATTTCTACCAATACGATAGCTGCCGGTCCCAATGCTTTTCCAATTCCTCTAATAATGGTTCCGATCAATCTGAAAGGAAAAAGCAAAACAGAAGCAAGGGGGCTTTCTTTTCCATCCTCTTCGTTTAAACGTTTTTTGACATTCTCTTCAATATTGGAAAGGGTGACTGGCTCTCCTTCCATCTGCATCCTTTCGGTAATGGTTTTGGCTGCTGGCGTAATGATCCAGAGGACTATGTAGAGAATAAATCCAGTTCCCCCTAAGAAAAAAGACAATACGAAAAGTAAGCGAATAACAGCACGGTCTACTCCAAAGTAGCTAGCAATGCCGCTACTTACACCAGCTATTACACTTTTCTCGGTATCCCTGAAGAGCTTTTTGACTTTCTTATCTTCTTCAAGATCTTCGGCAGGCAGCACAATCCACAGTACTATATATGTGATGAAAATGAAACCAGACAGCCCTCCTAAAAAGATATTGATAAGCAATAGAAGAAAGACCAGTCTAACCCAGAGAGCATCGATTTGAAGGTAGTGGGCAATGCCCGCTGCAACGCCCCCAATGACCTTTTTATACTTGTGGCGGCTCAATCGTTTGGGTCCGCGAGTTTCTTCCCTGTCTTCCTGTTCCTTATCTTCTTCTTTCGGCTCCTTGGGCTCCTCACTCTTGGATTCTTCGTCCTTCGATTCGACTGTCTGCTCGCTAACGGATTCGTTTTCTATAGTGGCATCAAAATCCTGAGTTGTACCCATTGTGGCGATGACCTCCTCCACATCAGGTATAGAGATGACCTGGTTTACTTCATTGAGCTTCGAAAGAAAAATCTCTGCAATCCGACTTTCTATATCCTCAATGATTTCCTTACTATCCTCGAAATTGGAGAAGTATGTATTTATTGAGTCCAGATAGTTGCGGAGCTTGTCAAAACCATCCTCTTCAATATGAAAGATGATTCCTCCAATGTTGATGCTTATATTTTTTTTCATGATTGTTCAGACTGTTCGTTGACGGATATGATTTGCTGAGTAGAAGACACTAATTCTTCCCAGGTTTGATTTAATGCTCCTAAGAAGGCTGCACCTTCATCAGTAATGGTGTAGTATTTTCTAGGAGGTCCCGAATTGGATTCTACCCACTTATAGTCTACCAAACCTGCCTTTCTCAATCTTGTGAGCAAGGGGTATAGTGTGCCTTCTACTACCATAATCTTCGCTGCGGTAAGTTCTTCCAACATATTGGACGCGTAGACTTCTCCTCTGGAGATGATATGAAGAATGCAAAACTCCAATATTCCTTTCCGCATTTGTACCTGTGTGTTTTCTACATTCATCGGATCATATTTAAAAAATGAGCTTTTGACCTTTTTACTGTATACGGAAAGGTACTATGCATAGCCAAGTACATGGTAAAAAATTATTGTGATCGATTGTTTTTCTGTATTTAATTATATTTAATATTTGAAAAATTATATATATAAATATCTTTATCGACTGATTGCGAACCTTAATCGATACGTAGCGGTAGGGTGTAGTGTAAGTATGAGGATCTATTTTACTTTGTCGAAAGACATCAGTTGACGGAATGCGGAGCTTGATATTTTTTCTTTTCCTGTTATCATTAATTCGGGTGAGTGCACAGGATAATTCAGCCAGAGACAATACGCCAAAATTCAGTAATGAATTCCTAAGTATAGGGGTCGGGGCGAGGGCTTTTGGGCTTGGGCAGAGTATGGTTTCTCATGTGGATGATGTGACTGCTGGATATTGGAATCCTGCTGGACTAAGTGCAGTTTCATCAGACTTTCAATTGGGCCTGATGCACTCGGACTTTTTCGCTGGAATCGCGAACTATGATTATGGAGGGTTTGCTGCTAAAATCAATGAGAAGAGTGCTCTTGCTATTTCGGTGGTAAGATTTTCAGTTGACTTTATCCCCGATACAAGGTTTCTTTTTGATGCCAACGGAGCTATTGACTATGAAAGGGTGAGATTTTTCTCGGCAATAGACAATGGATTTTTTCTTAGCTATGGTCAGGAATTGCCAATTCTGGGAGGTTTGAGAGTTGGAGGAAACACAAAAGTCATCCATCGCATTGCTGGGAGTTTTGCTAAATCATGGGGTTTTGGTCTCGATCTAGGTGCTCAAAAGATCTGGAATGGCTGGAATTTTGGTCTAATGGGTAGGGATATCTTTGGTACTTTCAATACCTGGGCTCACAACCCGGATGAGGTGAGGGATATTTATAACTTGACCAATAACGAGATCCCGACAAACTCTATTGAGATTACTTTACCTAGAGTTATCCTGGGTGTATCTAGAAAATTTGAGCTGCTCAAGTCCTTCAGTCTTCTAACCACATTCGATTTTGACTTTACCTTCGATGGTAAGAGGAATACCATTGTGAGTTCCGATGCTGTGTCCATTGACCCTCATGGTGGTCTGGAATTTGGTTTCAAGGAATTGGCGTTTTTGCGATTTGGAGTCAATAACATCCAGGAGCAAATAGATTTTGACAGGTCCACCTATTGGACTTTTCAACCTAATGTCGGCCTGGGCATCGCCATAAAAGAAATTCATATCGATTATGCACTGACAGATATTGGTGATCAGTCTGATGCCCTCTTTTCTCATGTATTCTCGCTTAAAGTAGACTTCAATGTTCAGAAATAAGCGATTCCTCTCAGCACTATGGTTGGTGGCCTGCACCTATTCTTCTATTGCACAATATGGGAATGAGTGGATCAACTTCAATCAAGAGTATTTTAAGCTCAAGGTTGCAGAAGAAGGCGTCTATCGCGTGACAGCAGCTGAGTTGGAGGCTCAAGGCTTTCAGGCTAATATAATCGCGGCAAATAGGCTTAGACTTTATAGGAATGGACAAGAGGTGGCAATGCTCGTTTCGAGTTCTGGCGGTATTCTCAATTATTTGGAATTTTATGGACAGCAGAATGATGGTTTTTACGATCGTGATTTGTATGTAAGCGCCGAAGCGCAGCCTCATAATCTATACAGTCTATTTAGCGATACTTCCACTTATTTTTTGACTTATGAACTAGCTGCTGGGGGATCAAACATTGATTTTTCAACTGACAATGACAATACTGGACTGACAGCTGAATCATATCACACTCAAAAAGCACTGCAACTCCAAACTACTACATACTCACCTGGACTTCTTTTCTCTCAAGACAGTAAGTTCAGTCTAAGTCAGTATGATTTTGGCGAAGGATGGACAGGCTCAGCAGTTGGCAAAGGAGGTTCTCAATCTTATACTTTCCAACTAGATAATGCTGCTACAAGTGGCCCAAATCCTACTGTAGATATGGTGATGATTGGAGGGAATGGTCAAACGCACGTTGTGGACATCAGCGTAGGCCCTGATGAGAATAATACCAGATCCATTGGTTCCCAGACCTGGAGTGACAGGACTTCTACTAGCTTTTCATTAGATCTATTATGGTCAGATGTTTCCTCTACAGGCCAACTGGTCGTAAGAATGACTGTTGTTGGACTTGATGGGATTTCAGATAGGGCGCATACGTCATTTGTGAGAGTCAATTACCCTCAGACTTTTGCATTGAATTCTGGGGAGCAGAAGACCTTTTTCCTTGAATCCAATACCGCCAATAAATCTTACCTCCAAATAAGTAGCGATGCCTCCTCCACTACCAGGTTTTTTGATATTACTGACCCTATAAATCCAATAAGGCTCAATAGTAATGCCCTGACATCAACAGTTGACGTGGTGGTTAACAACACTTCTTCGTCAAGGAATATTTTTGGATTTACCTCTACCAAGACTGTCCCCGATATTAGCCGCTACACTTTCAATCAAATTGATTTTAGCAACTCCAATTATATAATAGTAAGCCACCCTTCTTTGAGATCCGCGGAGGATGGTACGGACCCCATTGCTAGTTATGAGGCATATAGAGAAAGTGAAGCTGGCGGTAGTTGGGACGTTCAGGTAGCTAATATTCAGGATGTATACGATCAATTCTTGTTCGGGATTCCTTCTCCTTTGGCGATCAGGCGCATGGTAGATTATGGATATACTCAAGGTCAGCTGAGTCATCTATTTTTAGTTGGAAAAGGGTTGACGGTGAATGCGAACTATACCCGTAATCCTAATGCGGCTCATTTCATACCAACTTATGGGTTGCCGGGTAGTGATCTATTCTATGGTGTAGGGTTTAATGGGACCCTAAATCCGAGAATAGGTATTGGTCGAATCACTGCCAGAACTCCGGAAGAGATACAAGCGTACCTGAACAAAGTCATTCAAAGTGAAGCTTTGCCTTACAACTCACTTTGGCGAAAGAACATCCTGCAATTAACTGGAGGTCAAAATCAAGCAGAACTGACACTATTCAAGTCCTATGCAGAGGGATTTTCGGCACTAGCTGAAAATGATTTTGCGGGTGCAAGTACGACCAGTGTTAGCAAGGAAACTACAGCGACTGTGGAGTTCATAAATATCCGGGAGGAAGTAAATCAAGGACTTTCGATGATTACCTTTTTCGGTCATTCTGGAAGTGCGGTTACAGATATAGAGGTTGATCAGCCAGATGTATATGACAATGAGGGTAGGTATCCAGCTATGTTCTTAGTCAATGGATGTAATGCCGGTGAGATATTTACCACTGGACAGTCTTTCGGAGAGCCGTGGATCTTGACTGCTAACAGAGGGTCTACTGGTTTCATGGCACATACGAACTTTGCATTGTCTTCTGGACTGAGGAGGTTTACAGATCTTTTCTACGAAATTGCATTTGCTGATACTACTACATTCGGCTCTTCTTTGGGCCAGATTGTAAAAGAGGTGGCAGTCAGATACTTTGCTACCAATACGACCAATACAGCTCAAACCCAGGTTTTCCAAATGGTCTTACAGTCGGATCCTGCCACCAAGCTTTTTGATCCGGAAAACCCAGATTATTCCATAGAGGCTGATAATGTTAATGCGTTACCCATTTTTGGTGAAAGAGTTTTAGCCTCACAAGATTCTTTCAAGGTTGAGTTGATTGTTCAGAATTTTGGCCGCTCGGTCAATGACTCACTCACTGTATCTGTTGATCATACTCTACCTAATGGAGAAGTCTTGACGTATTCCCAACAATTTGAAAGGGTTTTGTATCAAGACACATTGGAAATATTTATTCCGAATACCGTAGGTCAGAATATTGAGGGCAATAATATCATTTCAGTGCTGCTAGACCCTTCTGGAGAGCAGCAGGAGCTTGATGAGACAAACAATCAGGTGACTAAGGATTTATTTATTTCAAATGGAAATACCTTTCCGTTGCTACCTCTTGATAAAGGAGTGGTAGCAAGTGAGGATGTCCGATTTGTTTGGCAGAGGTTGGCCACAACAGATGAAGAGATCACCTTTGAATTTCAGCTGGATACGGCTTCGGACTTTTCTAGTTCTTTTTTGGTATCCAGCTCTGATCCAGGAGTCATTTTTGTTGAGAAGCAAGTTAATCTTAGCGCTATTCCTGACTCCACTGTCGTGTATTGGAGAACGAGGGTTGCCAATGCCAGCAACGCTCTCGATTCTTTGTGGTCTGAGGTCAGCTTCACTTTAATTCGCTCTTCCACTGCTTTGGGCTGGGGGACTTTTTCACAAGATCAATTTTCGGAGGCCACCCTTGATGGCATAGAGTATGATGAGAGTACTGCTCAATGGAGGTTTAGAGACACTAGCGGAGCATTGGAGATAACTACATTCGGCCCCAATAGCGGTTTGTCTTACAGTGATATAGTCGTTTCTGCAGTAGGTGTGGACTTGATTACTACTTCCAATTTGCCTGATCCTGTTTGTCGCAGCAACACCATAAATGCGGTTGCATTTGACAGGCAAACCAGTAATCCTTATCTGCCTATTGAATTTGGGACTGTGGGTACCAGCAACTCATTGGTATGCGGGAGGCTACCTCAGTTGATTCACAATTTCACTGAGAGCAATGTCCTTGGTTCCGGAAGATGGCTTGAGACACTTATTGATGCAATGGCTGTAAATGACGAGATCGTCCTCTTTAACATTGATTCAGTCACTTACAGTAATTGGGATGATCAACTGAAAACGAAACTTGAAGAGATAGGGATAGCCTCAAGCACGATCAATGGTCTAGTGGACGGTCAACCTGTGATATTCTTCGGGAAAAAAGGGCAGGCAGCCGGTACAGCTACAGCTATTTTGACTGATAATAGTGGTAGAGCAGCTACCGAGCAGATTCTACAATTCGTAGGCCAATCGAATGGAGTATTTACTGATGGGAGCATTCAATCTCAATTGATAGGTCCAGCGACTAATTGGAGAACATTGAACTTTGATCTTGGTACTGAAGCTTCTGATTCATTTTCTTTCAACGTAGTAGGAGTTTCAGGTAATACAGAACAGACTTTATTCACATCGGCAAGAACTGAGGAGATAGACCTATCATCAGTGGATGCTTCTCAGTTTCCGAACATTAGGTTGGATTTCAATTTTACTGATGCCACCAATTCTACACCTCCTCAGCCTCGATATTGGCATGTTCTTTATGACTTCCCACCTGATGGGCTATTAATTATGCCAGACAACAGTCTACTCAGTTTGCAAGAGGGTGATTCTTTAGTTCGGGATGTCTATTTCTACAACTATAGCGATCAGGACTTCACTGATAGCATAACTTTTACGGGTACATTGCTCAGTACTAATGGAGCCACTTCCTTCGATATTTCTGAAATAATGGCTGGTCCTTCTGCTGGTGATAGCACTTTATTTCAATTAAATACTGGGACGGTAGGTAGAGTAGGAAACTTCAATCTTTCTGTCAGATCTGAAGCCCAAGGCGAAGAGCTTTACACAGTCAATAATAGCTTGACGAGGGCATCTTTTCTAACGGTAGAACCTGATAATCTCAACCCGGTATTGGATGTTACCTTTGATGGAGCATACATACTCAATGGAGATATTGTTGCTCCTCAGCCACTCATTAATATTTTACTCAAGGATCAAAACCCAGTTCTGCGGAAAAGTGATACTACAGGAATTTCAGTCGAGTTAAGGGTTGGAGATGAGGGCCAATTTGTACGTGTTCCTTTTACAAACCCCGAAATAAACTACACTCCTGCAACTGAGGACACGGACTTCATAATCGAATATCGGCCTGGTCCTTTGGAGGATGGTAGGTATGCTTTAAGGGTACAGGCTACTGATGAATCGGGGAACGCCGCAGGAACGGAACCGTATGAGATTTCTTTTGAAGTAGTCAATGAATCTTCGATCACGCACTTCTATCCTTACCCTAATCCTTTTTCCACCAGCACGCGTTTTGTTTTCACCTTAACAGGCTCGGAGGTGCCGGACCAGCTGAAAATTCAGATAATGACTGTTACTGGTAGAGTGGTGAGGGAGATTTTGCAGGACGAAATAGGCCCAATCAAGATTGGCAACAATATCTCACAGTATGCATGGGATGGTCGAGATGAGTTCGGAGATCAATTAGCCAATGGCGTCTATCTTTATAGAGTGATCACCAAAATAAACGGAGAGGATATTAAGAACAGAGGTACAGCAGCTGATCAGGCTTTTAAAAATGGCTTTGGTAAACTGTATATTCTTCGTTGATGCTGAAGGTTCTGCGTTGGTTTTTGATGCCATATCTGCTTTTTCTCATCGTCGGTGTTGAGTATTATTTCTCCCATGATCATGGTGATTTTGTCCTTCTGTTGAATAAAAACAGAATAGCACTTCTTGACTTTGCTATGCCTTGGATTACACATTTGGGAGATGGATTATTCTTTGCCTTGGTCACCCTGATCTTTGTACTCTACCGATGGCGCGTTGGCATGGTGGTATTGGCTTTGGGACTTACCCAGCTGATTACCTCTTATTTATTGAAGCGCCAGGTATTCAGGGGAACCCCTAGACCAAAGACCTTTTTTGCGGAACTGGAGGTGCCGCTTTCCTTTATAGAAGGTGTTAAGGTTCATAGCTACAACAGTTTCCCTTCCGGTCACACTATGACCGCCTTCGCGATTTTCTTCTTCCTTTCATGCTACTTTCAGCAAAGATTATTTTCAGTATTATTTTTTACGCTGGCATTGGCTGTAGCCATTTCCAGAGTTTATTTACTTCAGCACTTTCTAATTGATGTTTGCGTAGGCTCAATTGTTGGTGTTATACTTGGCTTTATTGGGTTTAAGTACAGTCAGAAAGTGGATAAAACTCAACATCTTGGAAATTGAACTTCTTGTTCCAGATATTGAAATTTGGCCTTGTAGGCTTCTCAGGCTTGATAATAGACTTTGGTATTACCTATTTTCTGAAGGAAAAAGCTAGGACCTCAAAGTACTTGGCAAATGCTATTGGGTTCTTGCTTGCAGCTATCAATAATTTCTATTGGAATAAGCTTTGGACTTTTGAAGATCAAAGTCCTGATTACGCGGGCCAACTAAGTAGCTTCATCGCCATAGCCGCCATTGGCCTTTTCTTGAATACGTGCTTCTTAATCCTATTTGAAAGGAAGTTAAAGCTGCCATTTTATTTCGCGAAAGCGGCAGCCATTGCTGTAGTGATCTTGTGGAACTTTACAATGAACTATTTGATCACATTCAGTTAGAACATACTCGACATTTTCATAGCGATACCTTTATCTCCTTCCACTTTCATTTTTCCAGTCATGAAGGCCATCATAGGATTTAGGTCTCCGGACATTAGCTTTTCAAAATTTTCAAGATCTATTTTGATGGTGCATTCTGCATCCTTTGACTCATTTGATATTTCTGTAGGGGAGACAGTGTCATCGAGAAAAATAGTACCTTCCCCAAGATCAAAGGCGACAGTAGATTGAAGTTTACCTCCATGATTTGAGGCTAATTTTTTTACGCTTTCAGTTGCTTCCGCTAAAGTCATTTTTTCAAATTTTGGATTAAATAGATTGTTTTTCGAATAGCTCTACTTCGAAGATAGTATTCCAAAGTTTACCTGTCACAAACAATCTATCGTTTTCCTCGTCGTATGCTATTCCATTCAATACATAGTCGATTCCTCTGCCTTGGGTTGCTTTAGGCAAAAGTCCTGTAAAATCAATTTTTCCAACAACAGCTCCAGACTCCAGATCAATTATTACTACATACTCTTCCCCGTAGACATTGGCATAAAGAAGATTGTCAATCAGCTCTAGTTCATTTAGCTTGCTAATATTCCGTTCATTATCATAGATTTCCAGTCTATCTATCTCGGTAAATCCATCAGGGTTCATAAAGTAAATCTTATCTGACCCATCACTAACCAGTAGCTTTTGTCCATATTCAGTAAGTCCCCATCCTTCATTTGTATCTGAAATGAAGGGATAATTGTTGACTTTGTTAAGTTCAAGATCGTAAACAAGCACAGTTTTGGATTGATACGTCAATTGGTAGATTTTGTCTTCAAAAATGGCGCATCCTTCTCCGAAGAATTGATCGTCAAGTTTTAGGTCTTTCAACACACGCCCCGATTCGATTTCAATTTTTCTTAGCCTTGATTTCCCCCACTGTCCTGTGCTTTCAATGATCTGTCCTTCATGAATTAAGAAGCCTTGTATATAAGATTCCGGATCATGAGGATACGTATTTATGATCCTATAACCGTAAAGTTTCGGTAACTCACTTGGTAAGAATTTAAGACGTGGGTAGTGCGTCTCTTTCTTGCCATTAGAATACACTGAGAGTTTGAGTTTTGGTTTCCCGGCTCTAGGTGTTTTGGGTAGCCAGTTTCCTGATTTGCCGGAGAATACTACTCTTTCATCCAAACCCTCCAAAACAAGAGAGTCGATTGTGCCTTCTTCAGCATGTTTCGCCTCCCAATAGATGGAATCACCGAACCTTACCTCTGAGTTTCCATTAGGTAATGTTATAGATGTCTTTTTTCTGATTCTGGGAGATGACTTACTTTTCGTCTCTTTCTCAGATTCGCAGGAAAGTATTAACAAGCATAGAAAGACAATGGAGGGGAGTTTTCGCACCTTCTGAGTTTTATTGTAAAGATAAGTAATACCTCCAGCGGCTGGATTTTGAGATGAAAAGGATTTTAATTTTCAGTAGTCCTTTGACCACCAAACCCCTTCATAAGTACGGGAACTGTGAGTCCCTGATAGAGCACCGAGCACACTACCACTATGTAGGTCATAGTCAAGATGATATCTTTTCCTTCAAACTCTGGTAAAGCCATGGAGAGTGCTATAGGCAGCCCTCCTCGAAGGGCACCCCACGTCAGTACTGAAATTGTATTGGGATCAAAACTCCGTTTGACGGACATCAATTTTATGGGAACAAACACGCTAAGCCATCGCCCAAACAACACAATGTTTACGGCGAAAAAGCCAGCGGCGAAATAATCAAGTCGCCATGGTATTACGATCATCTCCAGCCCAATAAGCACAAATAGCATCGCGGCTAAAGATTCCTCCATTAGGTTCCAGAATTTGAAAACATAGTCTCCTGCTGCACTACTCACATGACTGCTTCGCCCTTCATTGCCAATCACGAGCCCCATGACTACAGCGGCCTGCTTAGAGGAAACGTGAATGAAGTCAGCTAGTAAAGAACCCACCATTACCACAGCAAGTGTGATCAGGATCTCTACTTCTACCTGGTCATTGTCAATATACTTTAATAGACGGTATCCTATGTAGCCCAAGAATAAACCGATAAAAATTCCACCACCAATATCCGCTCCGAATATGTAGAATACCTCAAAGGCTGACAGTACGTGATCATCTCCTGCATGGGCAATATCCAGTAGGGTAAGCGCCAACACTACAGCGACCCCATCATTGAATAATGACTCTCCACGAATCTTCATTCCCAGATTTTGGGAGAGACGGAATCTGTCGATGAATTTTGTTACAGCAATTGGATCGGTTGGAGAAATTAGAGCTCCAAAAACCAAGCAATACAGATAGTTCAATTCTATACCTAAAAAGCCTAGCATAAAATAAACTAAGCTTCCGATGACGAATGTTGAAATGAATACGCCAGTGGTAGCCAGTACAAGAACAGGCGTTCTCTCTTTGGAGAGCTGTTTAAAATCTATTTGTAGTGCTCCGGAGAAAAGCATGAAACTCAATACAACCTGGTATAGCACCTCTGCATAGTCGTATTCCTCCAGTTCCACAGCTTCTATATTAATGGCAGGAATAACCTTTCCGGCGACAACAATTAGCACTGATAAAACCAGGGCCAATATCATCAACCCTATGGAAGAAGGCAGCTTAAGAAAGTAGGTGTTGATGTATATAAACAACGCTGCCAGGAAGATAAACAGAGCGATAATGTCGAAAATACTCATCTAGCGATCTATTATTAAAATTGCACTGCCAGTCGGATAGTCCGCAAAATAAGACCTAATAGGCGAATATTCCCGCGGCGAGCTAGCATTTTAGGGTGGTTTCTACTTAAGGCTCTGAAAATCAGCTATAAAGTTAAGTTTTTTTATTTGAATTGATAAAGTGGGTTATTATCGGGGTTAATGGTGACTTTTGTGTCCGTGGAGGGAACTTTTCAAACTAAAGACGTTTGTAGATAGAAATCGAGTTTGTGTATGAAGAATTTTGTCGTTTTAGCACTGGTTTTAGTCTTGACGCTAGGAGTAAACAATGCTCAGAGTCCTGACTATTCAAACTGGAAAACTTTTGCCAAGGTAGGTTACAGCAAAAGCTTTGACGAATACGGAGAAATATATGTGCCTGACTTTGGAGAAGATATAAAAGCATTAGAAGGAAAAGAGATTTCGCTTCCTGGCTACATTATTCCATTTGAAGGACTTTTCAGACCAGATCAAATCATAGTGTCTTCTCTGCCAATTGCCTCGTGCTTTTTCTGTGGTTCGGGAGGTCCCGAGACCGTGGCAAAGGCATACCTGAATAAAGACATTGACTATACCTCTAAATTGGTGAAGGTGACGGGCACGTTGACACTGAACGATAGCGACACCAATGATTTGATGTTTATACTAAAAGATGCTAGAGTTGAAACACTTTGATATGAGACTTCCATTCATTTTGCTAGCCTCCTTAATTATTCTCTCTTGTGAGAGAAAGGTAGAATCTAGCCCAACAATCACCATCGTAGATGAAGTGATGGCCATTCACGATTCTGTGATGCCCAAGATGGGAAACCTACGCAAAACGAGAAAAGCGATTTTGGAGAAAGCAGAATCTATGGATGATTCTGTAATGAGAGCGCTATTGATCAAAAAAGCCGATAAACTGGACTCAGCCCAAAAATCAATGATGGGCTGGATGCGACAGTATAACCCAACCTACTATGAGGATCAAAAAGAGCTTATTCAGGGAGTAAAAGACCTTATGGAAGACGCTCTTGAAGAAGGAGAGGAATTGTTGAAAGAGGAGTAAGACTACTCCTCACACTCTTGCAGCCACTTTTCTACATCAGCTACATTCTGAATTCCTTTGTCATTTTCCCAGGAGTTAGTCACGTAAGTTAGAATTGCTGCTATCTCCAAATTGGTCAAATGCGCTAACCCGGGCATCATCTGATTATAAGTTGTGCCATTCACTACTATTTCCTTGAATTGTCCATTTTTAATGATGCAAGCGGCTCTGGGAATATCAGCCAGTAAGTAGTCAGACTTAGCCAAAGGCGGATATAGCGATGCAAGACCTTCCCCACTATCCTGATGACAATTTGTGCAGTAGGTCTCGTAAAGCTCTTTTCCTTGAACCAGATATTGATCTAGCTTGATTTTTTCGTCCCTATTCATCTCAGGCTTTTTCCCAGAAGGACTGCCGCAACTGGCCAAAAGCACTATGATCAGGATCCAACTATTTTTCATATTCTTCTAGAAGTGTTTTTATGTCTTGAATCAGAATATCTACCTGTTCGGGGACGGTACCATCGGCGATAGATCTGATTCTTCTGTCTTTATCCACTAATATAAGGGCTCCGCTATGAATGAAACCACCTGGGGCGGCTTCATCTTCATCCATTACCGACAAATAGCTTCTTTCACCCAGGTCATAAATCTCGTCCTGTATTCCAGTGACGAAATGCCATTTGCTTGATTCCACTCCGAGATCTTGAGCATATTGCTTTAAAAGTCCAACTGTATCATACTCAGGGTCTATGGTATGAGAAAGTAGAGAAACCCCGGCTGAGTCTTTGTAGGCATCGTAAATACGGAGCATTTGCTTTTTCATCAGAGGGCAAATAGTAGGGCAGCTGGTAAAGAAAAAATCCGCCACATACACTTTATCCTCAAAGGTCTCATTTGTAATTAGAGAGGAATCCTGGTTTACAAAGGCAAAGTTGGCAATTGTGTGAGGTATGGTGTCGTAGACCTGTTCACCGTTTACGGTTTTCTCCACAATCTTGGGTCTTCCAAGTACTGGAAGTTTGTGGTAGTTCTGCACTTCTGAACACCCGATTAGGATGAAGATGAACAAAATACTGTATAGGAGTCTCTTCATGATTTAATGCTTTTCCCCTCTCTTATTCTTTTATAAATTCTAACTGCCATCATCAATATAATGGCAAATGTAACGATCCCCAAGGTGCCCCAAATCCAGCTTATCTGATCTTTTTTCACGACTAGAAAGACCACAGCAACGAGTATAATAGTGGCTATCTCGTTCCAGATTCTCAATTGAGTGCTGCTGTATTTGGCTATACCATTTTGAAGCTGTTTGTAAATCTTGTGGCATCCTAAATGATATATGTAGAGTACTAATACAAAGGTGAGCTTGATATGCATGAATGGTGCAGATAGCCAGGCGGGCTGTGTTATCAATAGTGAGATACCGAATAACAAAGTGATAATAGCCGAGGGCCAGGCAATGACGAACCAAAGCAATCTTGCCATTTTACTAAGCTGTTGATGAAGGATGGTTCTATCCGGTTCTGGTTTTTCCAGCGCTTCAGTTTGGTAGATGAAAAGACGCACTATGTAGAACAAGCCTGCAAACCAAGTAACAACAAAAATGATATGGAGTGCTTTGAGACTGAGATAATCCATTTGCCGAAGAATCGGGTATTTTTAACTTTAAGCAAAACTCATGATTTTCTTCAAGTGTTTCTAATGGTTCGTCCATCATCATTTTTTTATTTAATCCTAGAGGGTAATGAACGATAAATCAAGCATCTGGTATTTTGAGGATACCGACCTTTTTCAACTGCTATGTCCCACGAAAACACCAGGAATGGAGGACAAGCATGAGCCAAATGTTTATAAACGAGAGGAGTTTATATACTTTCCTGAGCAGCCCTCGAAGAACGTATTCATGGTATCAAATGGCCGTGTGAAGATTGGTACCTATACTCAAGATGGTAAGGAGATCGTAAAGGCCATTCTTGGAAAAGGAGAAATGTTTGGGGAACTGGCCTTAACGGGTGAAGGCAAAAGAGAAGACTTTGCCGTAGCACTTGATGAAGGAACGAGGGTTTGTCCAATGTCGGTGGAAAACCTTCAGGCCCTCATGAAAGATGATCAGGAGCTTAGTTTTAAAATCCTTAAACTGATTGGGTTTCGTTTGAAAAAAATGGAGCGAAAGATAGAATCACTTGTTTTCAAGGACGCCAGAACAAGGATTGTGGATTTTCTGAGAGAAACAGCGGAAGAGAAAGGTCAAAAGGTTGGTTTTGAAATTATGATCAAAAACCACCTTACTCATAAAGACATTGCCAGCCTTACAGGTACGTCCAGGCAAACAGTCACCACTGTCCTAAATGAGCTACGGGAGGACAACTTGATCAACTTCGATAGAAGAAGAATTTTGATCAGGGATATGGAGAAGCTTGCCTAATGTCATCAGAATGACAGAGACTTTTTCGTTTACGGTGGTTTAAAGAAGTGATTGATTCATGAAAATGAAAAAGAACCTACTTCTGCTTGCTTGTGTCATAGTGGTATCAAGCTTAAGCGCACAAAACCTACAGAACTATACACCTTCCATCCTATTTACCGATGGGCAGTGGGATTTCAAGTCCTTTCAAAATTTATATCGTCAGCAAAGTGTTTTCGATGGGAATGGTCTCAAGAAGCAAAATGTATCAGACAATCAATTCTTCTTCACATCAATAAACCAGTTTCTATATGGCATCAACGGTCAAGTCAATGTTGGTTTTGATGTTTGGGTGAACCACACCTCCTTACCTTTTTCAGGAGATCGCGAAAGTCAGACAGGGGTGAGCCTTGCGGGGCCCAAAGTGAAAATTGCTCCTTTCAAATCACTGAATAGACTATCTATTCAAACAGGATATTATTTTAAAGTGGGGGATGATTTTGAAAATAGAAGTCCAGATGCTGAAGTGCCGTTCTTCTTCTTCGCCAATGACCGTTCTCTTTGGTTGACACAATTCTTTTACGATAAACCACTCAATAGTGAATGGCAGCTGTTTTTCCAACATGCTTTTTGGTTCAATGTGGTGGATGATTCATTTAATGAAAACAATAACCTCCAAACTCAGACCAGTGCTTTTGTCAACTATTTCCCCAATAGCAAATGGACTTTCTATGCGATGACGGAGTATTTCCCTACGCATTACAACAGCAATGCACAGGAGTTTTCTGCCTTTGAGAGTTTCTTTGTTCAGTCAGGTTTGGGGACAAAATATCAGCTAATTCCCAATAGACTAGAGCTTGAATTACTCTATACAAATTTCTGGCTTGGTAGTGACCAGGCTGGGGCGGGTGAGACCTTCAATCTGGGAATTAGATTTGTAAATCAATGACATAGTATTTGAAGTATTTGGTAGTCTTTCTTTTGATTGGTGTCACTTCTGCTGCCAGGTCACAAGGCCTTGAAGAGTGTCAAGCGAAGATTGACCATCTTATTCGGAAGTATAGAATTCCCGCCATGTCCCTGGCGTATTTCGATGGAGAGCCAAAAGGTAAACCCATCTTGAGCTGGTTGCCTCGAAATGGCATGGAATCCTCAATTGACGAGCAAACGGTGTTCTCTGCCGCTTCCCTTAGTAAGCCCGTCACTGCTTATATCGTACTGCTGACTGTCCAAGAGGGCAAACTAGATTTAGATAAACCTGTGGCTGGTTTTTTTCAATATGAGGATTTGGCGGAGAGTGACTATTATCAAGAGGTAACTGCCAGAATGCTGTTGACCCATTCCAGCGGCTTACCAAATTGGCGTGAAGGAGAACTTAGCTTTATTCACCTGCCAGGCACTAAGTTTAGCTATTCGGGGGAAGGTTTCTTATTGCTGCAACGGATTCTTGAATTCATATGGGACAAACCCTTTCATTCTCTTGCTCTGGAGCAGGTTTTTGAACCTTTGGGTATGTCAAGATCTAGTTTTGTTTGGCAAGAGGAGTTTGAGTCAAACTATACTATTCCCCATGATAGCCGTATGTTCCCCGCGGACCTTTGGAAGCCGGAATCCGCCAATGCGGCTGGTTCTTTACATACTACTTCTAAGGATTATGCCTTATTCTTAGCAGAACTTCTCAATCCGAAGCTATTGAGTCTAGAGCTCAGAGATAAGATGCTCACTTCACAAATAGAAGTCAAGGATTTTGGTGCGGAAAAGGGGAGTGTGAGCTGGGGTTTGGGAATTGGCCTGCAGCAAACACCCTCTGGTAAGGAAATATGGCATTGGGGGAACAATGGTAATGTGCGGTCTTACTTTGCAGTCTCGCCATCGACCCAAAAGGGAGTAGTTTATTTCACCAATAGTCAAAATGGTCTGGCGATGACGGATCAAATTACTGATATGTTCTTAGGCTCATCCCAGCCAGGATATCGTTGGAATGGTTTCAAAGGGCAGGGGAAGCTTTACAGATTCATTTCTTTTTTCAGAAAAAAGAACATTGCCTGGGAGGAGTAGGGTCTATTCCAATTCTATTGTTGAGATAAGTACTCAAGTCAACACTAAATTACACCCGTGCATTACAAGGCCTTCCTGATCTTTTTCTTTTTGAGCTGGACCTTTGTCTCCAGTAGCCAGGTGATTCAGGCAATTGAATTTGAGGGTCTCTCCAAAACAAAACCTGTGTACTTACTTCAGTTCGTTGAGAGCAAAAAGGGCGCTGAGATGGATTCTATTACGATAGAAGGAGATCGGCAGAGGTTGACTAACCTGAGCATGTTTTCGAACGTGTTAGTGGAAACAGACAACACTGATGACGGTGTGATTGTCAAGTTTCAATGTCAGGAAATCCAGACGCTCTTGCCTATTCTGAACTTTGGGGGGATCAAGGAAAATTTCTGGTTTCAGGTAGGAGCATCGGAGGTGAACCTTGCCGGAAAAGGGAATCAACTCTCAGCCTACTATCAATACTATGATCGTAGTTCATTCAATGTTCACATGGTGATGGAAAGGATAGGAGGGTCTAAGTGGGGGTCAGTAATGAATCTGGTAAGATGGAGAACCGTTGAGCCTTTATTTTTTCCATCAGGGACGGGCTCTTACGAATACACCAACAACACGATAGGGCTTGGTGCTCTGTACCATTTCAACTTCCACACAAAGTTGGAGTTAAGTTCAGCTTATTTCACGGAAGAGTACAGTAGACTAGATTCCCAGGAAATACCGGAGGCTCCCCAGACAGCCGAAACTCATAAACAATTGGTGAAAACAATTCTAAGAACTGATAGAAGGAATTATCATTTCTACTTAATCAACGGGTTTTGCAATCAGCTCAATGTGGAGGCAGTTTATTCATTTGATGGAGACCCTGATTTCTATATTACCTTCAATGAGCTGAAACTATTTCAAAGACTAGGGAAATATGGGAATAATGCAGTGCGATTGAGGATGGGGATTAGTAGTAATCAAGCGGGTCCTTTTGCTCCTTTTGTCCTTGATAGCTATCTAAATATTCGTGGAGTTGGAAACCGTGTAGATAGAGGTACTGCTATGATTATTTTAAATGAAGAGTACAGGCAGACCATAATGGATTATGGGAATCTTGCGCTGCAAGGAGTTGTGTTTACAGATTTTGGTACCTGGAGATCGCCAGGCGGCTCTATATCAGATCTTAGAGAGACAAAGAATTTTGAGTGGTATGCTGGTGGAGGATTGCGATTTATTCACAAAAAATTCTACAATGCCATCTTCAGAATAGACTATGCTATAGACGTTCAGACTCCTTATCGCAATGGTTTTGTTATTGGCTTAGGTCAGTACTTCTAGTAGTCCTCAAATCCTTCTTCTTCCTCGTCGGTCTCCTCTTCGTAGATTATTTGATAACCATGTCGCTTCAGATCTTCCATGGTATCTACGTCATGTAGCTCCTCTAGAAGATGATAGGTCATGCCGAACTTCTTGATTTCGTCAATGGCTTCATTGAGTACGTGTTCATGGCTATAATCCTTCTCTTCAAATAGAGCAGGGAAAATATTGTTGAGACCTAATAGATAAAACCCTCCATCAGCTGCTGGCCCAAACACTACATCATGCTTATCAAGTGCCTTGTAAGCTTGGTCTATGTGGTCTTTGGTAATCTCGAGACTGTCGCTCCCAATAATTACCACTTTGTGATAGCCCTTCTCAAAAGCTGCTTCGAAAGCGGCAAGCATCCTTTCTCCAAGCCCGTTTCCTTCCTGCACGTGTTTTTGGTAGTTTTCATTCAACCAATCATCGTACAGCTCCACATATTCTGAGTAGTAAACTCCTTTGTCCGCGTTTTCTACTTTACCAGCCACCTCGGCGGTGTAATCCAGCAGCTCTTTGTATACGTCAATAGCACCATCCATGCCAATGTCTTTTGCTATCCTGGTTTTCACGTTGCCAGGAATTAGATTCTTCACAAAAACCATCAAGTAGTTGGTGTTCATTTCTTTGCTCATTAGTAAACCTTTATACCGTTAGTAAGCCACTTGGACCATGAAAAGTTGTAAGTATGTACACTGTCGGTGGGACTGCCTGCTTGGTTCAAAACTTCGTGCCCTTTATTCTTCCAATCGAAAATGCCACCATAAAGGTTGTTTACATCGGAAAACCCCATCTTCTGTAGTTTTTCTCCTATACGTTCGCTTCTATATCCTACAGAACAATAAACGATCACTTTTGCGTCTCTAGGAATGTCTTTCACATCACCTTTTTTGAATCCTTCATAATCAATCATTCGGGCTCCATTCAGGTGGCTAATGTCAAACTCCTCTTGATTACGAGTATCGAGTAAATAAAGATTCTCGAAATTCATAGTATCCAGCTCAGCGGCATTGATCAATGGGACCGTACCTTCATATAGTCCAGACACATGTTCATCAAAAGACTTCTGGGCACATGCTGCCACAGAGCAGAATATCAAAATGCAGAACTTAAATCCTATTTTCATTTCTCTTCTTAATCAATTCAAAAATAAAGAATCCAATTACCAGCGAATACTCAGCAAATAAAAACAATGGATGTAGTTCGTAACCATTTGAAGTGTATCCGAGGTAGGTGAATGTTACAGTGAAGCTCCAAAGGATTGGAAAGTAATACCCTGAAAGTAGGCCTAAGGGGATCAGGGACAGCAGGTACCAGGGGTGAATGGTCGTACTCAGTAGCCAGTAGATACAAAAAGATAAAAGCATAATGATACTTATATCCTTCCCCATGAAGCTTCCGTAGGCTGACCAGCTAGTGATCAAGATCAGATTAGATAGAGCGAGCCAGGGTCCGATTGTTTGGATCATGTTAAACCCTCTTATCCAAAAGCCAATTTCTCGTAGGAGGTAATAGACACTTGCGTTGAACTCGAAACTCTGAAAGTAGAGACCAATACTTGAGGACATTCCTGCATAGAAGGCTGAACCAATCAGAGGAATGAAAAAGACTATTCCCAAAAGGAAAGCACCTAATGAAGCTAAGGCTCCTTTTTTGAACCATTGCTTGAATAGTAAAGACGGAAGCAAAATCAGTGGGACCAGTTTCGTTGCGATCGCCATCCCGTATCCAATGACGCTAAAAGCGACTCCACCCCGATAAATTCCCCAAATGCCAAGAAGCAGAAAGCTGATGACCAATCCCTCGAAATGTAGATTGCCAGTGAACTCCAGGATGACCAGTGGATTTAGGAAATACCAATAGGCTAATTTGATATCAAGTTTCCTATGAGTAAGAAGTTTTTTTAATAGGTATAGCGCAAATACATCTGCTGATAGAAGAATTATCCGAATGATATTTACAGATAATAATAACTTATCTAATCCTCCAATAGCAGCGGATAACCAAAAAATACCCTGGTTGATAGGTGGATAGATGGTGTAGTAGTTTGGGGAGTTTAGCTTTTCGAAAATGGTCTGGTTGATGCCGCCTATTCCTAGCTCCAGTGCCTCCTTTGGTAAATACAAATAAGGGTTTTCACCAGCCTTTAGTAAGGAACCATCCCAAATGAATCTGTAGAAGTCGTCAGAGAGAGATGGTAATGAAAAGAACATTAGGACTCTTGCTAATATACCGAGACTGAACAGCGTGCTTTCTTCGAACTTACTATGTTTGTTAATTCGGAAATAAGCGTAAAAACATACACTGAATGCAAGAAACAACCAATGTGATTGATGTCTGTCTATAAAAGAAGAAATAGACAGTATAGCCGAAATGAAGAGTAAAATGAAGGCTATTCGGCTAATCAGGTTGGGCCGAGAAAAGCTCATTATGGTTGTTCTATTGGCTTCAAGGACAAGATGAAAATGTATCCAAAACCGAAGGCCAGCATAAGATGGAACAAGATGAGCCCATAGTCACCTAAGATGAACGCCGAAACTAAACCATAAATAAAATATAGCGCCAGGAGTCCCTCTAACAAGGTAAGCGGAGTGACGGAGGTTTTCACATAAACATTCCCTTTCCAGGACTCACCCTTCTTATTGACTGCAAATTTTGGAGTCCGGATAAATGGTGTTTTTATTCCTAAATAGCCTTCCAGAATGGCTACCGAATTGTGTAGAGCTAGTCCCATAGAATAGGAGAGGAACATCGGAAAGTGCACCATGAATTTCTTGAACTCATAGCCTTCGTTGGAAGCTTTGGCCGCAAACCAATAAAAGATGCTCATGGCTATAAAACCAATGATGAAAACACTGCCCAAATCAAAAAGAAGTGAAAGGGTCGGATTTCCATCCTTGATGTACAGCATCGGGATTGAAAGAACTGCTGAGGTCAAGAGGAATACGAATACTGAACTGTTCAACAAGTGGAAAGTGGCCCTGACTTTGTGCCAAAAACCAATATTGGATTTTAAAATGGCAGCAAGATTCTTTTTGGCCGTTTCTGCCGCTCCTTTATTCCATCGGTACTGCTGAGACTTCACAGCAGGTATTAAGACAGGTAGTTCAGCTGGGGCCTGGATCTCCTCTATGTATTCAAACTTCCAACCTTTTAGTTGCGCTCTATAGCTTAAGTCCAGATCCTCCGTTAGCGTATCATGCTGCCAGCCTCCTGCATCCTGGATGCACTCTTTTCTCCAAATACCGGCAGTTCCATTAAAATTGATAAAACTTCCAGCTTTGAGTCTCCCTTTTTGTTCGATGGTAAAGTGTGCATTCAGTCCAAATGCCTGCATTCTCGTCAGCCAGCTATATTGTTCATTGAGATGGCCCCATCGTGTTTGGACCATCCCAACATGTTCTCCCTCAAATCCTTTTATGGTTTTTAGTAGAAAGTCCTTAGCCGGGACAAAATCAGCGTCAAAAATGGCAATGAGGTCACCCTTAGCCCTTTCCAATCCGAATTGAAGTGCTCCGGCTTTATATCCTACACGATCGGGTCTTCTGATGTGCTTGATGTCTATCCCTTTAGATTGATAAAATTTCGTTTTTTCAGCAACTATTTCTATCGTCTCATCTGAGGAGTCATCTAACACTTGAATTTCCAACTTTTCCTTTGGAAAGTCGAAACTAGCAACAGCATCAATCAGCCTTTCGATCACATATTTTTCATTGTAAATAGGTAGCTGAACGGTAATAATAGGTAGCTCAGTAGGCTCTGACTGAGTTTTACTTTTTTTATGACCCTGCTTGCGATAATGCCATGCAAGGTTGAATTGGCCCAGGCTGAAGAGGCATATCACCAGCAATGAAAAACCATATCCAATAATGACCAGCCACTCCATATCTACAAATATTTGAAAATCGTGGTAATTATCTTGTATCCTGCCATGATCGTTCCTTTCACAGTGCCAGAGACTTTGGATTGGCCAATCCTAACCCTATAATTGACTGGAACATCTATCACTTTCATGTTCATCCTAGCCGCTTTGAGCTGCATCTCCACAGTCCAACCATAGGTTTTGTCCGTCATGCCGATGGCTATTAGTTGGTCGTATTTGATGGATCTGAAAGGGCCAAGATCGGTATAACTGGTTTTGTAAAACCACCTCATTAGCGTGGTAGCCAGCCAATTGCCAAAGACCTGCTGGGGAGTCATAGACCCTTTTTCTTTTTGTCCCAACGCTCGTGATCCAATAACCATATCTACATTTTCTTTCAGTATCGGGTCAATCAGTTTTGGCATTTCTTCGGGGTAATCCGAGTGATCTCCATCTATAAAAACAACAATATCAGGTTGCTTTTCAGAACCTTGCAAGTACTCGATACCCTTCAAACAGGCATTGCCGTATCCACGGTGTTCTTGCTTCAAAGCTGTCGCCCCTTTGCTTTGAGCAACAGCGAAGGTATCGTCAGTACTTCCATTATCAACTACAATCACCTCTTTGACAAGATCCTTGGGTATCTCATCAATGACCTGTCCCACGGCATTTTGTTCATTAAAAGCGGGGATTATTACCCTTATGTCGGGATCCATCAAATCGGCATAATAAGTTCGGTGCGCAAAGCTAGATGCAAATGCCGGATTTGATGGTCCTCATCGTGACACTGAAGGTTTTAAAAGTTTAATAACCAGCTGCCTGACCGTCTTTTCGGCTTTCAGAAGCGCCTATGTAGACTTTGTTTTTTTCATCCCACATGATAGCCTGATAACCTCCGTAGATGCCTCGAGCATAGCGTACCTGATGTCCTCGGTCCATCAAGCCACGGATGGTTTCGTAGGAAATCCCGGACTCCAACCTGACTTCTCCTCTACCTTTAGCAGGTAGTCCTGTTGGAGTAGTCGTACCCGTATGGTCCCATCTAGGAGCGTCCCCGGCTTCCTGAAGATTCATCCCGAAATCTATGAGGTTCATCACGATCTGAGAATGACCTTGTGGTTGGAAGTCGCCGCCCATCACACCAAAGCTTAAGAAAGGCTTTCCGTCTTTAGTGACAAAAGCAGGGATAATGGTATGAAAAGGTCTCTTGCCAGGTTCATAGGTGTTGGCTTGCCCTCTCACCAGGCTGAATAGTTCCCCACGATCCTGAAGCATAAAGCCAAGGCCTGGAGGCACCATTCCTGATCCCATTCCACGGTAATTGCTTTGGATCAGTGATATCATATTGCCCTCCTTATCAGCAACTGTCATGTAAATGGTTTCGCCGGCGCTGATTTCACCAGCTTCGTATTGTCCGGCTCTATCTGTGATCAATTTTCTTCGTTCAGCAGCATAATCTTCAGAGATCAGTTCGTCTACAGGAACATTGGCGAAATCCATATCTGCATAGTATTTAGCTCTGTCTTCAAATGCCAGTTTTTTTGCTTCAGTGAATATGTGGAGGTGTTCAGCACTACCAAATTCTATGTTTGAAAAATCATAACCTTCCAAGATGGTTAACATCTGAAGGGCTGCTATTCCTTGGCCATTTGGAGGTAATTCCCATACATCGTAACCTCTGTAGTTCATAGATACAGGGTCGATCCATTCTGACTTATGATCGGCAAGATCTTTCTTAGATAAGAAGCCACCTTGGTCTTTGATAAAATTGGCTATTGTCTTGGCTATATCACCTTTGTAGAAGGCATCTCTGCCTCCTTGAGCAATTTTTGAATAGGTATTGGCAAGGAATGGATTTTTATAGATTTCTCCTTTTGTAGGTAGTTTCCCTCCATTTTGATCGACATAGGTCTCGGTGATATTGGGATAACCAGCCTCTTGAAATCTTGGGACTGTTCTGGAGATGTACCAAGCAATTAACTCGGTCAACGGGAACCCACTTTCTGCATATGAAATGGCTGGAGAAAGAATTTCAGTCATTGGCTTTGATCCAAACTTTCCATGTAGCTCAAACCATCCGTCCACTGCGCCGGGAACACTTACCGGCAATGGCCCGAAAGATGGAATTTTGGTCATTTTTTCTTTTTCAAAGTAATCCAGTGTCAATGATTGCGGAGACCTACCAGATGCATTAAGACCATATAGTCTTTCCGTTTTGGCATCCCATACTATTGCAAAAAGGTCACCGCCTATGCCACACCCTGTTGGTTCCATCAACCCTAAGGTGGCATTTGCTGCAATTGCAGCATCAATGGCATTTCCACCTGCCTTCAGAATGTCCAACCCGACTTGTGTGGCCAAAGGATGGCTTGTGGCCACCATACCATTTTGGGCAATGACCTCAGAGCGGGTAGCGAACAATTCACCGGTAATTCGGTCTTGACCTTGAGTACCAGACCAGCAGAATATTAAAAGGGAAAATAGTATAAGTTGATTTTTCATTTGATGAGAGTTAGGTTCTCTATAGAATCAATAAAGACCAGGAAAGTTTCACCATTTCATCATGGGAAAAGGTCTTAATGGGTTCTTCCAGGCATATTTAAAGAATTTGGCCGCTAAAACACTGTGGAAATTATGCCAAGGGTAGGTATCCATAAGACTTTTGAGCCATTTTTTACCAATGCCAAATCGAACTGCATGCCTCGTGAAATCAATGAGGTCTGCTTTTCTGAAGTTTTCCACTTCAATATTCGGCTTATGGGAGCTTATTTTATGATGATTCAGTATCAATGATGCTACTAATTTTTGATCCAGTTCTTTTTCCTGGCAAAATCGCCTGGCTAAAGCATTGGAGGGGTCTAGGTAGTCCCAGGTTTCATTCGTCCAAATGCCCAGGTCATGGAAGGCAGCCGCGATGACAACCTCCTCTGAAGGGTTTTCTCCTGAGAGATGTTGGTGAATCAAATAAACTCTCTGAGCATGGTTTCTGTAAGCTTGATAGTCGGTACCTAGCTGTTTTTTAAAATCTGCAAGTACCTGGTCTATGGTGCTACTCGGATTCAATATTGAGTGTATCTATCTTCCCAATTCCATATTCCACTGAATTGAAGACGAAGGAGTAATCGGGTATTTCCTCTGATAGTGTAAAAGACCGGGATCCGGAGGTGTCAGTAGATACTTGATATCGAATTATTTTGTCTTTTTTCTCCCACTTCAGTTCGTATCGGGTCAGGTCCTCGTTCAGAAACCTCTGTCCATTTTCTCTTAAAATAATGGGTCCAGCTTGGGCAGTGACTTTTGTGAGTGAATCCAGTGGCTTTAATTTGAAACTGCCGTAGGTATCCATTAGATCTGAAGAAATATCACTTTGCATCAAAAATTTCTTTTTCCCTAGTTCTTCATCGATGTGATAAAAAGTCAATTCTTCTACCTGAGATTTGAATAAGGTGAGATTGGGTTGTTTGACTATATGAAACTCGATTCGGTCTTGAAAGAACTTACCGTGTAGTTTAGCTATTGGCATAAACTTTCTTTCCAGATAGCTCCAGTTTTCCGGGAAAACTACTTTCTTTTTCACAGTTGATTCGGGAGCTATCTCCTCTTCAACAACTGTGGCTTTTGTTTCTTCCTTCTCATCCGAGCAGGATATGAAAAGCAAAAAAGTAATCGCTATTATCAGTGATGATTTTTGAGCCACGAACTTTTAGACCTTATTGTGAGTGTAAAACCACTTTAAAAATACAAGGGCTGGGTGGTTATTGCTCGCGATTTCTCCAGAACTAAAGAAGTCTTCCAAATCTTTTAGACCCGTTTGGTTCACTAATAACTCTTGATTGATTTGTGCAAAGCCCATAAACCAATTCTGGAAGTTTCTTTTTTGAGTGGGTGCTTCGAGGATAATAGTTGGTCTTTTGTGCCTAGGATCTTTTGAAATCTTGTCGTAGAGGCTGAAAATGATTTCTTTTGGGCCCTCAAGGAGCTGTAAGAATTTTCCGCTCAGAAAAACAAGCATACCCGTAACTCCCAAGGCTTCATTGTTAGTCCTCGCTTCCTTGAGAATCTGCACCAAATCTTCTTCAGAAAGGGGGTGACTTTCGTAACTCAGATAGATCAGATAGTGATACACACAAGCTAAGTTGATCTATCAATATACGAAAATCACCCGAAAATACTTTTACACTACTCGTCCTTTAGAGTTGAAGCCGGGTTAAGCACTGCGGTCCTAATCGTATGGTATGATACTGTGCTGGTAGCGATGATAACCAAAATAATGGCAGGTATTCCGAAAAGATACCAGCTCAAATTGATCCTGCTTTCAAAGTCTTCCAACCAGCCATTCATGAGAACATAGGTAATAGGAATACTGACGATCAAGGCGATACCCACTAGCTTCAAAAAGCTATTGGTGAGCAATAGCCATAATGAGCGTAGGTCTGCTCCAAGTACTTTTCTAATGCCGATTTCCTTAGTGCGTAGTGCGGTAATGAATGAGCTTAAGCCAAAAAGACCCAACACGGCTACAAAAATGGCCAGCAAGGAGAAGATCCCGAAAATGGAACCAAATCGCATGTCATTGGCATATTGCTCATTGTAGTAGTCATCTAGGAAAAAGAAGTCAAATGGTTTATTACCAAAAGCGGCTTCCCACGATTCTCGCATTTTGGCAATGGAGTTCTGGATATTGGCTGTATTGATGTCAATAGAATAGTAGCCTCCTGGATTAGGTGAATATCGATAGATGAGGGCATCATAAGCCTGTTTCGGAGACTCCTGTCTGTAGTTTCTTACCACGCCCACGATGTTGAAGGTATCGCCCCAGAAAAATAACTTTCTGCCAAATAGTTCTTCAGGGTCCGTCACACCAATTCTGGCCATAGCGGCTTCATTGAATAATACATTCTGGCGCTCGTTGCCATAGGTCTGGTCAAACTTTCTCCCGGCTAACACTTCTAAGCCATAATAATCAACAAAACGATGGTCCACCGCCATTACTCTGTATTGATTGCTCTCTGCTTCTGACTGGCCAACAAATCGAATTCCTCCAGCATTCCAGTCTGGTGTTCTGCCTGGAACCGCTGTTGAGCTGGCAAAACCACTAACATTGGCATCATTGGACAAGCGATTCTTAAAGACTGTATTCGTCACGTTTGCCAAGCTGTCCGAAGGAAGGTTAGGAGGGGAGACTACTAAGGTTTGGTCCACTCTTATACCCAGATCCTGAGATTGTAGGAAATTCATTTGTTGATATACAATGAAGGTTCCAGTGATCAAAACCAATGACGCCAAAAACTGGAAAATGACCAGGCCTTTACGAAGATTATTGCCCGCTGATGTGCTTTGGAATTTACCTTTTAGTACAGCTACAGGTTTGAACTTAGACAATACAACCGCTGGATAAAAGCCTGACAAGACAATCCCTAGTAAAAGTCCTCCAGCGAGTAAGAACCAGAAATAGGAGGCATCCGGCCACGTATACGCGATCGATCTTCCGATGTAATCATTGAAAAATGGGAACGAGGCGACCACCATGATAGCTGCGAGTGCAAAAGCAATGAGGTTGATCGTAAACGACTCAAACATAAATTGACCTACTAGCTGTTGCCTATAACCTCCCATTACCTTTCTTATGCCCACTTCTTTTGCACGACTCATGGAACGCGCAGTGGTCAGGTTGATATAATTTATCCAAGCAAGTAGCAGTACGAACATTCCTATGACCAGTAGGAAGTAGGTAGCATTTTTATCCCCATTTGGTTTTATTTCCCCTCGATAATCGGATATCAAGTGAATCTGCGTAAGCGGTTGCAGTATGAACTCCATTCCGGCATTGTATTCTCTTAGTTCTTCCCCTTCTCGTTGTTCTATCCAGTCAGGGAACTTCTCGGAAAATGCTTTGGGATCAGTACCTGGCTGCAACTTTACGTAGTTGAGGAAACCATCCCATTGCCATGCAGTTCGGGATTCCGGGCTTGAGAGAGCAACGTAGGTCTCAAAAGAGTAAAGAAGGTCCAATGCCATATGAGATTTTTCGGGAAGGTCTTCGAAGACACCAGTGACTTTAAAGTCTCTCACATCTACCTGCTTAATGATTTTGCCCATCGGATCTTCATCTCCGAAGATTTTCTTGGCGAATGATTCACTCAGTACTACACTAAATGGCTCTGTCAGTGCCAGACTGTCTACTCCGCTTATAAGTGGAATAGAAAAAACCTCAAAGAATTTGTCTCCCGCGTAAAAGGGATATTCCGGCTCGAAGTATCTATTGTTGTATGAGATACCCACCGAACTTTTGACCATATTCACAAAGTATTCTACCTCAGGAAAATCCTCTTTCATATGAAGACCTACTCCTGCGCAGCCAGCCGCCCACTGAGTGGTTAATTCCCCTTTGTTGTAGCGATTCGTTTGAACTCGATAAATGTCTTCTTTGTCTTCAAAGAAGTTGTCATAGCTGAGTTCGTAGTATACGTATTGTAGAATCATGAATCCTGCCGCCATACCTATCGCCAGACCAAGCGTGTTGATAACGGCATAAAATGGGTGTTTCGAAAGGTTTCGAAACGTAATGGTGAAATTGTTCTTAAACATTGCACTGAAGTTTGAGTTTGACCTTTTTTTTCTGAAGTGAGGCCGGAGGAAACCAATAGCTGCGAATAGATACATGCTTTGGGCGCTCCACTTGCCTCTGTTTTTGAGTTTCAATAAGTACTTTTCTTCCAGGTCTCCCTGGATACCTTCCAGCAGGAAAGGATCGCAGTACCAAGCGAGTAGTTGAGTAATAATCTTTGGAGGTTGAGTTTTCAAGACTCAAAGGCAACTTTTGGGATGGCATTCCACATGTCATTGCGCAAAAGCCTGGACTGCTCTAAAGCTTTCTGACCAGCTACGGTCACACGGAATAAGTGCTTGCGTCTACCTCCTCTTTCTGATGTCGCTCCATCGTATCTTGATGAAACATACCCTTTTTCCGCTAATCTGTAAAGCACCGAGTGTACCGTGGAAATGGAAATAGACCTGTTACTTTTTTCTTGAATCGCATCTTGAATCGCAACACCGTATGCATCGTCGAAAAGCATTGCGACAGTGAGCATAATCAATTCTTCGAGTTCTCCGAGATTCGTTCCTTTCATTTTTTGGTTGATTTATCAGGGTTCAAAACCGAAATCTATTTCTTTCGATTTTGTAAAAAATGAATGTACAGACATTACACGAAGTGTCCAAACATTTGTTTCGACTTTGTAAAAATTGGAATAAAACTCATATAGTCCTCTGGTTGAGTCCTGTTTGCCTAACTGCGCTCGGATCCATTTAAACAGGTGTTTCAACGGATTCAGATGAAATAGCTATTTTTGTATGTTAACTAAATGTTAATTTAATATTATCTAAAAGTTTAATACGAGTTTATGGCAAAGAAGATATTTAAGGAGAAGCAGACTTTTAGCAATCAATTTTTAACAATAATGTTGTTGGTTTTGGGTGCATTGATAGCCGCTCGGGCGGTCAAAGAGCTCATAGTTCCGGGAGATAGATTTACAGAGGTTTTGGTGGTCGCTTCGACAATCCTTTTCATTGTTGGTGGAGTACTTTGGTACCTGCACAATTTGAAATTGGTGGTGACGGTCACGAAGAAGAAGATCAGTTTCGATATGAAGCCGCTCTCAGGAGGCAAACAACACATTTTGTGGAAGGAGGTGTCCTGCTGTGAAATAGTGGATACTCCTGAGTTAGCACAATGGCAAGGTGCCAACATCACTTTTAATCATGAGCGAAGATTCAGTGTGTGCGGTCGAAATGGATTGCACCTGACAACAAAGGACGGCAGAGATTATTTTATCGGATCCAACAAATTGACGGAATTGGAAATCGCTGTTAAGAAGGTTTACGTTTAGGTACTGGAGCTATCTCAATATGCTCGGCACGGACATTAAATGACTTTCGAATAGCAATGGGGTCTTTCTCTGATTCTAAGTCGTATGTCAATTTCACAGACACGTCAAAAGTCGCTGGGCTCCCTTGCTTTCCATTTACGACAATCTGAAAATTCGCCTTTTCAAGGCTGGCCAGATTCTTAATGGCCAATTGGTGCTCAACTGAAAATTTGCCGATTTCCTCATTGTGTTGTTGTAAGATTCCAACTGGTTGGCTTGTATTAATCGTAACCACGCAGTTCTTCATTTCATAGGGATAATGAAGGCTCTGAATGGAGATATAATACTCTACATCACTGGCTTTAGATAGACTGATCATTTGACAAAAAACAGGGACTAGTCCCATTAAACTGATCGCGCAGGCCACTATCCTTTTCATCGCTTTTTTTCATAAAGCAATGACCATCGACACTAGAAATATCAACAAAGGGGTCCATTGAACACTGATTCAGGACAGGGTGCAACAAATGGTGGACGAACCTAACTCGTAGTAAATGAGGTCTTAGCTATCTAAATGCCATTGACTTTTGAGTGGTAATAGGACTTGCTGAAGGGTAAGTCTTAGTTCACTTTTATCCCTTCATTACCAATAATGATCGCCGGAGCTTCCATTCTGGAATTATCAGTATTCGGTCCATTTTCTAATTTTAGAACACCTCTGGGGCAAACTGCAGAACATACACCACATCCTACGCACGAAGATCTCACAATATTCTGACCTCTTTGGGCGTACCATCGGACATCTATTCCTTGCTCGCAGTACGTTGAGCAATTACCGCATGAAATACACTGACCACCATTCGTAGTTATTCTGAATCTTGACTTGAATTTCTGCACCAGACCCATGTAAGCTGCCAATGGACATCCAAATCGGCACCAAACTCTGTTGCCAAAAACAGGGTAGAAGCCAGTGCCAATTACACCTGAGAAGACAGAACCAATAGCAAATCCATAATATTTTTGAAGGTCGTAAGTCTGTATGCCTAAAAGCGACTGAGAACCTGTGAAATAAGTATACAACGCTCCTCCTGTCATTACAATGGCGAAGACCAAAACGCCATGAATAAGCCACCTTTCCAGTTTCCAGGCTTTCAATGATTTATCAGAATGCTGTCTGTATGGGTCGCCCAGAGTCTCTGCTAAGCCACCGCATCCACATACCCATGAGCAATACCACCTTTTTCCGTAGAAATAGGAGAATACCGGTACCGCGACTAATGTCAATAGAACTCCCCAGAACAACATGAAAATACCAATGCCTCCTGAAGCAATCAGGCTTTTCAAATTCCAATCGAAAAAGAAATCGTAATCCAGCGGCCAGGCATTTTTGAAGTCCATGTAAGGCATATTCATTCTCACAAGAAGCTCTGGAAGCGTGAAGGCGAAAGCCAGCTGGAAAAACAGGACTGATGTAGTTCTAACCAGTTGATACTTGTTGTGGCGATACTTGACATACATTCTTGTACCCATGACCAGCATCACTGTAGTATACATGGTGCCATAGAGAAACCACTGACTGGCTGCGTTTCCGCTAAGCAATTGACTTAAAGGGTCCACTGGATAGATCCAGCTTACAATAAGATCGGGATAGAAATACAAGAGAATATAAAAACTTACCAACCATCCAAAAGTGAGGTAGGCAATCCAGCCTCTGTTTTCTGCCGCGTTTTGGTATATCTGGTTGTGTTTAATGCCAGGTCCACCCAGCAAAATGACGTTGGGCAATATATACATCAACCCACCTATGATCGCCAGTCCAAAGGTTAGGAAGAAAAAGAGTCCTTTATTATCGGCAATAGGTCCTGATCCTCCGGGTTTTACCAGGGAGAAGGATAAGTCATGTGGTTTATCCCAAATTACTTTGTCCCATTCCTGATTGGCTTTGTGCTGATCGTTTGCAGCTTCAAGACTTGAGACAATCGCGCTGGAAATAGCGAATGAGGATCCAAATTCCCTATCTAATACATTTGACTTCATGTTCTCTACGAAAAGCTCGCTATTGAACCCTCTGGATGCGTAGTAGTCCTCAAATGCAGAAGTGGAAACTTTATAGCTTCCAACGAATATGGAGAATGTGAAAATGATAATTCCGACTAGGAAAATACCCAGACCTGCGTACTTGATGTTTTTCATGTTGTTAGTGGGCAAATGCCAAAATTCTTTTCCAGCTTTTCTTCTTTGGTTTTATAGAAGTGCCGTTTTCATTATTGAATTGTGATAGGATTTCCTCTTCATGTTCTGTGTAGAATTCAGGATCGTAATTAGCGTCTTTAAGATGCTCGAGGACATATTCTATGGAGGAACTATCTTGTAGCCATTGATTGAAAGCAGAGTGCCTTAGACGAATTCCGAAAGTATTAACCCCAAGGAATTTGTGATCGGATTCCGAAAATACAAAATGCATGCATTTCTTCCCGGAGGAGTGTTCCCAATAGAAATCTTTCTCACCTTCTTTTAGCTGCGCCCAAACATGGCCATAAGTCTGATATTCTATATCGAAAAACTTCGCTGAGTTGAACCAATAGCCAGGATTGTATTCCGTCTTTTGTCCGGTTAAGGTTTTGGCCAGACTTTCACCCATCATACGGCCAGTATACCATACTGCTTCGATTGGCCTTCGGTTCCAAAGTGGTTCTCGCCGTTGAGCACAGTCGCCTGCAGCGTAAACATCCGGGATATTGGTCTCCAGAAACTGATTAACGAGAATGCCACGATCTGTTTCAAGTTCAGATTCCTTCAAAAAGTCAATGTTTGGAGAGACTCCCACTGTCAGACCTACGAATTGGCAATCGATCGTATCTCCGGTATTAGTGACAACTCCTTTAACCTTTCCAGTTCCATCATCTTTGATCTCTTTCAGTTCCGTAGCCAATCGTAGATCGATGCCATTTTCTTTGATATGTTGATCTATTATTTGAGCTTCCTGATTGGGGATGACACCATTCCAAAAGTGCTCCTCCCTCACCAGATAAGTCACCGGAATATGTCTCGAGTGAAACATCTCTGCCATCTCAATGCCTATTAAGCCGCCACCTACGACTACTGCTCGCTCTATTCCCTTGGAATTTTCTTCCATCAGTTCAAGGTCCTGCATGTTGTACAGGCCCTGAACGCCCTTAAGATCTTGGCCTGGCCACCCGAATTTATTTGACTTGGAGCCTGTGGCCAATACCAACTTGTCATATTGGATAGAGGATGATTTTTCCAGGGTAATTTCCTTTTTACTGAAATCAATATTGGTTACCCAATCCTTGATAAGATCAAGTTTGTTTTTTGACCAGAACCAGTCCTCATAAGGCTTTGTATGCTCATATTTCATATGCCCCATGTAGATGTACATTAAGGCAGTCCGGCTATAGAAATGATCTGTTTCTCCGGAAATGATGGTGATTTTGTCGTCACTTCTCTTTCGGATATGTCTTGCGGTGGTGACTCCAGCAATTCCATTTCCGATGATCACAATGTGCTGCATTGGCGTTAATTATCAGGTCAAATAAAGGCTCGTTTTGTCGAGTTAGTTTTTAAGTTAGGGATATTCGGTGACTAATGTCAATCCATTGACACATTCCGCTCTGAGTTCCTGCTAATACCAACATTCCATCATTCGCTTCGTTACTGTGTTAGCTTTTCAATTAGAAGTAATGAGAAAAATTATCGCTTTTGCTCTCTTGCTGGTTTCAACCATGACTTACTCGCAAGACAAGTTTTATCAACTAGCTGATGTATTCTTTGCTAAGAATGTAGATGCAAGCGGGCAGGTTGATTATGAAGGAATCAAACAATCGCCTTCTGAGTTAAATGAATTGACTGCCTTGATTGCTTCAACAGACTATGAATCACTTTCTGATGCCCAGAAAAAGGCTTTCTTGACCAATAGCTACAATGTTTTGGTCATCAAACAGGTTGTGGACCTGTATCCTATTAAAAGCCCATTGGATAATCCTAAATTTTTTAATGGGATCGAACATACTGTGGCTGGAAAGCAACTCACATTGGATGGGCTTGAAAAAGGCACTTTAATGAAGCGATTCTTTGATGCCAGAGCGCATTGGGTTTTGGTTTGCGCAGCCAAGAGCTGTCCTCCATTGGCTAACTATGCTTACTTTCCAGAGAAGTTAGATGAGCAATTCGATGAAAGAACAAAGCATGTTTTGAACCTTGATTGGTTTATTAGGGTTGATAAGAAAGTGAGTGTGTCTCAGATATTCAGCTGGTACAAGGCTGATTTTACTCAAGACAATAAAAAGTTGATAGACTACATCAATGAATATAGAACAGAGCCATTACCATCTTCTAAAGCTCCCAAGTTTTACGAATATGATTGGTCTCTCAATAAGAAATAGGTAGGCGTGTGGTATAGGTTAGGTTAAGGTTGAGCTTACCTTAGGAGGGCACTTTCGGTGCCCTCTTTTTTTATCTCTTAGCGTTCTTTAGAAAATCGCTTTCTATCTGAAGCACATTCACATCTTTCCAGGCGATGCCGTCTTCCGGTTGGATCTGATCTTCAATTTCTTCTTCTACGTCAAACCTTTTTTCTTCCGCAATTACAATTGGGTTCTCCACTTCGATTTCCTGGATGTTAAATACCTGCTCGATATCAAAATCAGATCGGTCATTGGATTTAAACATGTAACGCTTCGTAAGTCCCATATTCACTTGCATGATCATACCTTGCGGATACCATTTGCTATCTATTTCCTGGTACTGGACTCTTTTCTTGAAGATCGGTTCGTGAATAGCAAATCCAGCAGCGAATAGGATGGGCCTGGCCCATGCAGGAATTACGAATTTTCCCTCAAATTCGACTGATACAATGGCATTGGAAGCTTCATCGACCAATATGGTGCCACCCATTTTTACATGATCCACTTTGCCCTTGGTTTTAAAGTTGATTGCAATTAGGTTCTTATCTCCAAATACTGTGTTATCGCCGTATTCATACCGGTATTTTTTGAAATTGAGAGTATCCAAAAAGTCTTCCCTATCAATGACTGGGTCCTCAGATATTACCTCTTTCGGACCTCCGAACGCCACTTTGATTATTTCATTGTCTGATGGGTCCTCTTCATATTCTTCTCCATTTTTCTCAGCCTTGCGCTTTTCCTTCTCCATCTTTTTCTCTCGCTTTCTGGCCATAAAGGCCAAGTCTCTTAAATCCTCTTCTTGTCTGTAAAGGAGGAGCTGATGAAGGGTAGAATCACTTTGAAAATCGGTATAATATGTTTTGAAGAATCCTTCTGAATATTGGATAGGTGTCTGATTCTCAAAGAATTTTTCGCGATAGTAGGCTTTGGTTTGGAATGGGTTGTCGGCGTAATTCTCCTCGAATCTTCTTACAACCCTCTTCAGGAATTCCTCGGCGGTCAAAGGTCTTACCACCAAACCCTCCAGTTCAATGAATACTGGATTCAATTCAATCTGGATGCCATCGGAGGGAATATCAGAAATGGCAATTTCATAGGAATCGTAACCAATGAAACTAAATCTTAGAAAACCCTCTTTGGTTGGGGATTGAAAAACAAATGAGCCTGAGGCATTGGAGATGGTGCCAATACTTGATCCCTTGATGTTAATAGTGGCGAATGGTAGTGGCTCTTTCGTTTTTTGATCAATCACAGTTCCCTTTAAGACTGTAGACTGAGCGCCTACCAGAAAATGACAGAACGTTAGAGCGAATATGAAAGTGGTTTTGACCTTGTACATTGTGTTTTATCCTTTGCCCCTAAGATGCAAAACACGGTAATAGGGATGCCTGCCGTTTTGCATTTTAAAGGAATTATTGAGGTTAATTAACATTCGAAGTTTTTGTTTAAAGAAGAGGTTGATAATCAACTAAGTTCTCCAGTTCTCCATATTGCAAACACTGTTCCAATATGAAATAATGCAATCAAAATATTACTAATGATCACAGGATTTGATATTCCCACTACGAAAGGAGTAGTTAGCTTGTAAATGATCTGAACGGCCAATAATGTAGCCACCAACTTTGGATCAGGATGAAATAGCAGGAAAACTGATACAACTAATATTGCCAAGTAAACAGAAAGTAAAATGCCTCTGGCTGGAGTCAATTCCCCGTATGAGGCCGTTGCCCAGCTAGCATCGGTAATGAGCCCAGTACACACTGGTATTAGTACCAAAATATTGATGATCAATGAAATGGTAATCATCTGTGCCATGACTATTAAATTTTTAGCTGTAACAACCCCAGAGAGGAATGGTTTAGCGCGCAGATTAAATGTTAATTATTCTGCTTTCTTATAGCTTTAAGAAGCTCGCTAATGCTATGGTAAGTGGACCCCTGATACTCCCAAGTGCTGTCTTCACATTCTATGCGCTTTCCTTCTTCTCCAATTTGAAATCCAGCTTTTTCGAGTGCCTGCTTCGTCCAAAACCCTGACTTTTCGTCACCAATTACCTTCATCACCTTACCTGTTGCGGGAATAGTTAAGCGGTGATGGATCAGGTCGTAGGCATGATGCTGAAGATAAAGGGCTTCTTCCAGATCCCCATTAAGTATTAGGTCTTCGGGTAGACCAAATATTGGGTTTGAATCGAAATTGAAAAGCCAAAGCAGATCAGAAAGCTGAAGCGATACCTGGATGTCATGAGTGGAGATGAGAATGCCTTTTCCAGTATTGGCAATTTCTCTTAACAGCAAGAGTATTTCAATCTTATTGTTAAGATCCAGATGAGCGACTGGTTCGTCCAGAATGAGAATATCTGTTTCCTGCGCTAGAGCCCGTGCGATCATAGCTTTCTGAAACTGTCCATCGCTAAGATCCGACAAGAGCTTGTCTTCGATATAGTTGATTTTGGTCTGAGATATAGCGCTCTCTACTGCGGCCTTATCTTCAGAAGATAACCTACCTAACCAATTGCTGTAAGGATATCTGCCTAGGCCAATTAGCTCTTTTACTGTGAGGTTCGTAGCTGCAGGTTTATCGGTCAGTACTACCCCCATTTCTTGAGCCAGAAGCGTCCGATCGTAATCCTGTATGGATGTCCCTTTTATTTCAACTGTGCCGTTTAGTGGGTCTAGCAATCCGTTTAAAGTCTTGATGAAAGTAGTTTTCCCAACTCCATTTTGGCCCATAAGGCAGATGATTTCACCTTCCTTCAGCGAAAACTCAATGTCTCTTTGAAGAGTCTTGTTGGATTGATATCCGATGGCCAGATTCGAAGTTTGGATAAGGCTCATCAGGAATAGTTAAGGGTTCTTCTTTTCATAATCATCCAAATAACAAAAGGGCCTCCAAATAATGCGGTGATCGCATTTAGAGGTAGACTGATTTCCGACCCAGGGACCTGTGACAATATATCAAAGACGATCAGGAAAAAAGCCCCTAACATCATCACCAAAGGTGTTAACAAAAGGTGGTTGGTAGTTCTGAAAAGCATTCTGGCAATATGAGGTACGGCCAGGCCAATAAAAGCAATAGGTCCACAAAAGGCTGTGGCGGCCCCAGCTAATACGCTGGTATTGAGGATGATTAACCATCGTGACCTTTTTAAGTTCAGACCCAGGCTTATAGCATATCTATCACCAAGAAGCATCACATTCAATTGTTTCGATAAAGCAATGGACCCGATCAATCCAATGCTTGTCAAACTGACTAAGGCTTGAAGTTCTGAGCCTGAAACGCCTCCAAGATTTCCGAAAGACCAAAACAAATAGGCTTGGATATTCTCCGCTTGACTGAAATATTGCAAGACGCTAACTGCGGCACTGGCAATGGTTCCAAACATTAGTCCGACGATGAGGAGGCTAACGGTATCTTTTACCCTGGTGCTGGTCAACAATATTATGACTAAGACTAGCAATGAGCCACTTCCAGCCGCAGCTATGAACATTCCGTTTCTGCTTAGGCCAGTCAATTCTATGAAAAAGCCGAATTGCAATCCTACGAAAATCATGATGGCTACTCCTAAGCCAGCTCCAGAACTAATTCCTAATACAAATGGGCCCGCTAATGGGTTTCGAAACAGCGTTTGCATTTGGAGTCCACTGACGCCAAGGGCCGCTCCAACAGACATGGCGGTAATGGCTTTTGGGATTCTGAATTGGGAAATGATGATATCCCAGCTCGTATTTTCAGTCGATCCTAGCAGCAAGTAAGAAAAAACTGAGCTCAGAGGTATGCTCACAGATCCTAACATGACGTCTAGTGCAAATACCAAAAGGCACCCAGATAGCAAAAGCGCAAAGGTTATGCTCCATTTGTATGAACCTGCCGCTTTTTCGTTCATTTTAGCTTGCGTATGTAGGTCGGTACATGATGGGGCAGCAAATCTGGTTGTATCACACTGATCAAATCTGCTAAAACTAGATCAGGCCTTGCATAGGCCGATTCGAAAAAATCATTGCCTCCTTTCTCTATTAATCTACGGTCATAGTTAAAAACCTTTTCCTCCTGAAAGGGTGAGAAATTTTGGTAGCGCTCATCGGCACTCAACATCATATTTCTGGAGCTGAAGCCAGCAGTACCTATCCAAAGGTCAGCCTCACGAGCTTTCGCAAGAACTGATTCGAAAGAAAGTTCGATCCAGCCTGATTTATTATTGTCTTCCCACAGGTAGATGCCTCCAGCTTGTTGGAAAAAAGTAGAGAACCAGTTTTGACCTCCTGGTAAGAACCATGTATCCCCGTACATATTACCTGTCATGATGGTAGGCCTATCTTCCACATTTTGCGCAATGGACTTTAGGTTGTTGTAATTGGTCTCAATCGTTCTGAAGATTGAGTCTGCTTTTTCCTCGAGCCCAAAGATCTTTCCAAAAAAGAGAATCCATTCCGCCCTGCCTAGGGCTGAGCCTTCCATGTAGTCTCCATTCAACATGATCTCAATGCCAGCTTTTCTAAGTAAGTTCAGAGTAGAGCTCTCTTTTCCTGCATCAAACGCAATGATCAAGTCTGGATTTAGTGCTAGCGCTTTTTCAACATTAAGCTTTCCTCCTGGTCCGATTTCTGAAATATCACCCTCTTGCACGCGCTTTCTAATCTGAGGAGAGTAGATATAATTGGTACCGGGAAAGCCAACTAACTTATCCTCTACTCCCAGAAGCTCGAGGAAATGCAAATGCGTGGTGGAAGTGCATATGATTCTGGAAGGGTTTTTTGCTATTTCATAACTTTCGCTAGGAGCTCCCGGCGAGGGTTCCACGACTGTAATGGTATTGCCCTGGATCTCGAAATTGCTGGCATACCTTACTTGTTGCGCATTACTAGTATGGACAAGTACTAAGGAAAGAATTGAGAAGAGAATAAAGAAGGCCCTAATCCAATTTGTAGAGACTAAACAGCTTTTCTTTTTTGTCCTGAAAGAATACATACTTTGAATTTCCAGACTCAAAGTTGTAAACATATTTTGCTTTGATCTCTTTCTCCTCAAAAAGTGATTCTAACTTTTCATCAGTCTGACTTTCGATTTCAGCTGGAATAAACTCAAAATCTTGAGCCAGCAGAATCTGGAAAAATGAAGATTCGCCTCTGTTTTTGCCTGAAATATTGCTTCCATAGGGGTTCGTCAGTGGATTGGTATCCTCTTTGAAGTTTCCGACAGTTATCAAATAGGCGGTATCAAGCGCTTCAACACCAATACCTATGTTGCCATCATTTATATCTCTGATAAAATCTTTTGGGTTGGTTCTGTAAAACCTTGAGCTCGTTCGGATTTTGCTGCCATCTACTAAGTTGGCAAATGAAATGTCTTTGTCCTCTCGATTAAATCGACCCGAGAAAAGTGTTTGATTCACACCTTTTCTTTCCGCATAAATGAAAATTTCCTCTCCCGAGGACCTGGCAAGAAAGTGTAAATCATTCATCAGAAAGGAGTTGCTATTATTCGTCTTACCTTTTTTCTTGAACTTTCTGTAATGAATGATATCGTCGGTATAAGTTTCTTCCGCTAGATCTAAATCTATAATTTCAGTTCCGTTGATCGTTTCAAAAGTTATCCGCAGCATTTCTCCTTCTGGATATGCTTTTATCTTTCTTGATGTGATGTTCAGTCCAGCTTCTCCTAATACTACGCCCACATCCATGTTTTTTGGTTCGCTGAAGGTTTTGAACATTTCGTGTAGATCCCTGTAGACATCTACTCGAAAAAGGGATCGTCTTATGTTCTTTGGGCTGAAGACCGTGTAGACTTTCATAACACTGGTCTTCTTGGTGGAGGACGCTACATAGAAGGTGCCATCATCTATGTAATGAAATAGATACTCATCCTTTTTGCTAAAGTCCAGCGGGAGTTGGCCCTTGCGGACACCTCTTCTACTCCTCAAATTAAACTCAAGAAACCCTAGTATGGTCAAATCATGGTTGGAATAGAAGCCGTATACAAGACCATTTTCAGCTGTGAACCCCAATGGCTCAGTCAGATAGTGCTTTTCCTCTTTTAATCCGATTTTGTAAGATCGCTGGCCTACTTTTTTCATGACAGAGTCAAGTACTACTACTTCAACTTGATCATAGGAGACCAATAGCATATAGGATCGATTAATTGCTCGATCCTGTATGTGATGAAATTGGTAAGATCTCCTTTGGGCAATCTCGCAATCAAACAGCTTCTCCTGGGAAAAGGAGTACTGAAATGTGCAGAGCACAACTACCAAAAGTGCTAGCTGTCTATAGGTCATGGCAAGTCTGTGGTGGTCGTAGGCCTTTCCAAAAATGGTGAAAAAAGATCAGAAGAAGGGTCTCATAGGACATTGCTAATCTATTTGATACTTTTGCTTCCATATGGTGCTAGTGAGGAGGCTCCTCATTGGCTTAAAAGGGAACTCGGTGTAATCCCGAGGCTGTCCCCGCAACTGTAATTTTCAATACCGAAAGGGTGTTTGTTCAATTCTAGCCACTGTTTCAATTGAAATGGGAAGGTAACAGACACGAAAAAGCCAGGAGACCTGCCATGTGCTTAAGCAATTGAGCGTTTCCCTTTCTCGGGTGAAGAGAGGCAAAGGCAAGTAGAATGAAACTAATATTTCAAAAAGCTGGACTGCTAGTCCTCACATGTTTGTTGTCTTGCCAAATAAATGGTCAGGATATGGCGGTAGATACACTGTTTCTGGATGAGGTGGTGGTATCCGGAATTGATGAGGATGACTATGGCGCCACTCAATTGAGAACAGACCTCTCTGCTAGTGAGATTTTGACTGATCTCAACAGTACCCTTAGGCTTCAAACAGCCATCCCTATCAATGAATATGGGGCCAGAGGTCAATTGGCATCTATCAATCTGCGAGGATTAGGAGCATCCAGAACTGCGGTTTTATGGCAGGGTATTCCTTTGAATTCCTTTACAAACGGTCAGGTAGACTTGAACCTTATCAGCAGTGCTGGTGCTAGCCGAATTGCATTGAATAAAGGTGCGGCCTCCGCTTTGTACGGCAACGGAGCTATTGGCGGGTCCATCAATTTTACAAGTATTCCAAGTTTCAATCAGAAGCCTTCAATATCCATAGGGCAGTCGATTGGAAGCTTTGGTTTCCAGGAATCTTCAGTAGATGGCCAATGGGGTAATGAGCGCTTCGCAATTACAAGCAAAGTGGGATGGTTGTCCGCAGATAATGACTTCACTTACGATAGTCGCGGTGAAGAGATACAACAGAGGAATGCTGAGTTCAAAGCCTATAATATTTTTCAAGAGGTTGGATGGTTGGTAAATGATAGATCATTACTACACTTCAGCTTATGGATGGTGGAGAATGATCGACAGATTCAGCCATCTCGAAATGACTTTAGTAGTGATGACAAATTGTTTGATAAAAACACCAGGCTGTCATTGCAATATGTCCGAAATACTGATAAATGGACTCAGGAAGCCGCTGTTGCCTACACAAGGGATTTTCAGATATTCAATGAAAATGACCCTTTAATAGTAAACCAATACTATGCTAGAGCCCAGATTGAGACATCTTTTTGGAATAGCTTCCACTGGGTAGGTGGAATTAATAATTCATTTCTGCAAGTGCAGGGCTCTTCTATTGATAAGAATTCTCTGGAGTCAAGAACAGATGTTTTTAGTTTACTATCGAATAGTTGGTCTAAGAGTTTCTCGACTTTACTCAATGTCCGGCAACCATTAGTCGATGGAAGATTAAGACCAATTGCACCAACCTTTATTTCCAGGTGGCAACCTTTTTCTAACAGGCTGAACATGCAAGTTGAAGGTCAAATGGGTCGCAGCTTCAGACTACCAACACTCAATGACAGATTTTGGAATCCTGGAGGCAATGAAGATTTGCAAGCCGAGACTTCTTTGAATGCGGATTTTGGCATTGAGTCAAGCTACGAGTTGGGCCTTCTGATAATTAATGCTCAAGCCAGCACCTACTGGAATGAGGTTTCTAACTGGATTGTTTGGACCCCCGGTGGCAGGGAGATGGATGAGGAAGGGAGAATCAATTCTTTTTGGTTTCCCCAGAATCTGGAAAGTGTAAGAGCAAGAGGTATTGAGTATGAGTTTGGGTTAGAATTGACTCCAGTAGAGAAAATCCTGCTGGATATATCTTATCAGGGCACAAAAAGTGAAGCGATCAATCGAATCAATCTTGGAGAAAACGATAGGTCTTTTGGCAAGCAACTGGCATTTACTCCTACACATATTTCTCTGACATCTATAGGCATTGCATTTTATGGGTGGCAGTTGAGGGGTGTCAGAAGTCTGGTCGGCCAACGATTCACGGAAGCCAACAATGAGCTGACGCCATTGCCCGAGTATATTCTTTACAATCTTTCTTTTAGTAAATCATTCAGTATAAGGCCTTTGCAAGTTGATGTTGCTGGAGATGTAAGAAATATTACCAATGAGGACTATGAAAGCTATGAGAACAGGGCCATGCCTGGAATCAATTATAATATCAATTTAAAAATCACATATACTTTCTTATGAATAAGCGGAAATTTTTAACCTTCATCGCTATACCGATTATCAGCTGCTTTCTCCAAAGCTGTGGCGATGACGACAATGCAGCTCTTCAAGCGCCATTAGTCAATCTAATATCCGGAGACACTGCTGTCAAACCAGATAGTACTAATACGTTAGTCCTTTCTATTGATGCTCCAAATAGTTTTGAGGAAGATGATATTAGTTTGGCAGTGACTGGCAGCGGCCAGGCTGAAATAGTAGAAGTGCAAGGAGCTGGAACAACTTTTGGACAGCTCTCAGTTGCGTTCACCGCTGGTAGTACGGCCAATGAATCAGCCATCTTGACGATTACTGTTACGGATTTAGATGGCCTTATAGGGCAAGTGGGTTTGAGTATTACCATAACCGATCTGGATATTCCTGTAGCCTATGTCATCAATGAAGGGAATTTTGCCCAGGCAAATGGCTCTATCTCCAGCGTTGATATCAGATCAGGAGAAGTTGTGCAGGGTGTATATGAAGCAGAGGCTACTGTGCAGAATGTGAGAGTATTTGGAGGCACATTGTATCTCGTTGGGAATGCTCCTGATAAGGTTGATGTAATCAATGGCTTTTCAACCTCTGCATCCATCTCCAGTGGTTTGGACAACCCTATTGATATTGCGGTCCTTGGTTCTACGGGTTACGTTACCAATTGGGGAGATATTTCAACCGCATTTGGAGATAGCCCTGACAGCTACGTTGCTGTATTGAACTTAAGTACTGAGGAGGTTACGGACTCCATTATGCTATCGGCCAGGCCGCAGGACATCATTTCTACCACCGCTGGTTTATACGTATCGCATGAGGCTGCTTCTTTTATTTCTTTCATAGATGTGGTTGATAATAGTGTATCTACCATTGAAACGCCTTTTGGGCCTTCAGAAATGGCAGTAGACGCTTCAGGTGACATTTTAGCTCTATGTACCGGTGGAAGCTTGATAAAGGTGGATTCCGAGAATAGAGTTGTGACATTATTGGATGGGCTTAGTACATCAGGATTCAATGAAAAAATGGCACTGGATACAGACCTGAATGTTGTTTATTATTTGGGAACAGGCAATTCGAGCTTTACCGGCCAGACTACCGTCTTCAGTATCGATTTAAGTCAGGATACGCCCGAGGAAACTACTTTCCTCGAGGGAGGTGTCGCCTTGTATGGTATTTCGGTAAATCCAGAATCTGGTCAGATTTATGTAGGTGATAATAACTCCTTCCAGTCTACAGGAACAGCATTTATTTATAGTACCACAGGTGAGGAGATTGCTAGCTTTGCTACTGGTGTGGGGCCAAATGGCTTCTTATTTTTCTAAAGGATTCCCGAGGTGATGTCACATAGACATCACCTCACGTATTTTGAATCTGATCCAGAGCCGACCTCACCGAGAGTTTGCCTGCTAAGATTTCCTTTTCAAGATCATCCATTAGGGTTTTTCTATTTTCATCCTTAAAGAATAGCACTTCCATATACCCTTTGATTGCTGATCTGAACCATTCGACATTCTGCCTGGATCTGTTTAGTTCAAAAAAGCCATTCTTTTTTGTTAATGCTTCATACTGCAGGATCATTTCCCATAGATCATCAATTCCTTCATTCTCAAGAGCAGAACAAGTTTTGACCTGTGGACTCCACTGATTGGCGGTTGGGGGGAATAGATGTAAAGCTTGTCCAAATGACTTAGCTGCTAACTTACTTTTGGGGAGGTTGCTGCCATCAGCCTTGTTGACTGCCACGGCATCAGCCATCTCCATGATGCCTCTTTTGATCCCCTGCAGCTCATCTCCTGCACCTGCGATCGCCAGCATTAGGAAAAAATCGACCATGCCTTTCACATTAGTTTCGGATTGACCTACCCCCACGGTTTCCACTATGATCACATCAAAGCCTGCTGCTTCACAGAGGTAAATGGTTTCTCTGGTCTTGGAATTGACACCCCCCAGGCTATCTCCAGCTGCACTTGGTCTGATAAATGCCTTGGCATTTCTTGAAAGGTTGTTCATTCGGGTCTTATCACCAAGGATACTGCCAGAGGAAACAGAGCTGGAGGGATCAATGGAAAGCACTGCAACTTTTTTTCCTAATTCAATCAGGTGCATTCCAAAACTCTCGATGAAAGTGCTTTTACCTACACCAGGTGCCCCCGTAATTCCTATTCTGATACTATTACCGCTATTTGGCAAAATAGAGTCAATCAATTCACTTGAAAGAGAGAGGTCTTTGCTGGAGTTACTTTCCACTAAAGTAATGGCCCTACCCAGCGCAATGCGGTTCCCACTTCTGAGCTCCTGCGCTATTTCAGTTGCACTTCGTAGACGATTTAGTGACATTCAACGAATAATAGATGATTAGCCAACCTTATTAAGTAAGAATATAGTAATTTCAATAAAAAATTAGATTATACTTATTCGCCTTACTCGTTTTGCGGATTGGATATTAATTACAAGTAAATTTATCGGAAAACATTCGCCACAACCTTCCTAATGAGAACGATAAAAAAACTTTGGCTTGATACCCTATTAGGCACCTTATTCATATTCACTTTGATGAAGGCTTTTGACTCTATGTCGGCCTTTAAAGTATTTGATATTTTCGATCCGATTGCAGATGCACTCGGTGATTACCAAGTAACTGATATTGTGTTTTCTCAGTTCCGAGAGGATCCAATTGCTGATGAACGGATATTATTAGTAAATATAGGGACAGAGTCACGCGGATCCATCGGTATTATGGTGGATAAAATCAGTCAGTACAATCCAGCCGTTATTGGGATGGATACTTTTTTTGATAACCCAAAGGATACTCTGGAAGATATGATTCTGACTGGAGCTTTGCAGTCGGTTGAAAACTTGGTGATGGTAACTCAGATGCTGTATAACGATGATGACGTGCTAGACAGTATTCACCGATCTGATCCAATGTTCAATGTAGGCGCAGATTTTGCTCATGCCAATTTGGATGCAAAAGCTGATCATCAGGACGAACTTAAGTTCAATAGGCAGTTTTGGCCTCAAAGGACGGATATATATGGAGAACATCATGTCGCCCTTGGTGTGAAGTTGGCAAGCTACCTTGATTCCGCTGCTGCCAATAAATACCTGGCAAGAAACAACGACGTTGAGTTGATCAACTTTGAGGGAAACATAATAGATTTTGGCGCTACCAAATATGAATTTAAGTACACAGCGCTAGATGTAGAGGATGTTTTCAATGAATATTTCACCCCTGACATGATAGAAGGCAGAATTGTGATTTTCTGCTTTTTGGGAGATTATTTAGGGGATCGTAGTTCCACAGAGGATAAATACATAACACCCTTAAACTCTAAATATGCGGGAAGGACATTGCCTGATATGTATGGAGGTGTGATTCATGCGAATATTATATCCATGGTCCTAAATGATGATCCTATTGATGTGATGAGTGATAATGGACAGATAGCGGCAGCAATTATTCTGTGTTTGCTAAATGTTTTCTTGTTCTCCATCGTTTATAAAAGAATTCCGAAGTGGTATGATGGCTCCACGAAGCTGTTTCAGTTGTTAGAATTGTTGGTCTTCTATTTCTTGATGATCCAGATTTTTGACAAGTACAGTTATTATATGGACTTGAGTCTTGCCCTTATTGCAATTGCTTTATCTGGGGATGCTTTGGAAGTATATTATGGTGTAATCAAAAATGTATTTACTAAAGAGGGACGTAGAGCTCTCTTCCGCGCAGATAAACTCTAAACTACTACGCGATTATTTTAACTTTGTAATGTCTAAACGCAACTAATAATGGAAAAGAAGATTTTGTTCATCCTTTGCGCCTTTGTGATGACCGTTCAGGTTTCTTTGGCCCAGGGATTTACTTTCAAGGTTTTGGCCAATAAAGGCCAAAACAAGGTAAAAAAAGCCGATGGTGCTCTAGAGACTTTGAAGACGGGTTCTTTATTGTTTGATGGAGATGAATTATTGACTTCTGATAATTGCTATGTCGGATTGATGCATAAAACAGGTAAGACAACTGAGATAAGAGTCGCTGGCTCCAACAAAGTTTCTGATTTGGCATCTAAGATCAATACGAAAAAGACCTCCGCCGCGAGCAGGTACGCGCAGTTCATCGCTGCCAAGATGAATGAAAAGGATGGAAATAGCTTAAGATCCAGGACGAATACAACTGGAGCGGTTTCCAGAGCTGTCGCTGGTGGATCCATTGAAGTAATCTTACCAAGTTCAGTTGATGTTCTAGGAGATGCAGCAAAAGTGAGATGGAGAGTTCCTGAAGGCACAGAAGAAGGCACCAAATATTTGGTGACTATCAAGAATATCTTCGATGAGGAGATTTATAAAGAAGAGACGGATAAGTTGCACGTTGACTTGAACTTCTCTGAAATGGAAAATGAGTCAGGCTTGTA